>PXTS01000032.1 GCA_003022485.1 Bacteroidetes bacterium QS_8_68_28
CGCATCCAGTCGCTCACGCAGGCGCGCCTCGACGAGCACGCAGCCCCGCTCTCGCCCGTGCGGTTGCGCACGCCGCGCCTCGACTCCCTCCGCGCCCGGTTCGGCCGGCGGCAGGCGCGCCCAGGCGGGACAGACGCGCCGGCCAGCCCCCTTCCGCCCATCCGCACGCGCCGCGCGGTGCAGCGACTGGCGCGGGCCGCCTTCACCGAGCGCTTCGCGGGGACGGACTGGGCCTACCTCGGCGCCAACGGACGCACCCTGCTCGACACGATGCAGACGCGCCGCTTGCGCGCACGCCTGCAGGCGCTCTACGGCGACCCTACGCTAACTGTCGTGGACGCCGAATCGCTCGATGGACGCCCTGCGCCCCAGTATATCCAGTTTGCCTACTGGCTGGTCGTCAATGACTCGATCCCGGCGAAGGTGGTGGACACCGGCGGGCCGTTCGACCGGGGACTCGTCTTCGCTGCTCCCGCGCGCTTCCGCAACCGGCTGCGTACACTCCGCGAAGCCGTCCTCGCCCCGCTGGCCGAGACGGACCTGCGCGCCCGCTACGTGGATTACTACTTCGAGACGAGTACCGCGACGTGGTACCGCACCGGCTTCGACGGGCAGCGTTTCTTTGCCCGCCCGGTGGAGCGCCGTGAGATAAGGGCCGGGCAGCGCCCCGTGCTGGAGCGTGACTCGTAACGGGGGGAACGGGGCTCGTAACGGGTACGCGGCGCAACGTCGGAAACGCCGGCGGCCCGTCTTCATTGGGTACACATTGTGCACGGCGAATGCCCGGCGGGACCGCGCGCCGGCCGTCCTTTCATCGTTCCCTGCAGTTTCTTTGGCGCGCTCCTCCTCCACCGCCCAGCGTGCAAAACGACGGCGCGAGCGCCGGCAGACCCGCCAGTCGCAGAGCGGCAGCGGGGCGAACGGGCGCGCCGGCGCAGGCCGCGAGTCGAAGCAGGCCCGCAAAGGCCAGCTTCGCCAGTGGATCGAGGCCGTCGTGCTGGCGCTGCTCATCATGCTGGTGGTGCGGACGTTCTTCATCGATCAGTTCCGCATCCCGTCCCCCTCGATGGAAAAGAGCCTGCTGGTGGGCGACTACCTCTTCGTCTCGAAGCTGCACTACGGCGCGCGCCTGCCGATGAGCCTGTGCGTGCCCTACACGCAGTGGTGCCTGCCGGGGGAGGTCTTCCCGTACGTGCGCCTCCCCGGCTTCGACGACGTGGACCGCCGCGACGAGATCGTCTTCAACTACCCGCCGGCGGAAGGCGGCATCGACCAGAAGGTCCACTACATCAAGCGCGTGATGGGCCTGCCCGGCGAGACGCTGCGTGTCAAAGACAAGGTCGTCTATACCGGCACGGAGGGCAACCTCGAGCGCCACTCCCTCCTGCCGATGATGCAGCAGCTCTGGCGCGTGGAGAAAAACACGCCCGACGCACGCCTCTCCCCGGCGAAGCTGCGCGAGCTGGGCATCGACCCAAAGGAGGCCGTGCTGCCCACGCCCGACCCGGCGGTGGTGCGCGTGCAGGCCACCCCGGCCGCGGCCGACAGCATCCGCGGATGGAACTGGGTCGCGTCGGTGAAGCCGAGCATCACCGAGCAAAGCGGATCGTCGAGGCGGCAACGCTTCCAGCGCCTGCAACTCTTTCCCGAAGGGCGCAGCTACACGCGCGACAACTACGGTCCGGTCACGATCCCGAAGAAAGGCATGACCGTCGATCTCAACGAGAAGACGTGGCCGGTGTACCGTCGCGTCATCGACGAGTATGAAGAGCGCGCCGCGCGCGAGGTCCGTCCCGGCCGCTACGAAATCGGCGGGGAGGTCGTCAGCGAGTACACCTTTCGGGACGACTACTACTTCGTGATGGGCGACAACCGCGACGACTCCCAGGACAGCCGCTTCTGGGGCTTCGTCCCGATGGACCACATCGTGGGCAAGGCCGTGATGGTGTACTTCTCGTGGAACGACGAAGCCGACTGGATCGGCGCCCCGCGCTTCAGACGCTTCTTTCACGTGGTGCAGTGATCTTTCACGTGGTGCAGTGAATGCGCCCTTCCGAGCGCGAGGGCGGGAAGCTTCGAAGATTTGAAGGAGAGGAGACCACGCTTCCTCAGACCTTCCTTCCACCTTCACAAGTCAACCCTTCACCAATCAACGCCCCGCCCGGCGGTCGAAGGTGCGCTGCCACGGGGAACCGGCGGGCACGCTCATCGGGTCTGCGGGCAGGTCGAGGCGCTTCAGCACAGGGTAGCGCTTCTTGAACTCGAACGGCTTCGGCGCGCCCTCGGGGTTTTCGCCGAGAACGAGCACAGGCGTACCCGGCTCGGTGATGTTCCCCTGCGCCGATTGCGGGCCGATGGGACCGTTGCTCGACTCCCACGGCTCGGCCCAGTTGTAGATCCAGCGCGCGTCGGCATCGACGAGGCGCACGCAGCCGTGACTGGTCGGGCCGCCGGTGGGCATCTCGTACTGATGCACGTGCATCCCGCGCCGGTGGTAGAAGTTGAAAACCCAGTACATCTCCCACTCCTCCCCCGGGGGGCTGAGCGTCGAGACGCGGTACTCCTGCTTCCAGTTAAAACTGAAGCGCCCGCTGGGCGTGGGATTCGCGTCCTCGCCAGTGTTGATGATGCCCCAGCGCGTGAGCTTGCCGTACTCGTAGGCCGCCCACGCCTGCACGCCCTTATGCATGATGAAGAGCTTCTTTAAGTCGCGCGCGCCGGGGTAGTAGCGCGGGTACGGGGAGTAGGCCCGGAAGTCGAGCCCGAACTTGGTGGGCACGACCAGCGTGTCGCCCATTTCGGAGTGCTCCAGAAGCTGGCGGTTCAAAAGCTGCACCAGCCGGGCGCGGTTCTTTCCGCGCTTGGCGTTGCCGTCGCCCAGCTTCTGGTAAAAGGCGTTGCGCGCCAGGACCGAGTTGCCACTGGGGTGCTCCAGCACGGCGTATTCGTAATACACCTCCGGCAGCGCGTCAAGGTTTTTCCCGCGCCGCTCCAGGATGGCCTCCACTGCCGTCTGGTCGATGAAACCGCCCCCGCCGGAGCGCGGAGCGTTATCGGCCGGGGGGTCGGCGGCGGGCGCGCTGGTGCCGTTCGGAGCGCTGGACTGCGCATGGGCCGGCGTTCCGGCGACGATCCCCAAGAGCGCGAAGAACGCCCCCAGCACGAGCCCGGCCCGGGCGCCCCGAAAACGAACGGCGAGCAGCGCGGTCATGGAGAAGACGGCGTTTGGCGAAAGGACACGAAACGAAGCGCGCTTCCCCTGTTTGTGCCTCCCTTTGGCACGAACGGGGCGTTTCCCTGTTTCCAGAGCGGGCCGCCCCCCCACCGAAGCTTCACAGACGCTGCGCGCCCCTCTCGCGGGCGTTTCTTGCGAGCGTTTCTTGCAAGCGTTGCTGCCCTTGCGTCCGGGCAAAAATGACGCCGCTGCGTTCCGCTCGGTTTGAAAAAGCGTCTGCTTCCGACCGTCGGGGAAGCGCGGAGGTCCTCAGGGCGTGCAGCCTTCTTCGTTGAGGCGGTGAATCATCTTGGGGTTGCCCAGGACGACGAGAACGTCGCCGGCCTGGATTTTCATGTGCGCCCGCGGGTTGAAGTTCATTTCGTCCTCGTCGGGCTCGATCACCGCCACGACGACCGCCTCGAACTGCTGGCGAAACTCGCTCTCTGCGAGGGTGCGCCCGGCCAGCGGAGCGCCCTCTCGGACGTACACCTCATCCATTTGCAGTCCCAGCGCGCCGGTGTGCAGGATTTCTTCCATGAACTGGTCCACCTTCGGGCGCATGACCACCTGCGCCATCCGGTCGGCGCCGACCTCCAGCGGGGCGATGACCTTATCGGCCCCGGCGGTGAGAATCTTCGAGCGGTTGCGGTGATCGTTGGTGCGCGCCACGATGAAGAGGTCATGGTTGGTCGCGTGCGTGACTTCACGGGCGGTGAGGGTGACGAAAACCGTCGTGGCATCCTCCGGGAGCGTGAGCAGAAGGCTGCGGGCGCGCTCCACCCCGGCGGCGCGCAGGCGCTCCTCGTCGCGCGCGTCTCCTTCGATGCAGGGCACCTGCTCCTCGCGCAGCGTCTCGATGTGCTCTTCGTTTTTCTCGACCACCACGAAGGATTTGCCCGACCCTTGCAGGTCCTGCACGATGCGGCGCCCGATCCTCCCGTACCCGCAGATGATGAGGTGGTCCTCCATACGGTCGATCATGCGAGCAAGGCGGCGCTGGCGAAGGTTCTGATTGGTGATGAGAAACTGCGTGAGGCGCGTGGCGATGAAGGCGGCGATCCCGATCCCGCTGATCCCGATGAAAATCGTAAAGACGCGCCCGAGGGCGGAGAGCTGCTCCAGCTCGGTAAACCCAATGGTCGTGATCGTGATGAACGTCATGTAGAGGCCGTCGAACCAGTACCAGCCTTCGATGAGGCTGTACCCGGCGGTGCCGATGGCACAAAGCCCCAGCAGCACGGCAAAGGCCAGCATGATCTCGCGCCGGGCCGAGGAGGTGCGCGCCAGGTAGCCCAGCAGCGAGCGTCGCAGCCCCAGGCGCTTCATCCAGAGCGGGAAGTGCTGGCGCATCGGAACGAGCAGAGGCAAGTCGAAGGCGGGTCCGTCCTCCTACGTGGCGGCCGGCGCCAGCGGGAACGCTTCGGCGTGCCAGCCCTGCTCGGCGGGATGCTCGAAGCGGCCTGCGCGCAGGTCCGCCAGCGTTTCGACGCTCAGGTCGAAGACAGGCGTGGCCCCGTCCACGGCCCCCGCCTCGGCTTTTCCGGCGAAGGCCGGACGCGAAACGCTCTGCACGTTCCCTCCCGCGTCGCGGTACAACACGTCGAGGCTCGAGGTCCAGCCCACGTCGGTTTCCTCGGCGAAGGATTCGAGCACATGCACCGAGGCGTCGATCCCACACCCGCTGACGCCCTCATTGGCTTCTTCGGCGGGGGCGCCGGGTCGGTGGGCGGCCAGAAGCACGAAGCGCCGGTCCCGCACCTCGGCGGCGCCCTCTACGGGCCGCCCGTGCGACTGCCAGCCCGCCAGGAAGTCCTCCAGGCGGCGCGTCAGCGTCTCTTTCTCGTCGTCGGTCAGCGGGCGGTCGGCGGCGTAGACCCAGAGGCGCGCCGACCCGGGCAAGTCGGGGAAGAGCATGAGAGTGCGGGGGCGTGGGAGTGCGGGGGCGCGTTGACGAACCGCCGTCCGCCGTCTGCGGTCCACCGTCCGCGAAGACCCAGCGGGGCGACGCTCATTCGTCAATCGACAGGCGCTCGACGCGCAACTCGGCCTCGTCGAGGCGGCGCAGGCACTCGCGGGCCAGCGCGTTGCCTTCCTCGTAGGCGTCGAGGGCCTCTTCGAGGGCAGGCGGGTCTTCCCCATCGAGCCGCTCGACCAGCGCCTCCAGGCGCGCAAGCGCGTCGGCAAAGGTGAGGTCGTCAAAGGCGACCTCTTCGTCGCTCGTTTCGCTGCTGGGGGCCGATTCGTCGGGCATGGGCAGGGGGGCGCGGACGTGCAGACGGGATAACAAAAGTAGGGAGCGCCCCGCTCGTGTGCAACGGCAATGCCTGCCCCGGCGGAGACCGCGCGCGTAAAACCCCCGCGAAAAGTGGCCTGCCCCGTTGGCAGGGCGCCTCGCGGGACCTATTATGGGAAAGCCGCTCGCGCCCGAAATCGATTCCTCGCCACGCTTTTTTCTTCCGCGCTCTACGCGCTCCTCATGAACCTTCACCTCGATGGCAAAGCGGCCCTCGTCACCGGCGCGAGCCGAGGCATCGGCAAGTACGTCGCGCTCCGACTGGCCGAGGAAGGCATGGACGTAGCCGTCTGCGCGCGCGGCCGGGACGACCTCGAAGCCACCGCCGCCGAGCTGGAGGACGTCGGCGCGGAGGTTGTCGCCCTCCCCCTCGACCTCACCGACGAGGGCACCGCCGAGCGCTTCGTCGAAAAAGCCGCCGAGAAGCTGGGTCGCCTCGACGCGGTCGTCGGCAACGTGGGCGGGAACCGGCGCGGTCCTTTCGAGGAGCTCTCTGCGGAGGACTGGGACGACATCTTCGCGCTCAACTTTCGCTCGCACACGCGCACCGCCCGCGCGGCGATCCCGCACCTGCGCGCGGCGGCGTCGGAGACGGGTCACGCCTCGCTCATCTACACCTCGTCGATCTTCGGGCGCGAGCTGGGCGGGGCGGGCCTCTCGGCCTACAACACGACCAAGTCGGCGCTGATCAGCCTCGCGAAGGTGCAGGCGCAGGAACTGGCCGAGGACGGCATTTGCGTCAATACCGTCGCGCCCGGCTCGATTCGCTTCCCCGGCGGGTCGTGGGACCGGCGCGTCAAAGAGCAGCCCGACAAGATGGAGCAGTTCGTTGAGGAGAACCTGCCCCTCGGCCGCTTCGGCACGGCCGAGGAAGTGGCTGACCTCGTGGCGTTCCTGTCTTCGGAGCGGGCGAGCCTGCTGGTCGGCTCCTGCATCAACATCGACGGCGGGCAGAGCGCGTCGCTGATTTAACGCCCGGCCGCCGGCGGGCGTCTCACGTCACCGCGCGCCGCGCTCGCGGTTCCTCTCTCGCACGGCCTCCAGCAGTCCGACAACCCTCTCACCCCTCCAGCCACTCGACCTGAACGCGCCGGCCGGCGGCGGGGTCTTCGAGCCCTTCAGGAAGGTGAATCAGGCAGTTGGCTGCCGTCATCGAAGAATAGACGTGGGACCCCTGCGCGCCGGTGGAACGCACGGTGAGGCGGCCTTCCTCGTCGAGCTCGGCGATGCCGCGCGCAAAGTAGTGCAGGTCAGCCCGCGAGCGCATGGCCTCGGTGAGCGTGGCCGCATGGAGCGGGCGCTGAACGCGGCGGCGGCCCCGCATCTTCGCCAACGCGGGCCGGGCGTACTGCTCGAAGCAGACGGCAGACGAAACGGGATTGCCCGGTAGACCGAAGACGAGCGTGTCGCTGCCCGATTCGTCTTCCAGCGTGCCGAAGCCGAGGGGCCTGCCGGGACGCTGGCGCACTTTCCAGAAGCACCATTCCATGCCCATCTCTTCCACCACGTCTCGCACGAAGTCATACTCTCCCATCGACATCCCGCCGGAGATGAGGAGCACATCGGCTTCGTCGAGTGCGTCTCTGAAGTGCCGGCGCACGGCGGCACGCTCGTCGGCAATGGCGAGGGGCGCGAGCGCCCGCGCCCCGGCGTGGCGGGCCTGCGCGGCCAGCGCCGGGCCGTTGGCGTCGCGAATCTGGCCCGGTCCCGGCTGGGCGTGAACGGGCACCAGTTCGTCGCCGGTGGACAGCGGAGCCACGCGCGGGCGGCACGCCACCTCCAGCTCGGGATAGCCCAGCGACGCGGCCATGCCGACGACCGGCGGCGTGACGAGGGTGCCCGCTTCGACCATCGTCTGCCCTTCGCGCACATCCTCACCGGCCTCGCGGACGTTCGCGTGCGGCTCGGGGGCGCGTTCGAAGCGCACCTTGCCGTTTTCGTCCATTTTCGTCCACTCGATGGGAGCCACGGCGTCGGCGCCGTCGGGCACCGGGGCGCCAGTCATGATCTGTGCGACGGTTCCCGGCTCGACGGCGCGCTCGGGGGCGTGGCCGGCGGGCACCTCGAAGGCGCGCGGGAGCGTGATGGGCAGCTCCTCGCCCTCGAAGTCGGCGCGGCGCACAGCGAAGCCGTCCCTCGCGGAGTTGCGGAAGGGAGGAATGTCTTCCCTGCTGGTGATCGGCGCGGCGAGGGTGCGGCCCGCTGCTTCGTCGAAGGGAATTTTCTCGGTGCCGGTCGGGGCAGCCTCGGCAAGAACAATCTCGCGCGCTTCTTCGACGGAGATGTTTTTCTTCATCGGAGTCGGGGGAAGGGGAAGCGCGTTGCCGGAAAAGCTACCGGGCTGCGCGCTCCGCCGTCTGCTGCTCACCATCGGCGGTCTCCCCCGTGGTAGCACGGCGGCGGGCGGCGGCGAGGACGACCTTCAGGTGCGCGACGAGGGGGTCGACCAGTTCGAGCTTTTCGAGGCGCTCCTGCGGCATTTCCGGCAGCTTCGGGGGGCTGATGCGGCCCATCCAGAGGGCCATCTTGTCGGAAAGGGCGTGCTCGCCGGGAAAGCGGCCCGCCGGCAGGTGGCTGGTGTAGAACTGGCGCTTGCGCTCCAACCCTTCGCGCGTGGACTGGGCGTCCTCAGCCATCGCGCCGGCGGCCTCCCTTTCTCCCTGCGCCAGCATCGCGCGGCCCGTCAGGTAGTCGCGGTAAGTAAACGGCAGGGCCAGCAGGGCTTCGCAGAGCTGTTCGCGCGCCTCGGCGGGAGCGCCCGAGCGCAGGCCGACCTCGACCGCCCGGCTGGTAGCGACGGCCACGAGCACCAGAGTTTCCTCCGCCACCAGCTCGGCGTCAGCCCCTTCAACTCCCGCACGCACGCGGCGCACCAGGTCCTGCGTGGCGTTGACCGCACCGGTGGCAGCGAAGGTCAGCAGCTCGTGGGTCTCAAGCAGCTCATGGGCCTCAGAGGTGTTCATGGGAGCTTTGCAGTGTTCGGGTGTTATGATGTTCACGTCATTGTAAGACCCATCAAATTGTAAGCCCCCCGAGCTCTTCGACACCACAACACGCGCGCACCTCCGGGCCCCCAATGCTATTCTTCGCGCCGGTAGTCGCCGCTCTGGCCGCCGGTCTTGGCCAGGAGGCGCACGTTGGCAATCTCAATCTCTTTGGTGACGGACTTGCACATGTCGTAGACCGTCAGCGCGGCCACGTTGACGGCGGTCAGCGCTTCCATCTCTACGCCCGTCGGGCCGGTGCTCTTGGCGAAGGCGCGCACCTCGACGGCGAAGTCTTCTTCTGCCAGGGACAGCTCCACGTCCACCCCGTTGATCTGGACGCTGTGGCAGAGCGGGATGAGGCGGCTGGTCAGCTTCGCCCCCGTGATGCCGGCGATCTGCGCGACGGTCAGCACGTCGCCTTTTTTGAGCGTTTCCTCCTCGATCTGCCGAAACGCCTCTTCGCCGATCAGCACGCGCCCGGCGGCCAGCGCGGTACGTGGGGCGTCGGACTTGGTGGAGACGTCGACCATCTGCACGCCGCCCTCGGGGGCGACGTGGCTGAGGGCGTTCTCGGTGGGGGAGGCTTCTTCGAGCGAGGAGACGTCTTCCATTGCAGAAACAGCAGGGAAGAGGTTCGAGGAAGGAACGAAAGCCCGTGGCTCCGAAAAATTGCAGGCGGCCACGACGGGTTCCGACGCGGCGCTTCAGCGGGGGGAGCGTTGATAGACTTTTTCACCGTCGATGTAGGTGGCCGTGACCTCTGTGCCCAAGATCTGGTCGGCGGGCACTTGCATGATGTCCCGCGAGAGCATCACAAAATCGGCGCGCTTGCCGGGCTCGAGCGAGCCGATTCGATCTTCCTGGAAGGCAGCGTAGGCCGCTTCCCGCGTGAAACCATGCAGCGCCGCCCGGCGCGAGAGGCGCTCGTCGGGAAACCAGCCGCCCTCGGGGTGGCCCTCCGCATCCTGGCGCGTGACGGCGGCGTAGAAGCCCTCCAGCGGGTCCACGTCCTCGACGGGGAAGTCGGAACCCAAGGCCAGGTGCGCGCCACTCTCTTGGAGGCTCTTCCAGGCATAGCTGGTTTCCAAACGCTTCTCGCCCAGGCGCTCGTCGGCCCAGGGCATGTCGCTGGTAGCGTGGGTCGGCTGCATCGAGGCGATGATGCCCAGCGCGGCGAGGCGCTCCAGATCAGAGGGCGCGAGGATCTGGGCGTGCTCGATGCGGTGGCGGCCCGGGTCGGGGTCACCTGCGCTGGCGCGGGCCTGCTCGTAGGCGTCGAGGACCACGCGGTTGGCCCGGTCGCCGATGGCGTGGGTGTTGACCTGAAAACCGCAGTCGAGCGCCGCGTTCACGTCGTTCAGAAACGCCGGCGGTTCGCGGCGAAGCAGGCCCCGGTTGCCCGCGTCGTCGGAGTAGTCGGCCAGCAGCGCCGCGCCGCGGCTGCCCAGCGCCCCGTCCATGTAGAACTTGACGGAGCGCACCGCCAGGCGTTCGCCATAGCCCAGGCCGCGCTTTCCTGTCATCATCCCGTTTTCGCAGAAGTGGTCGAAGGCATCGCCGCGCCCGTCCACCATCGCGTAGACGCGCAGCGGGAAGCGCTCCTCGTCGATGGCCTTCTTGTAAATGCTGATCGTCTCCATCCCGATGCCCGCGTCGTGCACGCCGGTGAGGCCCTTACTCCGCGTCCGGTCGAGCGCGCGGCGCAGCCCCTCGGCGCGCTCGGCGCGGGTCAGCTCGGGCTCGGCGCCGGCGACCAGGCCCATCGCCGCGTCTACGAAGACGCCCGTCGGGGCACCGTCTTCAGTCCGGATGATCTTGCCGCCCTCTGGGTCGTCGGCGTTCTGTATTTTTTCCATCCCCGCTGCTTTGAGGGCAGCGGTGTTGGCCCAGCCGGCGTGCCCGTCGATGCGGGTGAGCCAGACAGGCCGCCCGGGGAAGGCATCGTCAAGCACCTCGCGCGTGGGAAAGGACGTGTCGCCGGGCCAGTCGTTCTGATCCCAGCCGCGCCCGGTCAGCCAGGCGCCCTCCGGCAGGTCGCGCTCCTCGGCGAAGGACTGGAGGCGCTGCACGATATCCTGCGGCGAGTCGGTGCCCACGAGGTCGGCCTGGAGGCGCGCGTCGGGGTACGCCTCGCGCACGCGGTCCTCGCTGCCGACCATCAAGAGGCGCCCTCCTTGCATGGCAAAGGCTTCGGCGGTGGGGTAGTCGGGGTCGGCGGTGTAGATTGCCTCGGCGCCGTGAACGACGACCTCCCCACCGGAGGGCTGCGCCTGCCCGGCGGTCGGGCGGGCGGCGAGCGCGAACAACGCAGCGAGCGTGAGCAGCGGGGCTTTCATGAAAGGCCTCTTCGGGAGCGGGCAGAACACCTGCAGGAAAGGCTACGGGCGGTCCCCAGCGCGGTTTTCAGCCGCCGGGCGTCTTTTCCACCCACAGCGTGACGGGCCCGTCGCCGGTGAGGTGCACCTGCATTTCTGCACCGAAGACGCCGGTAGGCACGTCGCGGCTTAGGTGCTCGGCCAGGCGCTCCGCGTACGCCTCGTAGAGCGGCTCGGCCACGCTCGGCGCGGCGGCCGCCGAAAACGACGGGCGGTTGCCGCTGCCGCTGGCGTCGCCGCAAAGGGTGAACTGCGGAACGACGAGGGCTTCGCCGCCGGTATCCAGCAGCGAACGGTCCATGCGCCCGTCCTCGTCGGGGAAGACGCGCAGGTGAGCCGTCTTGTGCGCCAACCCCACGGCTTCCGCCTCGGTGTCGCCTTCGCGCACGCCCAGCAGCGCGAGCAGCCCTTCTCCAATCTCGCCAACGGTTTCGCCGTCGGTCGTGACGGAGGCACTGGCGGCGCGCTGGACGAGAGCTACCACGGCGTGAGGGTGCGGGGGTGTGGAGTTTGGGGGTGTGGGGATGCTCCGGTGAACGGGCGAGGAACGTTCGCGGGGAAGAACCTACAACCCCATCCACCTACTCACCTTCCTACCTTCCGTTCAAGGTGCGCCCGCATCTTGTCGAGGGCGCGGCGGCGGTGGCTGAGGGCGTTTTTGGCCTCGGGGCGCATCTCGGCGAAGGTTTGCGCGCGGCCCTCGGGCTGGCCCTCCGGCACGAAGACCGCGTCGTAACCGAAGCCCGCCTCGCCGCGCTCCTCGCGGGTGACGTGGCCGCGGCAGACGCCTTCGACGCAACGCGTGGCGCCGTCGCCGGGCGCGGCGAGCGCCACGACGGTGCGAAACTGCGCGGCACGCTCGTACTCGTCGTCGAGGGCGGCCAGCAGGGCGCGGCGGTTGTCCGTGCCGGTGGCCTCGGGGCCGGCAAAGCGGGCGGTGCGGACGCCGGGGCGCCCGCCGAGGGCGTCTACTTCAAGGCCCGTGTCGTCGGCGAGGGCGGGCAGGTCGGCGAAGGCGGCGAGCGTTTCGGCTTTTTTGCGCGCGTTGCCTTCGAGGGTGCCCCGGTCCTCGACCACCTCGGGCGCGTCGGGAAACGCGCTCCGCGTGCGCAGGTGCAGCGGCAGATCCGCGAGAAGGGCGCGCAGCTCCTGGACCTTGCCGTCGTTGCCGGTGGCGAGTAGCAAGTCGAGCGCGCGGGACGACACGAGGCGAGAAGCAGAAGCAACGCGGAAAAGGCGGCGGCGAAGCGCGAAACATGGCGGACGGCCTCGTGTTCCTTACGTTTGCACACTTGTCGCAGGCCGCCCGGCGGCTTGCCTTTCCCCTTCTTCTTTCCCGAACAACCCCCTGACCCGCCTCGTGCCCATCGGAGTCAAAGTACGCGACAAAGAATCCATCGACCGCGCGCTGAAGCGCTTCAAGCGCACCGTCAGTCGCAGCCGCAAGCTGCGCGACTACCGCCAGAAGATGTCCTACACCAAGCCGTCGGAGCAGCGCCGCCTCGACGCGAAGCGCTCGGTGCGCCGCCGTCACCGCCAGCGCAAGCGCAGCCGCGAGAGCCGCCGATAAATTCGGCTCGGCCGGCGGTCCAGCGCCGCTGGCGCTTCACCCCTGCCCCTCGCCGGCCTTCGCCACGTCCGTCTCAGTCGCATCGGCGGCGTGGCTCAGGTCCAGCGCGTCGCCGACGAGGGTCTTCTGCTCGCGCTTGTGGACTTTGGCGCTCCCCGTCGCCGGGCTGGCCATCGCTGGGCGGCCTGCGTAGGCGAGCGACTTTTCGCAACGGCCGTGGATCTCGTCTAAGAGTGCCTCGAAACGCGGGCGCACGAACGTCCACGCGCCCATGTTCTGCGGCTCCTCCTGCACCCAGACGACCTTGTCGGCGCCCGCGTGGCGCTCCAGCTCGGCTTTGATCTCTTCCTCGGGGAACGGGTAGAACTGCTCCAGCCGCGCGACGGCGATCTCGTCGTGGACCTCTTCTTCTTCGTCGAGGGCTTTTTGGAGGTCGTAGTACACCTTCCCGCTGCAAAAGAGCAGACGCTGCGCGTCCTCGTTCTCCGACGGGATGACTTCCTGGACGCCGCCTTCGGTTAATTCCTGCGGCGCGCTGATGCAGTTGGGGTTGCGCAGCAGGCTCTTGGGCGTCATCACGACAAGCGGCTTCTTGCGGCTCCGCTTGACCTGGCGGCGCAGAGCGTGGAAGTAGTTGGCCGGCGTTGAGAAGTTGGCCACCACGAGGTTGTTTTCGGCGCACATCTGCAGGAAGCGCTCCAGGCGCGCGGAAGAGTGCTCCGGCCCCTGCCCTTCGTAGGCGTGCGGAAGCAGCAGCGTCAGCCCCGAGGTCTGGCCCCACTTCTCCTCCGCCGCGCTGACGAACTGATCGAAGACGATCTGCGCGCCGTTGGCGAAGTCGCCGAACTGCGCCTCCCAGCACACCAGCGCCGATGGATCGCCCACCGAGTAGCCGTACTCGAAGCCGCAGGCCGCGTACTCCGAAAGCAGGCTGTCGTAGGCGAGGAGTCTGGCCTGGTCGCCGTCTTCACGAATGTGGTTGAGCGGGATGTACTCCTCGCCGGTCTCCTGGTCGATCAAAACGGAGTGGCGCTGGCTGAAGGTGGCCCGGCGCGAGTCCTGGCCTGCCAGGCGCACGTTCGTCCCTTCCAGAATCAGCGAGCCGAAGGCCAGAATCTCCGCGAAGGCCCAGTCGATCCGGCCGTCTTCGAAGAGTTCGGGGCGGCGGTCGAACTGGCGCTTGAGCTTGTGGTGCACGTCGAAGCCTTCGGGCTGCTCGGTAAGCGTGGCCACCACGTCGCGGAGGTCGTCTTCTTTTGCCGTGGTGTCAGGCTGCTCCAGGCGGTCGGGGTGATCCAGGCGGCGCTCCTGAAGGCGTTCGTAGGCCTTTTCGGCGTCCTTTTCCTCCAAGTCTTCAGTGCGCTCGAAGGCGTCTTGGAGCTGCGAGCGGTAGTCGTCGAGCATCTGCTCGGCCTCGTCGGGTTCGAGCACGCCCCTTCGAAGCAGGCTCTCGGTGTAAATCTTTCGCGGAGAGCGCTTTTCCTCGATTTTCTCGTAGAGCAGCGGCTGCGTGTAGGTCGGCTCGTCGCCCTCGTTGTGACCGTGCACGCGGTAGCACATCAGGTCGATCACCACATCTTTGTTGAAGACCTGGCGGTAGTCCAGCGCCAGCCGCGCGATGCGGACGCACGCCTCCGGGTCGTCGCCGTTGACGTGGAAAATGGGCGCCTGAATGGCGCGCGCGAGGTCCGTCGCGTAGCGCGAGGAGCGCGCGTCGGAGGGGAGCGTCGTGAAGCCGATCTGGTTGTTGACGACCAGGTGGATCGTGCCGCCGGTCTGGTAGCCACGCAGCTGCGAGAGGTTGAGCGTCTCGGCGGCCACGCCCTGCCCGGCAAACGCCGCGTCGCCGTGAATGAGGAGCGGCAACACTGCGTCGAGATAGTCGCGGCCGGCCTCCTCGCTCTCCGACCGCAGAAGCTCCTGCTGGGCGCGCGCGTAGCCTTCAACGACCGGGTTGACCGCCTCCAGGTGGCTGGGGTTGGAGGCGAGCGTGACGGTGATCTCGTTGCCGGCCGGCGACGCGTAGGTGCCGTCGGCCCCGAGGTGGTACTTCACGTCGCCGCTGCCCTGCGTGGTCTCCGGGTCGATGTTGCCCTCGAACTCGGAGAAGATCTGCTCATACGGCTTGCCAATGATGTTGGCCAGGACGTTCAGCCGCCCGCGGTGCGCCATGCCCATGACCACCTCGCGGCTCTCTTGGTCGGCCGCGTCGGAGATCAGCGTGTCGATAATCGGGATCATCGACTCGGAGCCTTCCAGCGAAAAGCGCTTGTGCCCGATGTACTTCGTATGCAGGAAGCGCTCGAACGCCTCGGCGGAGTTGAGGCGCTTCATGATGCGACGGCGCTCCTCTTCGGAGAGGTCCTCCGCCGCGCGCGTCGGCTCGATACGCTCCTGGAGCCAGCGCTTTTCTCGAGGGCTGGAAATGTGCATCGTCTCGAAGCCGGCCTTGCGCGTGTAGGTGTCGCGCAGGATCGACAGAATGTCGCGCAACGGGAGCTTGTCCTCGCCGCCGAGGCCACCGGTGATAAACTCGCGGTCGAGATCCCAGATCGTCAGGCCGTAGTGGGCGGGGTCGAGCTCGGGGTGGTCGGTCCATTCGTAGCCCAGCGGGTTCACGTCCGCCTGCAGGTGGCCGCGCACGCGGTAGCTACGGATGAGCTGGAGGACCGCTGCCTGCTTGCGCGTCATCGTCTCCTCGTCGGCCTCCCCATTCTGGCTAATGGTGCCCCCGAGCCCCGGCGTCGAGTCGGTCGCCGAGGAGAACGGCTGGTACGGCACGCTCAGGTCGGCGAACAGGTCTTTGTAAAAGCCGTGCTCCCCCAGCAAGAGCGCCTCGATGTGCGCCAGGAAGGCCCCGCTGACGGCGCCCTGAATCACGCGGTGGTCGTAGGTGGAGGTAATGTTCATCACCTGGCTGACGCCCATCCGGCTGATGCGCTCGGGGTCGAACGCGCGGTACTCCGAGGGGTAGCCGATGGCGCCGACGCCCACGATCACGCCCTGCCCGGGCATCAGGCGGGGGACGCTCTGGCGCGTGCCGATCATGCCGGGATTGGTGATCGAGGCGGTCGTTCCCTCAAAGTCACTCATCTCGAGGTTCCCGCCCTGCGTGCGCTTCACCAGATCATTGAAGAGGCCCAAGAACTGCGCGAAGTTGGTCTCCTCGGCGGCCTTGATGTTGGGCACGAGCAGGCTCTTCTTGCCGCGCCGCTCCACGCTGATGGCCACGCCTAAGTTCACGTGCTCGGGCACGACTTTCTGCGGGTCACCGCTTTCGGCGTCGTGGCGGAAGGTCGCGTTCATCGCCGGGTACTCCTTCATCGCCTGCACCAGCGCGTAGGCGATAATGTGTGTATAGCTGACCTTCTCGCCCCCCACGTGGCGCTGATAGTCGTTGATGAGCGCGCGGTTTTCCGACAAAAGCCGCACCGGAATTTCCCGCACGCCCGTCGCCGTCGGCACGCCGATGGACTTCTCCATGTTCTCGGCAATCTTGCCGGCGGCCCCGCGCATCGGCTCAACCGAAGCCCCGTTGGCCGAAGGCGCGGACGCGGAGCGCAGAACCGGTGCCCCGGCGTCTGCGCTTCCCCCGTCGCCACTCGCTCCGTCCTCGGCGGGAGCGGGCGCTTGTTTTGCTTCGGTCGCCGGCTCCGCCTTCTCGGCCGGCTTCTCTTCGGCTGGCTCCCCCTCGGCCGGCTTCTCCTCGGCTGCTGGAGGAGCTCCCTCGGTTGCCGTTTCGGTCGCCGACGGGGGGGGCTGCTGCGCCGCCCCGTCGCCGCCCGGGCGCGCCTCGGCGGCGGCCACGAAGGACTCGCCGGGCTGGTAGTCTTCAAAAAAGTCGCGCCAGCTCGCGCTCACGCTCTGCGGGTCGTCGAGGTACTGGCGGTACAGCTCCTCGATGTAGCCGGAGTTGAATCCGAGTGCGCTCATAGCAAGGTCGCGGGGCCCGTGTTCGGAAGGGCGTCGAGAACGATGGCGAGGCGACGGAGATGACCGCCGCTTAAAAAAGAGTACGGCGCGCCTGCGCGAAGGATTCGCGGCAGTGGCGCGACTCTGCTCCGCCCTACTTGGAAACGGGACGACCACTCCGCCGCGCGGCGATCCGGTCCGCCAGACAGGCACTTTCACAGCCACTCCTCCTCGCGGTACCAGCGGATCGTCTCGGCCACGCCCTCCGCCAGCGAGGTTGCGGGCGCGTAGCCGAAGTCCGCGCGCGCCTTCTCCGACGAACACACCGTGCAGGCGTGGCGGATTTCGCGCGCCTTCTCGCGGTTGAGCGGCGGGTAGCTCCCTGAAAGCCAGCCCCACGCCTCGCTCGCCGCCCCCACCGCGCCCACCAGCGGCCCCGGCACGGGCACGGTCAGCGCGCCGTGGCCCAGCGCGTCGGTGGCGGCGGCCTTCACCTCGTTCCAGGTGCAAGACTGCGCGCGGCCGCCCAGGAAGTACGTCTCGCCCGCCGTGTTCTCCGCCTCCGCTGCTTCGGCGACTCCGCGCGCGAGGTCTTTGGCGTAGACGAGCGAGACGCGCCCGTCCCCGCCGCCGACGACCGGGCACACGCGCCGGTCCACCGCCTGAAAAAAATCGAACAGGTCTGCGTCGCGCGGGCCGTAGACCGCCGGCGGGCGGACCACCGTGATCGGCAGTTTTTCGTGGAACGACGCCGTCATGTCGTGCCGCTCGGCGAGGGCTTGCTCCATCTGCGCCTTGCTCTTTCCGTAGCGGCTGACCGGATCGAGCGGAGCCGTTTCGTCGGCCACGTCCTCTGCCCCGCGCCCGACCGCCGCGAGGCTGCTGGTGACGACGACGCGCTCGATGGTGCCCGGGGCCGCCTGCGCGACGGCGCCCAGCAGGGTAAGCGTGGCCTGCACGTTGTTTTTCTGAAACGTGCGCCAGTCTGGCGCGCGCGTCACCCCCCCCAGGTGGTAGACGTGCGTCACCCCGTCGAGCGCCTTCCAGAGCCGCTCCAGGTCGCCCAGCGTGGCGCGCACCGGCGTGATGCCGCTCACGCCGCCCAGCCACTTGAAGCGGCTGCGGATGAGGCAACGCACCTCATCGTAGGATCCGCGCTGGACGAGCTCCTCGGCCAAGTGGCTGCCGACGAAGCCGGTGGCCCCGGTGAGGAAAGCAATTCTGGGTTTTGGGTTTTGGATTTCGGATTGGGCGTCTTGGACTGATGTTACGCGAGTTGGCCCGCTGACGTTATGCGACCGCTGACGTTATGCGAGCTTTCGATCAAAACCCTCAAAACGCCGGTGACGCACGCTTGCGATCAATCCGAAATCCGCGCCCCGAGCGTAGCGATCAAGTGCTGGGGTGAGATCCAAAATCAGGAAGCGCGAAGCGCGACGACACTTTCCACGTGGTGCGTCTGTGGAAACAGGTCCACCGGCTGCACCGCCGTGATGCGGTAGGCGCCGCCGGTGGCTTCGCGCAGGCGCTTCAGGTCGCGCGCCTGGGTCTGCGGATCGCAACTCACGTAGACGAAGCGCTCGGGGCGGAGCGTGGCGACGCGTTCGACGACGGCCTCGCGCATCCCGACGCGCGGCGGGTCGGCCAGCAGCACGTCGGGCGGACGGTGCCGCCGGGCGAAATCATCAGTGAGGCGGTCGTTAATCGCTCCGGTGAAAAAGCGCGCATTCGCGACCCCGTTGGCTTCGGCGTTTTTACGCGCCGCGCGGACGGCCCGTTCGCGTCCCTCAATGCCGATGACCTCGCCGGCCGCCTCTGCCACGAAGAGGCTCAGCGCTCCCAGGCCGCAGTACAGGTCGTAGACGCGGTCGGTGGGGCGCAGATCCGCCTGTGCGCGGACCGCGCGGAAAAGACGCTCGGCCTGGCGCGTATTGGGCTGGAAGAACGTCTCGGGGCCGATCTCGAACGTCAGCCCGCCCAGATCTTCACGCACAATCCCGTCGCCGAAGACCGTGCGATGCGCCCCGCCGCGTGCGGCTTGCGGGTGTGGCGTGTCGTTAAAAGTATGCACGAACGTCGTGACCGCAGGCACCTCGTCTTTCAGAAAGTCCGCCAGTGCCGCGACGCGCTCGGGGGCGTGGCGGCTGGTGACGAGGCGCAGCATAAGGTCGTCGGTGCGGGCCGGGTCGCGCAGAATGAGGTGGCGCAGGAAGCCCTCCTTACGACGCATGTTCCACGGCGTCCAGCCTTTTTTCTTTGCAAACTCGCGCACCTGGTTTACGAGGCGCGGCTCGCGGCGCGGCGGTAGGTGGCAGGCCCGGAGGTCGAGCACCTGGTGCGGGCTCTTCGGCACGTGCAGCCCCAGTGCGAAGTCGGTGTCGAAGTCCTTGCCGGTCTCAATCTCGGCAGGGGTGAGCCAGCGGTGGGTGCTGAAGTCGAACGTCATCTTGTTGCGGTAGTAGTAGGGCCGCTCCGCCGCGAGGATCGGGCGGACGGTGCCGCCGGCGAGCGCGTCCTCGGCCACGCCGCCGGTGTGGAGGAGCGCTTCGCGCACGCTCTGCTGCTTCATGCGCACCTGTTCGGCGTACTGCACGTGCTGCCAGTCGCACCCGCCGCAGGTGCCGAAGTAGAAGCAGCGCGGTTCGGCCCGCTTCTCACTGGCGTCGAGGAGCTGGGTCAGCTTGGCCTCGGCGAAGTTTTTCTGCCGCCGCGTGACTTTCGCGCGCACGCGGTCGCCGGGCACGGCCTGGGGGACGAAGATGACCAGTCCGCTGTCGTGGCGGGCCAGTCCCTTGCCCTGGTCGGCAAACTTCTCGATGCGGAGCGTGACGGTCTCGCCGCGCTGAGCAGGCTGTTCAGTCGCCGCGCTCATGAGCACATCCCCTCGATTTTTGGGAAAGCCTGTGAGCTACCGCTCGTCGAGCGTCGCCCCGATGCTGCCGCTCCCCTCTCCGGAGCGCAACGCGGCGCTTTCGACCATGCGTTTGGCGCGGAGGCGATCGCCGCCCTCGGCCACGAGGCGTACCACCTCCACTTGGCGGCGCGCCAGATGCCGCGCGAGCGCCTCGACCACGGCGGCGGCAGCGTGCGGGTGCCGCCGGCGCATCGTCTTGAGGTCGGGGCGGAAGAATCCCAGCACGCGCGTCTCGGTGGCCGCCTGGGCCGTCTCCATGCGAAGAAAGTCCCCCAGCAGTGAAAGATCGCCGAAGACCTCGCCGGGACCGGACTCGCGCAACTCGCCCCACTCGCCGCTTTCCCCCTCGGCGAGCAGACGCACGCGCCCGCTCTGCACGACGTAGAGACCCAGTCCGGGGTCTCCTTCGTAGTAAAGGAATTCCTCGCGGTGAAAGGTGCGGGTGTGCACCGCCTCGGCCAGCGCGCGTAACGCCCGCCTCGGGACGCTCTCGAAGACGGGCGTCTCGGCCAGCGTAGCGGCGGCTTCGCGCTCGTGCGCGTCCTCGCTGGGGCGTGCCAGACGCCGGTACGTGCGCCGCACGGCATTCCAGAGAGCCATCGGAGGGAAGAGGGAAAGGGGAAGAGGCAAGAGAGAAGATAGTCGCTGCGAGACTGTCCTCCCAAACGCCGTTTCCGGCTGCCGGCGTCCCCGACCCGCTCCCCTCTTCCCTATCTCCCCTTCCCCCCTTCCTAAAACGCGTGGCCGATGCCGAAGTGCAGGCGCGGCTCGGCAAGGCCGTTGGGGAACGGGTTGTCGTCTTGGAGCGGGTCGTGCACCTTGAAGGCCATGTCGAGGCGCACCACCAGGAAGTCCCAGTCCAGGCGCAGCCCTCCCCCGCTGCCCACGCCGATCTCCCCGAGGAAGTCGCCCGCCCGGAAGCGCAACGCATCGGGGCCGGGGTTGCGCAGGCCGATCCAGGCGTTGCCCGCGTCGACGAAGAGCGCGCCGATCCAGTCGGTGCTACCGAGCACGTCTTTTAGCAGCGTCTGGCGCAGCTCGACGGCGGCCTCAAGTTTGAGGTCGCCGCCGAGGAGGTTGGGCGCATCCCCAGTAAGGGTGTCGCCGGGGGCGGCGGGCCTTAGCTCGCGCAGCCCCCAGCCGCGCACGCTCGACCCGCCCCCGGCGTAGAAGCGACGCTCGAACGGAATCACGCCGGGCTGCCCGAGAGGGTGCGCCGCCCCCACGATGAACTTGCCCGCCAGTACCGTCCCCGGTGTCAGCGGGCGGTAGCGCCGCGCGTCTCCCACGAAGCGCACGTAGGGGCGGTACCGCAGGCGGTTGGCCTCCTTCCCGCGCAGAAACGGCACCCCCGGCAAGCTGCTCTCCACGGTGTCGGGGGTGAGGGCCAGGCGGTCCAGCAGGGCCGGCACCACGCCGCCGACCTCGGCTGCGGCCTCGTAGCTGTACCCCTGGGCCCGCCGCAGAGAACCCGCCGTCGAGGCGCGCAGCGTGTAGCGATAGGCATCGCCGACCTGCGGGGCCGTGTAGTCTTCGAGAATGCGCACACGCTGCACTGGATCACGCACGATGGGGTCCTCGGGCGACCCGATCACGCGGTTAAGGAACTGGCGCTGGAAGCCCGCCAGCGTGTCGGGATTCGAGAGGCTCAGGTCTGCTACGTCCACCAGCGAGGTGAGCGTGGGGCTGTGCTGCATTTCCAGTCGCAGGCGCGCCTTCCCGCGTCCCCGGATGATGAACCCGAGGTTCTCGCGCCGCGCGGTAAGCAGGCTCAGGCTCAGCCGGGTGCGTGCGTCGTAGAGCCCGCCATAGAGCCGGTCGAGCCTCTCGAAGGCGCCGACCAAGTACGGGTACGTCAGCGAAAGGGAGCCTTCGAGCTGGGCAGAGGAGAAAAGCGCCTCGCGCGCGCCTTCGTCGGGGTCGAAGTCCGACGCGAGCGAGCCGGCCAGGCGGGCGCGAAAGGCTTCGCCCTGGCTGAGCAGATTGGCGTTCTGATAGGTGGCCCCGAGCCCGAAGCCCAATTCGTTGCTAACGATCCCGCTACGCTGAAGCGCGAAGGTTTCCAGTTGCACGCTGTGGCGCGGGCGCGTGCGCAACGTGATGCGGTGCGGCAGCACGGGCGCGGCCAGCGAGTCGGGGCGGCGGGGGGCCTGCGCAGCAATGTCGGTGAAGGTGAAGAGGCCGGTGGCCTCGAGGCGGCGCTTGGTGGCCCGGCGGGCGGCGCGGCTGTACCACTGGCCGGGGCGCAGGCGCAGGACGCGCTCCAGGAGGCGCGGGTCCAGCTTGCTTTCGCCCTGCATCTGCACCGTCACGGGGCGGGGGGCGCCTGCCCGCAGCCTCAACGTGTCGGCACGCGGGGCGGCCCCCTCCTCGGGCCCGTTGACGCGCACGCTGAGGCTGCCGACGCGGTAGCGCGAGCCGGGGCGCACGCGAAAGGCAATGTCAAAGGAGTCGGCGGCGGGCTGCGGGAAGACGAGCGCGCGCACCGAGTCGCGCGTGGCGCGGGCGTAACCGCCGTTGCGTAGAGAGTCGAGCAGGCGGGAGCGCTCCTGCAAAAAGCGCGCCTCGGAGTAACGCCGCCCGGCAGTGCGAAAGCGCAACGTGTCCGCGGAGCCGCCGAGCCGCGCGGTTCCCTCCTCCGGCCACAAGAGCGAGCTGCGCACGAGGCGCTGGCGCTGCGCCGGGGACAGGCGCTCCAGCCCCGTGTAGCGGGCGTAGCGAGCGTGAAGCGCCTCGCCCGGCTGGATCCGGAAGACAACGCGTACCTCTTCGGGATCTTCGGTAGGCTCGACCTCGGCGCGCACCTGCGCCTCGCGGAAACCCTCCTGCCGGTAGAAGGCCGTCAGGCGGTCCACGTCACCACGCAAGCGGGAACGGTCCAGCCGGGCCGGCGCCTCCCCGCCCCTTTGGAGCGCCCCCCCGACCTCGCCGCCGATGAAGTTGCCCAGCTCGTAAAGCCAGCGCCACCAAGTAAGGCCTGGAATCCCCAGCACGCGGCGGTTGGGCGCGGTGCGCACGCGGCGTGCCAGCGCGTCGCGTTCGAACGGGCCTTTGCCTTCGAAGCGCACACCGACGACGAGCGGGTCCTCCGCGCGGGCCGTCGTGTCTGCCGGCCCCGCCGTTCTCTGCGCCTGCGCCGGGCTGGCCCCCAGCAGCAACGTTCCCAGTACGAAAGCGGCGCCGCGCCACGCGACTTTTCTTATCACGCC
Source organism: Bacteroidetes bacterium QS_8_68_28 (assembly GCA_003022485.1). Taxonomy (GTDB): domain Bacteria; phylum Bacteroidota; class Rhodothermia; order Rhodothermales; family Salinibacteraceae; genus QS-8-64-10. Next base: position 22,478 of record PXTS01000032.1, read on the forward strand.
TCGTGCCATACGGATCTGAGCCTGCCTTCGCGTAGCCGCAGTGCCCGGCTCCCCCAGCGGGACGGGTGCGCCTCTGCGGCAGAGCATACGCTACGCCTCCGGCAGCGGAAAGATTCTGACGGCCCCGACTGGGAAGTCACACCTCCCCAGGCGCCCAATCCCCCCTGCTGGAAACAGCGAGCGGGCGGACTTCACTTTCACGGACTTCATTCTCACGGGCACGCCAGCGCCTCGAAGTCCCAGCGCTTCTCCCAGGACCGCGTCAGTAGTCGAAGGCGGCGCCCGGCTCTTCGGCCTTGCGGAGCATCTTCTGGTACTGCTCCGGCGTCATGCTCGGGGCAAAAAAGTAGACGGGATTGATCGGGCGGTCTTCCTCGGTGTTGCGCACTTCGTAGTGCAGGTGCGGCCCCGTCGAGCGGCCCGTGTTGCCGCTGTACGCGAACGTTTCACCGCGCTCCACTTCGTAGCCTTTCTCGATGCGGTCGGGAATGCGCGAGAGGTGCGCGTAGCGGGTCGTGTAGCCGGTCTTCTCATGCTTGATTTCGACGACCTTGCCGTAGCTGGCCGAGAAGTCCACGCGGCTTATCACGCCCTTGCCGGGAGCAGTAATGGGAGCCCCTTCGTCGAGCAAAATGTCGATGCCGGGATGCATCTTTTTGCCTTTCAGGATAGGGTGGTCGCGCCGCCCGAAGCCGCTGACGACGGGGCCGTTGGCCGGGAGCATGGCCGGCAGGTGCGCCAGCTTGGTGCGGCGCCGCTCCGCCATGGCGGTCAGGCGAGCGTAGCTGCTTTTCTGCAAACGCATCTGGCGTTCCAGACGGTCGAGCGACTGCTCGGTCTTGCGCATCAGGCGCCCGGTCTTTCCGTCGAAGCGCTTGAACTCCTCGTGCGGCTCGGCTCCCCCGATGCCCACGCGGCGCACGTCTTCGCTGATCGGCTCGGCCTGAAGGAGCTTGCGGTAGAGGGTGCGGTCGGTCTTTTCGAGGGTGTCGAGCTGTTTCGAGAAGCGCTCCACGCGCTCGTCCACGTCGGCGACCTGCTCGCGGAGGGCCTCGTTCTCCGCCGCCAGGGCCGCCTCCTCGGGCGTGCTGATCCATCGCGCGTCCATCCCCCAGGCCAGCAGCACGGCAATCCCGAGCGCCAGCGTCAGCGTGCCGCCCGCCTGCCAGTAGCGCTTCGAACGCTTCGGCTCGACCTCCTTAAAGGAGCAGGTCTTCTGGTCGTAATAGTAGTATTTGTTCTCGGCCATCTGGACGGGTAACGGTCGGGCGATTCTCGAAAAGCGTTCAAAGGCGCGTGAGCCTGTCCGGTGACGGACGGCGCGCCCCGTTCGCCTGGGGAGCGGATAACGAACGCGGCGGATGGGAACGCGCACGCTTCCCGAAAGCGCACGCTTCTTCAGCGGCCTCACGAAAAGTTTACGGAGGCGCCCCGCAAAAATGCAACCGGCTCTACCCCGGCATTCATCAGCAGTTCCTGAAAGGCTTCCTCAAGGTCTTTTCTCAAGCGAGCTCTCCGTTCGAGGCTGCCGCGAGCGTGCTTCCTGACCCCTGCAGGGGAGCGTATCGTCCCGACGGAATGAAACACCCAGCGGGCACTTTTTCCCGGCTGGGGAGCCGCTTGAGGCGTCAGAGCGGGCGTTTTGTACTCTTTCAAAAACCGTGCCTTTCTTGTCGCGGCACGGCTTGCTCACTCGTAATCGTGCTCGAAATATGAAGTCCCACGCTCCGGCGGACCCGCGCTGCGCTGCTGGTGGGTGCTCTTCTGGCGGATGCGCTCGGTGAGGCGCTCGGCGAAGACCTCCGCCGGGTCGTAGCCGTAGTGGCGCAGCAGGTGCGTCATGGCAATCGTCTCGCAAATGACGCCAATGTTCTTGCCGGGGGTGACGGGCACCTTCACCATCGGCAGCTCGACGTCCATCACCTCACGCTTGTCAGAGATCATGGCCAGGCGCGTGTACTCCTCGTCTGCGTCCCAGGGCTGCATCTGAACGACCACCTCGATGCGTTTCTGGAAGCGAATCGCGCGGATGCCGTACATCGCGCGCACGTCCACCAAGCCCAGGCCGCGTACCTCCATGAAGTGCTGCACGAGGTCGGTCCCGGCTCCCATGAGGATGTCGCTCTCCTCGCGCGTGGCGATCACCACGTCGTCGGCGACGAGGCGGTGGCCGCGCTCCACGAGGTCGAGGGCCACCTCGCTCTTGCCGATGCCCGGCTCGCCGGTGAGGAGCAGCCCGATGCCGTACACGTCCACTAAGGCGCCGTGGATGGACTGCTGCGGGGCGAACTGGTCGCGCAGGAAGTCGCGCAGCTTTTCCATGAACCGCTCGGTGGGCGCAGGCGTGTAGAAGACGGGAATGTCGCGCGCGCCGGCCCGATCGAGGAGCACCTCGCCCAGGGCGTTGCCGGCGGTGACAACGATGCAGGGCAACGGAAACCCCGTGAGGCGCTCGAAGGCGCGCTGGCGCCCCTCGGCCCCCAGGCTGTCGAGGTAGCGGCACTCGGTGTTGCCCAGCACCTGCACGCGCTGGTGGGTAAAGAGCTCGGTGTAGCCGGCCAACGCCAGCCCAGGGCGGTGCAAAATGGCCTCGGTGACGCGGCTGTCCTCGACGCTTGCGTGCTCGGCGTTGGCCGCTTCGAACTCCAGGCCCACCGCCTCGCGGAGCTGCTCGGCCATGAAGGCTACGCTGATCGCCTCCTTCTGAAAGGTCTGCGGCTCGCGCATGGCGCTTCGCGGTTGCGGGTTGGGGAGTTGAAGGGTTCGGGATTCTCTTTTTCGGTCGGGGCGATCTCCCTGAAACCCTGAATACGAAACTCGAAACCGCGCTGCGCACTACGGTACGTCCACTGCTCCCAGCAGGCGTTTGACCACGTCGGCCTGGGTAACGCGCTCGGCCTCCGCCTCGTAGGTGAGGACCACGCGGTGCTGCATGACACTCGAGGCGACGGAGCGCACGTCCTCGGGCGTGACGTAGGCGCGGTGGCGCAGGAAAGCCATCGCGCGGGCGGCCAGGTTCAGGTTGATCGAGGCGCGCGGGCTGGCGCCGTACTCCACGAGCTGGCTGAGGTCGCCCACGCCGTGGTTCGAAGGGTTGCGCGAAGCCATTACCAGTTTCACGATGTACTCCTCGACGCGCTCGTCTACGTAGAGTTCGTCGAGCACCTCGCGGGCCGAGAGGATGCGCTCGGGCGTGAGCACCGGCTCGGCGGCCTCGGGCGCGCCGGTGCGGGCCTTGCGGCGCATGATCTCCAGCTCGTCCTCCTCGGTGGGGTAGTCGACCTCCACTTTCAGCATGAAGCGATCCACCTGCGCTTCGGGGAGCGGGTAGGTCCCTTCCTGCTCGATGGGATTCTGCGTAGCCAGCACCAGAAAGGGCGGCCCGAGGCCGAAGGTCTCCTCACCGATGGTCACTTGCCGCTCCTGCATCGCCTCCAGCAGCGCCGATTGCACCTTCGCCGGCGAGCGGTTGATCTCATCGGCGAGGATGATGTTGGCAAAGATCGGTCCCTTGTTGATGAAAAAGTCCCCCTCCTTCTGGTTGTAGACGAGGGTCCCCAGGAGGTCGGCGGGCAGGAGGTCGGGGGTGAACTGGATGCGCTGGAAGTCCGCCCCGAGCGCGCCGGCGAGGGAACGCACCGTGAGCGTCTTGGCCAAGCCCGGCACACCCTCCAGAAGCACGTGCCCGTCGGCGAGGAGCCCGATCAAGAGGCGCTCGATCATGTGGCGCTGCCCGACGACCACGCGGCCGATTTCGTCGAGCAGCTCGTTGGCCGCCGTGCTCTCTTTTTCGATACGCTTTTCGACGCGCTGAATGTCGAACGGGGGCACAGGCGGGCGGTTGTTGGTGGATGGTAAATGGTGAATGGTAGATGGTTCTCACGCTGCGATGGCCTTGCCGGGTGGACGACCATCTACGATCTACCATCCACCATCTACGGACGGGCACTTCTCGAGGCACGCATCACGACGACTGCGCCTGCTCCGCCTCTGGAGACGCGTCGGCCTCGGGATCGCCGTTTTCGCGGTACATCGAGCGCGGGAGCACTTCGTTGAGCTTTTCGCCACCGACGACGCCGAAGTCGAGGGTGCGAATGGGGAAGGGGATCGTAAGGTCGGTGTCGTCGTAGGCTTTCTTCAGCCGCATAATCGAGTCGCTCTGGGCGCGCAGGTAGTCCGTCTGCTTGGTGAACTCCACCCAGAAGCGCACCACGAAGTTCACCGAGCTATCGCCGAACTCGTTGTAGTAGAGGTCCACGCCCTTGCTGTCCTCGCGGTACTCGATGTTCTCGACGGTTTCGAGGGCGACTTGCTTGGCCTTTTCGAGGTCGTCGCCGTAGGCCACACCGCAGCTCAGGTCGATGCGGCGCATCCCGCGCTCGGAGTAGTTGATCATCGGGTGGCCCAGCACGTCCTGGTTGGGGATAATCACGCGCTGGCCCTGAAAGCTGTCGATGATGGTGGTGCGCAGGTTGATCTCCTCGACGATGCCGATGTGGTCGCCCGTTTCGAGGATGTCGCCCTCGCGAAAGGGCCGCCGGATCGCCAGCATGAACCCGCTGATGAAGTTGGCCGCGATGTCCTGGAACGCGAAGCCGAGCGCCAGCCCCACGACGCCGACTCCGGCCAGGAGCGCTGCGACCACTTCGCCGAGCTCGATGATCGTGAGCGCGATGAAGAGGCCCCCCACGATCATGCCGACGCGCGCGATGGTCGCCACGAGGTTGTTGGCGTGCTCGTATTCGGAGACGCGGCGCATCACGTTTCGCACGCCGCGCCGCACCAGCCGGGCCACCAGAAAGGTAAGCAAGATGACGACAAGTGCCAGCCCCAGCTTGGGAAGCAACTCGATAAGACCTGCCAGCCACGACTGGAGGTTTTCCACGAGCAGCTGGGAGGCGTCGCCGATGCTGGTGACGACCTCCTCCGACGAACCGGAGGCATTTCCCGACTGCGTACTGGATTGCAAGACCATCGCGGTAATGGATGGAGTAAGGAAAGGGGGCCTTGCCTCGGGGGTTTTCACACGAACAGTGTACGAAGGCGGCGCGGCACTGTCAATGCGCAAGTGCGCGGAGCGCGCGGCCAATGCGCAAGTGCGCGAAGCACGCGGCGCAGGGCGCCTGGCGTTCTTCGCAGGGCAGCCCCCTCCCGCGCTGCGCACCAGGCGCTACGTCCCCAGCCGGTCGCCCGGCTCCAGGGCGTAGCCGTTGAGGAAGTCCTCGGCGGGGAGCACAGTCTTGCCGGGGCGCTGGACCTCGACGAGCTCGACGGCGTCCTCGCCACAGGCCACCACCAGCCGGCCCGACGCTTCGAGCACCGTGCCGGGCGCGTTGCCCTCCGGCAGCGCGGCGGCGTCCTCGGGGAGGCGGCTGCGGTAGAGCTTGAGGCGCGTAGCTCCCCTGTCGCTGCTGTGCCGCGTCCAGGCGCCCGGCCAGGGCGAGAGGCCGCGAATGTGGTCGTGCACCGCCTGCGCACTCTTTTTCCACGGCACCTCGCCGTCTTCGGCTTCGAGCTTGGGGGCGGCGCTGGCCTCGGCGTCGTCCTGGGGCATGGCCTCGGCGGTGCCGTCCTCGATGCGGCGCACCGTCTCGACGACCGCCTCCGCCCCGATCTCCTTGAGGCGGTCGTGCACCTCGCCGGCCGTTTCGTTCGGCCCTACGGGCGTAGTGCGCTGGAGGATCACGTCGCCGGTGTCGACGCTTTCTTTGAGGAAGAAGGTCGTCACGCCCGTCTCAGCAACGCCGTCCATCACCGCGCGGTGGATGGGGGCGGCGCCCCGGTACTTCGGCAACAGCGAGCTGTGCAGGTTGAACGCGCCCTGCGCGGCCTGTGAAAAGATGGCCGGCGGTAGGATCTTGAACGCTGCCACGGCAATCACGTCCGGCTCCAGGGCGGCTACCTCCTCGGTGAAGGCGTCGCTTTTCACCGATGTGGGCTGAAGGATGCGCTCGATACTCAGTTCCTGAGCCGTCTCTTTGACAGGCGTCGGCATCATTTGCTGGCCGCGCCCGCGCTCGCGATCTGGTCCCGTGACGACGGCGACGGGCGCGTAGCCTTTCTCCACGAGCAGCTGCAACGACGGCACGGCGAACTCCGGCGTGCCCATGAAAATGATTCTCATCGGGGTGTTTTAGACCTGGAGGACGGTGCGGTGTGGCAGGAAAAGATCTGTGGATGGTGAATGATTTTCGTTCTGCGAACGCGCGTCTTTGAGTGAAAACCACCCGCCATCTACAATCCACCATCGAGCGAGCGCAGCGCCTGAACGGAGTGAAGAAGTGCTCCTTGTATGTTCAGTTGCGCTGCTTGGGGGGCGAGCGGACCATCAGCCAGCAACGCTGCGCCCGCCAAAGAGGGCCTTCACGAACGCTGCGCGGTCGAAGACCTGGAGGTCCTCCACGCCTTCCCCCACGCCGATGTACTGGACCGGGACGCCGAACTCGTTGGAGACGCCGATCACGATGCCGCCCTTGGCCGTGCCGTCGAGCTTGGTGAGCGCCAGCCCCGTCACGTCTACGCTTTCGGTAAACTCCTCGGCCTGGCGGATGGCGTTCTGCCCGGTCGAGGCATCGAGCACCAGCAGCACCTCGTGCGGGGCGCCGGCCATCTGCTTCCCCATCACGCGCTTCACCTTCGCGAGCTCGTCCATGAGGCCGCCGCGCGTGTGGAGGCGGCCGGCGGTATCCACGACGGCCACGTCGGCGCCCTGGTTTTCGGCGGCGGCCACGGTGTCGAAGGCCACGGCAGCGGGATCGGCCCCGTGCTTTTGCTTGACGAGCGGGGCGCCGGTGCGCTCGGCCCAGATTTCGAGCTGCTCGATGGCGGCGGCGCGGTAGGTGTCTGCCGCGCCGAGCAGGACGCTGCGGCCGGCCTGCTGATAATGGTGCGCGAGCTTGCCGATGGTGGTCGTCTTCCCCACGCCGTTGACGCCGACGACCATAATGACGTACGGCTTATCGGGCAGCTCGGCGTCGAAGCGGGCCGGACGCTGCGGCCCGCCTTCGAGCATGAGGCCGGCGATCTCCTCCTGGATCATGCGCTCCAGCTCCTGAGCGCTCACGTACTGGTCGCGCTCGACGCGCGCCTCCACGCGGTCGATCACGTCGAGGGTCGTTTTGACGCCCACGTCACTGGTGACCAGAACTTCTTCGAGGCGGTCGAGGACCTCCGCATCCACGGTGTCCCTGCCGCGCACCATGCGCCCGATCTTGCCGAAGAAGTTGTCGCGCGTCTTCTCGGTGGCCTGGTCGAGCTTTTCCTGCTCCTCGGCGGTGGCCTGCGGCTCGGGCGCCTGCTCTTCGGCGCGAGCCTGCTCTTCGGCAGCGTCGGCGGTATCTCCTTCGCCGGAGTCGCCGAGAAGGTTATCGAAGAATCCCATCTTTTCGGGTCGAGGGTGCAGGGGTGAGGGCGTGCGGGGGGTCCTCTACGACGAACGGGCCACGCCGTTTTTAGTCGCCACTTCCGTGGTCGCAGAATGCTTTGTCGGCGCGTTGCTCGCCTCGGCATCCGCCGTGCCGTTCGAGGAGAGATGGGACGCTTCCGCTCTCCCTTTCTCCCGCACGCCCGCCCTCTTTCCTCGCAGCGGCTCGCTCTCGCGCTGGGCGCGCTTCGGGAGGCCGCCGGTCTGTTCGAGCCAGACGTAGCGGCCCACGTAGACGAGAAAGGAGCCGACCAGCAGCCCGGTGGAGATCCAGACGCAGTAGTCGAGCACAGCGGGGTCGGCCCCCAGCACGGCGTAGAGCACCGTCAAGGCCAGCGAGGCGACGGCCGCCTTCCCCAGCGCCCCGCTCATGACGACCTGTCCGGTGCGCCGCGCGATCAGCGAGCCGCCGGCCAGGATCAACAGGTCGCGCCCCACGACCAGCCCGAAAAACCAGAGCGGAAGCGTCGGCTCCGCGCCGCGAAAGGTAAGCGCCGATATGGTCATCACGGCGGCGAACTTGTCGGCCAGCGGGTCGAGGATCTTCCCCCAGCCGCTGATCGCGTGCGACCAACGCGCCACCCGCCCATCGAGGAAGTCCGTCAGCGCGCCGAAGACGATCAGCCCGAAGAGCCACTCCAGCGACCCGTCCGTCCAGATCAACGCCGCGATGGGAACGACGACGGCCAGGCGCATCAGGCTCAGCGCGTTCGGGATCGTCCAGAAGCGCCCCAACATGTCGGTGGGGGCTTCCTCGGCCTCCACGGGCGGCACGGCCTTCGGGCGCGACCGGGCGGACGATTCGGGCATCGGAGGGAGCAGGCGGGATAAAGTCGGGCGCGCCGAGCATGTAGCGGGCGCTGTTCGTGTCAGGAGACTACGCGCGAACGGCCGGCGGGTTTGCGTCACACTCTCGCGGAGCGCCCCGTGGCGGCCCGGCGCGAGGCGTCCACGACCATTTTGCCGGAGATTTCGCCCGCGACGTTCCGTCGCCGGGGGCGTCGGCGCGGCGCGCGGTGGACGGGCACGGCCCGGATCTCGTAGGTTGCCGCCATGCCTTTACTCCTGATCCTTTTTGGCGCGGCGCTCGGCGTGCAGCTCGCGTACTGGGGGCTCCTGCGACGGGGCGTACGGCAGGCCCGGCGGCGCAACCCGTCGCAGCAACGCAACCCGTCGCAGCAACGCGATCCGTCGCAGCGGCCTGACGCCTGCTCGCCCGCGCCCGCCCCTCCCAGCTTGCCGCCCCTCTCGGTCGTCGTGGCTGCGCGCGACGAGGAAGAGGCGCTGCCGACCCTCCTCGCCGCGCTCGGTCGCCAGACGCACCCGCGCTTCGAGGTCGTCCTCGTAGATGACGCCAGCGAAGACGCCACGGCCCGCCTCGCGCAGGGCTGGATCGACGCATTGCGCGGCAACGGTCCCAGCGGGAGGCTGGTGCGTATTAAGGAGCCGCAACCTCCGCGCAAGAAGCACGCTCTGGCCCGGGGCATCGCGGCGGCGCGCCACGAGTGCCTCGCCTTTACCGACGCCGATTGCGCACCCGCTCCCGGCTGGCTGGAGGCGCTGGCGCGCGGCCACGCCGCCTTCTCGGACGGCCCCGCCGCGGGACCGCTCCTCATCGGGTACAGCCCGTACCGGCGGCGGGCCGGGAGCGCGTCGCTCCTGAATCGCTTCGCGCGCTACGAGACGTTCTTGGCCGGCGTGCTCGCAGCGGGGGCGTGCGGCCTCGAGCGGCCCTACACGGCCACCGGGCGCCACCTCAGCTACACGCGGGCGCTCTTCGAGCAGATCGGCGGCTTCGCTCACTCGCAGGCGTCGATGAGTGGCGACGACGACCTGCTGGTCCAGGAAGTGCACCGCCGCCGCGCCGCGCCGGTGCGCCACGTCTTCGGTTCCGAGACGTTCGTAAAAGCTGACGCGCCGCGCTCGTGGAGCGCGTGGCTGCGGCAGAAGCGGCGCCACGCCTCCGCCGGACGCTTCTACGCCGCCGCCGCAGGCGCGCACCTGACGGCCTTCAATCTGACGGGTGCCGTGCTGTGGCTTGCGCCCTTCGTACTGGGAGGAACCGGTTTCGCACTGCTGCTGGGAAAGCTCGTCCTCCAGTACGTCGCCTTGCGTCCCGCTGCGCACGCCTTCCGCGAGACGGACCTGCTGCCGGCGCTCCCGCTCTGGGACCTCGGCTACGCGCTGTACAACGTGCTGGTCGTCCCGCTGGGCCTGGCGCAGGTGCCGGACGAATGGGGGTAGAGAAGAGGGGTTTGTAAGCCGATTCGCCATCAGCGATGCATCAGCGATGCTCGTACGTGCGGCAGCAGGCCCCTTCTCTTCCCCCCTCTCCCTCATCCCTCAACACCATTTCACTTTTCCTTACGCCCCGTCTTTCTTAGCTTTTGGTCAGAGCGTCATTCAGCCTCCCGCAGTTTACCCTTCTCCAAACGGCTCCGACTTTCCATGGAAAGTGTCCAGACCGACACCGCTACGCTGACCCTCAACGGCGCGGAGTACGAACTCCCTCTCAGCATCGGCACCGAGGACGAAGTCGGCGTCGATATCAACACGCTGCGCTCCGAGAGCGGTGCGATTACGCTCGATCCCGGCTACGGCAACACCGGCTCGTGCGAGAGCGCGATCACTTTCATCAACGGCGAGGAGGGCGTGTTGCGCTACCGGGGCTACCCCATCGGCGAGCTGGCCGAGAAGTCTTCGTTCGTGGAAGTATGCTACCTGCTCATCAACGGCGAGCTGCCCACGCAGGACGAGCTCGACGACTTCCGCCACAAGCTGACCTACCACAGCTTGCTGCACGAAGACATGAAGAAGTTCTTCGAGGGCTACCCCCCCAGTGCGCCCCCGATGAGCGTGCTCTCGGCGATGGTGGCGGCGATGAGCGCCTACTACCCCACCGGCGACGAAGAGGTCGTGGACCTCAATATCATCCGCCTCCTGGCCAAGCTCAAGACGCTGGCGGCCTTCGCCTACAAAAAGTCCATCGGCCAGCCCTACGTCTATCCGCAGAACCGCCACAGCTACACCGAGGACTTCCTGCACACCATGTTCGCGGTGCCCTCCGAGGACTACGAGGTGCCCGACGTGCTGGAGGAGGCGCTCGACATGCTGCTGATCCTCCATGCCGACCACGAGCAGAACTGTTCCGCCTCGACGGTGCGGATGGTCGGCTCCAGCGGGGCAAGTCTGTTTGCGAGCGTCTCGGCGGGGATTGGGGCGCTGAGCGGGCCGCTGCACGGCGGGGCCAACACTGAGGTCATCCGCATGCTCGAAGAGATCCACGAGGCCGGCGGCGACTCCTCGAAGTACGTCGAGAAGGCCAAGGACTCCGACGACCCGTTTCGCCTGATGGGCTTCGGCCACCGCGTCTACAAAAACATGGACCCGCGCGCGGAAATCATTAAGTCCACCGCCGACCGCGTGCTCGACGAGCTGGGCCTGGACGACCCGCTGCTCGACATCGCGCGCCATCTCGAAGAAGCCGCCCTCGAAGACGACTACTTCATCGAGCGGAGCCTTTACCCGAACGTCGACTTTTACAGCGGCATCCTGTACCGCGCGATGGGGCTCCCGACGGAGATGTTCACAGTGATGTTCTCGATGGGCCGCCTGCCCGGCTGGATCGCGCAGTGGAAGGAGATGCGAAATGACGAGGCCACGCGCATCTACCGCCCGCGCCAGGTCTACGTCGGCGCCGCCGAGCGCGACTACACGCCCATCGAGCAGCGGTAGCGCCTCGCAGGACGGTGGTCGCGGCAGCGGCGAGGCGGACGGCGCAGGACGGCGGACGGCCGCTTGTTCGGAGGCGCATTCGTGGACCGATTCTGAGCGCGTCGTGGAGGAAGCGGAAAGAGAAGCTGCTCGCGCGCGGAGGATTCGCTGGCGGTGTCGAGGCGCACGCGGTAGCCTGCGCCGGCCAAGCCGTCGGCGCTGATCGTCCAGTAGCGATTTCACCGTTTCGTTCGGCGTGACGGCGCGCCGCTGGGAAAGTCATCGCAAAACCCTCACCTCCGCCTCCCGTTAGACTTCACCTTCTCACCTTCCCGCCCGCTCATCTTCTCAGAGAAGTTTGGCAAAAAAGCGCCTGAGCATCGAAGGGATCGACCCGCTCTTGCTCTTCGGCTTCAACGATGCCTTTTTGCGCAAGATCGAGGACGCCTTCGACGAAACGACCATCACCGCCCGCGGCCACCAGCTCTTTCTGGAAGGCGCCCCCGACGACCTGGCAGCGCTGGAGGCCGTCTTCGAGGAGCTCGAGCAGGTCCTGGGGCGCAACGGCAACCTCACCGAGGACGACGTGGAGACGGTTCTTACCCTCCACGCGGGCGGCAACGGGGCGGCCCTGGGCGCCCCAGCTCCGCGCACGCGACCCCAGAAGCGCGACGCCGTGCTACACACCCCCAGCGGCGACGCGATCAAACCCAAGACCGCCGGGCAGGGCCGCCTCGTAGAAAGCGCGCGCTCCAACGACATCGTTTTCGCCATCGGCCCAGCGGGCACGGGGAAGACCTACGTGGGCATGGCGCTGGCGGTGGCGGCCCTGAAGTCACGCCAGGTCAAACGCATCGTGCTGACGCGCCCGGCGGTGGAGGCGGGCGAGGAACTGGGCTTTCTTCCCGGCGACTTCCGCGAGAAGGTGGACCCGTACTTGCGCCCGCTCTACGACGCCCTCGGCGACATGCTGCCGCGCGACAAGCTGGAGGCCAACCTCGAGCAGCAGATCGTCGAGATCGTGCCGCTGGCCTACATGCGCGGCCGGACCCTCCGTGACTCATTCGTCATTCTCGACGAGGCCCAGAACGCGACCCCCCACCAGATGAAGATGTTCCTCACGCGCCTGGGGCCGGCCAGCCGCGCCATCGTGACCGGTGACGTGACGCAGACGGACCTCCCGAAGCGCTCGGTGAGCGGGCTGGAGCAGGCGCGCCGCATCCTCACGGGCATCGACGGGATCGACTTTATCGACTTCGACCGCTCGGACGTGGTGCGCCACCCGCTGGTCAAGGACATCATCAAGGCGTACGAAAATCACACTTCGTGATTTTGCAGGTGCGGGCGTTTGGGAGTGGGGGAATGGGTCACGCGTTGTTGGGTAGAAGCGTACTGCGGCAACGCGAGCGAAAAAAAAAGCGGAAGCGCGGCCTCTTGGCCTGCGCTCCCGCTTCGAATGAGGTTGTCGTTTACTGGGGACGCCAGGAGCCGGGGCGCGAGCGCATCGGGATGAAGAACCTCCACGCTCCCGAACTCAGTTCATGCACACGGACTTGAGCACGTCGCGGCGGTCCGACAGGCGCTCTTTCCAGTCCTCCTCGCCGACGGGGTCATCGTCGAAGTAGTAGGTCCACTCCTCGACGGTGTCTTCCCCGATGAGGACGGGGGTTTCCATCTGCGCCACGCGCTTCAGTTGCGGCTCGGTGCCCATCTGGTGCACAAAGGTGATGCGGCAGGTGCCGTCGGGCGTGGTTTCCTTGACCGACAACCAGTTGTCCCCGCAGACGTGGCAGGTGTAGAAGCGCGACTCCTGCTCCCCGCCCATGAGCTCGAAGTTCTCGGAGTCGTAGTCTTCGGCGAGGGAATCGCCGGAAAGCGGGCCGTCGCCGTCGTCTTCGCCGTCGTCGAGGACGACGTTCATCGGCATCATGCTTTCGGCACCGCAGGTTTTGCACGTGAGCCGTTCCATGGAAGGCGGTCGGGTCGGTGAGAAAAGCAGAAGGGCGACGGCGGCCGTCGGGCCGCCCTCGCGCTACTGGTTGAACGCGCAACATTGGTGCCAGGGGCGCGGAGCCGAGTGGGGCGGGCCAGGCAACGCGCCAGGATGTCAGGCGCAACCGAAAGCGCCGGGGGCTTGAAAAAACAACCCGGCGTCCGTCTTGAGATGCAGGCGCCCCGCAGGACGCTGGCGGCGGAAGGGGAGGGATTTGAACCCCCGGTACCCACGAGGGGCACTCTGGTTTTCGAGACCAGTGCAATCAGCCAGGCTCTGCCACCCTTCCGTAATTGCCCTATTTTTACGCTTATAGGCCGCTAAGGCCATTTTCGGCGGTGTCTTTCGCCGCTCGCAAGTGGGGTAGTCGACTGCTTTGTACTGCGGATGTGTACAGCAGTGTGAGCAGTAGGTTGCCGTTTGTGAGGGGGTTAAGTGAAAGTTCACGGCGCGGCCCCAAAGGAGAAGAGCCGCCCCGCTTCGTGGATGCTACTCGTTCACGGGTGTAATCTCGCCAGCGTCGAGCCGGGAAAGCGTGCGCTCTACCGCTGCCGACGGCTTGCGGTCACCCTTGACCAGCGCGTAAGCCGCGTCGTATGCGGTCTTTCCTTCGTAGGACCAGAGCGCTTCGCCGAAGTCCCGGTAGCCGCACCCTAAGCGTTCGTACAGGTCGGCAACGCGGGCGGTCGTCCACTTCTCTTTTTCCGTTTTCGGCATCAGCGGCGGGCGTCGATTCATCAAGTGGTGCAGGTTGTCAGGATAGGACAGAGCGGGCCGGGATGAAAGGCGCGGCGGGCGGCCTGTCAGCACTCGCCAACGACGCCGCCCGGCGTAGCCTGCGCCACTTTCTGCGGGCATCCTTCACGCGCCCACTCGCTAACCGTGAGCGTGCGGAACGTGCCTTGCGCGGGCCGCACACTACGAAGAGGTACGCGCGCAGCGGCCGGCAGGCCTACGCCAGCCGCTTGCGCACCAGCGCGGGCACCTCCGCCAGCACGTCATCGAGCCTGTCCAGCGCGCGTCCCCCGGCAGAGGCGAGCCCAGGCCGTCCGCCCCCCCCACCGCCTCACCGCCGGGCGCGGGCGCCCCCAGCACGCCGACGGCGCCGCCCCCCAGGCGCTGGCCCAGCTCCTGCGCCCCCTCGCGGAGCGCGTCCATCTCAGCCTCCGGCAGGTGCCCGACGGCCACGCGCACGCCGCCGATGTCTTCCGCCTCGTCGGCGATCCCGCCGAGCCGGTCCGCCAATCGGTCGCGCTTCATCGCTTCGACTTCTTCTTCGAGCCGTTCGCGCTCGTCGAGGAGGCGCGCCACCGCCTCGGCAGCGCCCGTCTCGGTCTGTCCCAGCGCGGCGCGCACCCCGCCCAGCTCGGCCAGCTCGTCCTCGATGAATGCCCGCGCCGCCGGGCCGGCCACCGCCTCGATGCGCCGCACCCCGCTGGCGACGGAGCTTTCGGAGAGAATCTTGAAAACCCCCAGCGCGCCAGTGGCCTCCAGGTGCGTCCCGCCGCAGAGCTCCATCGAGAAATCCGGGTCGAAGGTGATGACGCGCACTTTGTCGCCGTACTTTTCGCCGAAGAGCATCGTCGCGCCGCGCTCGCGGGCCTCAGTAAGTGGCACGTCGCGCTCCTCGCGGCGCGGGATGTTGCGCTGGATGGCGGCGTTCACGTCCGCCTCGATTTCCGAAAGCTCCTCGGGCGCGACGCGCTCGTAGTGGCTGAAGTCGAAGCGCAGGCGCTCGGGGCTGACCAGCGAGCCCTTCTGCTGAACGTGCGTGCCCAGCCGCTCGCGCAGCACGGCGTGGAGCAGGTGCGTGGCGGTGTGGTGTGCGGCGGTGCGGCGACGGTGCGCAGCGTCCACCGTGGCGGTGACGGGCGCGCCGGGGGCCTCTGGCAGGCGCGCCACGTGGTGCGCGATGCGCGTGCCTTCGTGTTGCACGTCGAGCACGTCGATCTCATTTTCGCCACCGGGGCGGAGAGTGCCCCGGTCGGCCACCTGGCCGCCGCTCTCGGCGTAGAAGGGGGTTCGGTCGAGCACGAGCTCGTGGCGCGGCTCGCCGTTGCGTCCGTCGCCCGCTTCGAGCGTGCGCATCTCGCGGATGCGGGCGTCCTCCACCACCAACTGGTCGTAGCCGACGAAGCCGGCGCGCTCCCCCTCGCTGACCTGCTCCCAGTCGTCGTCCTCGGAGTGGTCTGCGGCGAAGTCGGCGGCGGCGCGGGCCCGCTCGCGCTGCTCGGCCATGCGCTCGTCGTAGCGTTCCCGGCCCAGGTCGAGGCCCTCCTCGCGGGCCATCAGGCGCGTCAGGTCAACGGGAAAGCCGTAGGTGTCGTGCAGTAGAAAGGCCACCTCGCCGGGCACCTCCTGCCGCGCGGCCGCCTCCGAGAGCCGCTCGACGACTTCGCCCGCGCCCTCGGTGCGGTAGGCGTTCTGCAAGACGCCCAGCGTGGAACGGTCGTCGTGCAGGTCGTCGGTGACTTGCTGGAGCGCTTCGCCGTCCACCTCCCCAGAGAGGCCCTCTTCCTCCAGCATCGCCAATTCCTTGACGTAGGGCACGACCTGCTCGAAGAAAGCGATTCCGTCGGCGAGGGTGTCGAGGAAGCCCTCTTCCTCCGCGCGCACGACGCGGCGAATGTAGTTCTCCTGCTCGGCGAGCTGGGGAAAGGCCCCGCCCATCTTTTCGCGCAGCGTGGCGATCATTTTGCAGAGAAACGGGCGGCGCATCCCCAGCGCCTGGTAGCCGTAGCGCACGGCGCGGCGCGCGATGCGGCGGATGACGTAGGCACGGCCCTCGTTGCCCGGCGTCACGCCGTCGGCAACGGCGAAGCCGGCGGTGCGCACGTGGTCGGCCACCACGCGCAGGGCCACGCGGACGCGCTCGCGCTCCGCCTCGTCCTCCACATCGATGTCGTCGTAGCCGTGCACGTCGTCACGGGCCGAGAGGTCGGCGGCTTTCTGCAGAAGGGGCTGAAACAGATCGGTGTCGTAGGTGCTCTCCTTGCCCTGCAAGACGGCCACAAGGCGCTCGAAGCCCATCCCGGTGTCCACGTGCTGCGCCGGGAGCGGCTCCAGCATCGTTTCCGATCCGTCCCCCTCCGGTTGCGTCTTGTACTGGATGAAGACGAGGTTCCAGATTTCCATGACCTGCGGGTGGTCTTCGTTGACCAACGCGCGCCCGGGCGTGTCGCGGCGCTCTTGCTCGGGGCGCAGATCGATGTGCAGCTCCGAGCACGGGCCGCACGGCCCCGTATCGCCCATCATCCAGAAGTTCTCTTTCGAGGCGTCGAAGAGGACGTGCTCAGGGGCAATCCCGGTCTCGGATTTCCAGAGATCGGCAGCCTCCTCGTCCGGCCCCAGCCCGAGGGCGTCGTCCCCTTCGTGGACGGTGGCGTAGAGGCGCTCCGGCGGCAGGCCCCAGCGCTCCACCAGCAGCTCCCAGGCGAACCGGACGGCCTCTTTCTTGAAGTACGACGCGGCGTGCCCGCCGAAGCTCCAGTTGCCCAGCATCTCGAAGAAGGTGTGGTGGTAGGTGTCGTGGCCCACCTCTTCGAGGTCGTTGTGCTTGCCGGACACGCGCAGGCACTTCTGGGTGTCCACCGCGCGGACGTACTCGCGGGTGCCCTCGCCCAGAAAGACGTCTTTGAACTGATTCATGCCCGCATTGGTGAAGAGCAGCGTCGGGTCCTGCTGGGGCACCAGCGGGGCGCTCTCGACGACGGTGTGGCCTTTTTCCCGAAAGAACGCCAGAAAGTCAGCGCGAATTTCTTCGGAGGGCATCTCGGCAGCAGGCGCAGGCGGCATCGGGGGAACGGCGGGGGGCAAAGGCGAAATCGGGCGAGGATGCGGACGGCCCGCGGAAGGGGGCGTGCCAACGGCGAGCAGCCGGGACGGGTCCACCACCTGGGGGCTTGCATCTGCCTGTCCCCGTTATGTATACTTCGTGGTAAGATTCACAACTACGCAGTCTGCCGAGATGCCCTCCGCTTTGCCTGGAAAAACCGCTACGCTCGGTGCTTTCCCTTCTTTCCCCCACCTGCGCGCGCCGGCGCGGCGGCGCGGTGTATGCCGGGCGTGGACCTTCGCCGTCGCGGGGATTCTCGCGCTGCTGGCCCTCGGGGGTGGGCGCCCGGCCCGAGCGCAAGCGCCGGCGGAAAAGCCCCGCGTGACCGGCGTCCGGCCCCAGCCGGTCGTGGGGTCCACCCTGGAGCAGGGGATCACGATTCGCGGGCGCGGCTTCGAGAACGGCTTTACCGTGCGGCTGCGCACCGACTCCGTCGACGCGCACATCACCGACCGCTCGCGCCTCGACTTCGTCAGCGCCCGTGAGGTGCGCGTGCAGGCCACCTTCGGCGCCGAGGCGGCGACGTGGACCGCGCAGGTGATCGCAGACGACGGGCGCGCCTCGAACATACACGCCTTCGAGGTCGTCGCGCCGCGACCGAAGATCGAGATCATGCGCCCCGTGGAGCGCACCGCCGGGCAGTCCGGATTCACGCTGACGCTCTACGGGAACACCTTCACCCCGGGATCGGTGATCCGCTGGAACGGGCAGCCTCGCCCGACCAGGCCCGTCAAGACCAGCGACAGCCCGGGCGCGCTGACGGCAGGCTTGAAAGCCGAAATTCCCGCCGAGGCCATCGCCCAGTCCGACAGCAACACCGTACGCGTCTACACCCCTGGCCCCGGCGGCGGGCTGTCGCCTCCGCAGACGCTCTTCGCCAACCCGCGCCCGTTTTACCAGACGCTCTGGTTCTACCTGCTTCTCGTGGCTGGCCTGGCCGGCGTGGGCTTTGCCGTGCATCGCTGGCGCCTCAAGAACCTGCGCGAGCGCGAACTCGAGGGCGAAGTGCACCGGCGCACCGAGGCGCTGCGGCAGGAAAAGCAAAAGACCGAGCAGCAGGCCGAGCGCCTCCGGGAGCTCGATGCGGCCAAAAGCCGCCTCTTTGCCAACCTCTCCCACGAGCTGCGCACGCCGCTGACGATGATCGTGGCCCCGGTGCGCCACCTACTGGACGAGCTGGACGGCGCGCTCCCGCCGGAGGCGCGCGCTGCGCTCGAAGACACCCTGCGCAATGCTGGACGCCTGGAGCACCGCGTGGACCGGCTGCTGGAGCTCTCGAAATTGAAGGCGGGGCGCCTGTCGCTGGAGCGCCGCCCGGGCGACCTGGTGGCCTTCGCACGGGAAGCGACGCGCGCCTTCGAACCGCTGGCCGAGCGGAACGGTCTCACGCTGCGCTTTCGCGCGGAGTCGGAGCCCCTGCGGCTTTCCTTCGACCCCGATCACCTGCGCACTGCGCTGGACAACCTCCTTTCCAACGCGCTCAAGTTCACCCCCGAGGGCGGCAAGGTGCTCGTCCGCGTGACCCGCTCGGGGGCAGACGCCGAACCCGGCGAAGCGCAGGCCCTGCTGCACGTCTCCGACACCGGGCCGGGCATCCCCGAGGAGGAACACCCGCACATCTTCGACCGCTTCCACCAGTCCGACGACGCGGCGACGCGCCACCACGGCGGCACCGGCCTGGGGCTGTCGCTGGCGAAGGAACTGGTCGAGCGGCACGGCGGCACGATCCGCCTCGAAAGCGCCGTAGACCTCGGGACCACCTTCACCGTCGCGTTGCCTGTGCGAGAGCCCAAAGAATCAGACGCGGAAGTGCGGGAGCGTGCAGAAGGCGAAAGCACAGCGGAGAACGGGCGCGGAGGAGCCTCCGAACTCGCGAGCCGCACGCCGCCGGGGCTGACCGACGGTCCCTCCGCCCGGGATCGCGCCCCCGAAGCGCCGCCGGCCGCCGACTCCGACGCTCCCGTCCTCCTTGTTGTCGAGGACAACTGCGACGTGCGGACCTTCTTGAAAAATCGCCTCTCGGAGGCGTACCGCGTGGAGACGGCTCCCGACGGGACCGAGGCGCTCGAAAAGGCACGCACCCAGCGGCCCGCCCTCGTCGTGAGCGACGTAATGATGCCCGGCCTGGACGGGGCCGAGCTGTGCCGCCGCCTCAAGGCGGACGACGACCTGGGCGACGTGCCGGTCCTGCTGCTCACCGCCCGCGCCGGCGAGACCGCCCGCGTCGAGGGCCTGGACGCCGGCGCCGACGCCTACGTCGAGAAGCCTTTTTCGATGAAGGCGCTTCGCGCGCGCATCCGGAATCTCATCGAAGGGCGCCGCACCCTGCACGAAAAGTACGCGGGCGAACTCGTCGTCGAGCCGACCGGCGTCACGGTGCCTTCCGAGGAGAACGCCTTCTACGAAAAGGCCCGCGCGGTGGTGGAAGACCACATCGGCGACGCGGCGTTCGACGT
Organism: Bacteroidetes bacterium QS_8_68_28; assembly: GCA_003022485.1. Classification (GTDB taxonomy): domain Bacteria; phylum Bacteroidota; class Rhodothermia; order Rhodothermales; family Salinibacteraceae; genus QS-8-64-10. The sequence goes on from PXTS01000032.1 coordinate 41,899, forward strand.
GGGAATGTTTGCCGCTGAGATGGGCGCGGGCGTGCAGACGAAACGCCAGTTGCGTGACCGGCTCAAAGGCGCCACGGGCCTGCCGCCCGGCCGGTTCATCCGC
>PXTS01000023.1:0-9647 GCA_003022485.1 Bacteroidetes bacterium QS_8_68_28
GGCGCAGAAGAGCGCAATCGCGCCGTCGAGGACGCGCAGGCTGCGCTCGACCTCGACGGTAAAGTCGACGTGGCCGGGCGTGTCGATGATGTTGATGCGGTGGTCGTCCCAGTAGCAGGTCGTCGCGGCACTGGTGATGGTGATGCCGCGCTCCTTTTCCTGGTCCATCCAGTCCATCGTGGCCGCGCCCTCGTGGACCTCGCCCATGCGGTGCAGGCGGCCCGTGTAAAACAGAATGCGCTCCGTCGCGGTGGTCTTGCCGGCGTCGATGTGCGCAGTGATCCCGATGTTGCGGGTCCGTTCGAGCGGGAAGTCGCGGTTGTTCGTGTCGGCCATGGGACTTTAGCGGTTAGCGGTCAGCACTCAGCGGATCAGCCGGCTTTCAGCGAGCCGCATTCAGCAACGCGTGGGCTGAACGCTGACGGCTGAAAGCCGGAAGCCTAAAAAAGCCGAAAGCCTAAAAACGGAAGTGCGCGTAGGCTTTGTTGGACTCGGCCATGCGGTGCACGTCGTCTTTCTTTTTCACCGCGCCCCCCTCCCCGCGCGAGGCGGCGACGAATTCCTTCGCCAGTCGCGTGGCCATGCCCTTGTCGCGACGGTCGCGCGCGTTGTCGATGATCCAGCGGAAGGCCAGCGTCACGCGGCGCTCCGGGCGCACCTCGACGGGCACCTGGTAGGTCGCTCCCCCCACGCGGCGGGAGCGCACCTCTACGAGCGGCGACACGTTGTTGACGGCCTTCTTGAACACTTCGATGCCTTCCTCGCCGGTCTCTTCGTGGACCGCGTCGAAGGCGTCGTACACGATGTTCTGCGCGAGACTCTTTTTTCCGTCGCTCATCAACGTGTTGACGAGACGCGCGACGAGGTCATCGTCGTAGATCGCGTCTTTGACGACGGCGCGTTGCGTGGCGCGTTCCTTGCGCATGGCGGTTGCAGGTACAAGAGATCGGGAAAAGGCGGGGCGGCGCATGAAAAAGCCTCCGCCGTCCGGAGGCTACCTCCCCGCGCTACGCGGGGCGCGTGCAGGAAACTCAGGAGCGCGGCTTCTTGGTGCCGTACTTCGAGCGGCCCTGCTTGCGGTCGCTGACGCCGGCGGTGTCGAGGGCGCCGCGCACGATGTGGTACTTCACGCCCGGCAGGTCCTTGACGCGCCCCCCGCGCACGAGCACGATGCTGTGCTCCTGGAGGTTATGCCCCTCACCGGGAATGTAGGCCGTCACCTCGTGGCCGTTCGTGAGGCGCACGCGGGCGACCTTGCGGAGGGCGGAGTTCGGTTTCTTGGGCGTGGTCGTGTAGACGCGCGTGCAGACCCCGCGCTTTTGCGGGCTTCCCGCCAGCGCCGGCGAGGTGCTTTTCTCGTTCGGGTCTTTGCGCCCTTTGCGAATGAGCTGCTGAATCGTCGGCACGGGTTCTTCGAGGACCGGTGGTTCGAGAGGTCGGCGGGCGACGCGAACAGAGGAGCGCGCCTCGATTGCAGACGTGTAGTATCGCTGGAGCCGGAGCCGGGGTCCCGCGCGTGCGGTAAAGAACGGGTTAATACATTCGCGCCTCCGAGGCGACCGCAGACTACTGTGCCGCCTCGCCCGGGCGGTCATCGTCGTCCTCGCGCGGGCGGAGCGTCGTGCTACTGCGCTCGGAGGTCGTCTGCCCCGGCGCCCCGTCGCCCGCCGCGTTGCTGCTGGTGTCGCGGTCGTTGGTGTCGCGGTCGTCACTCTCCTGGCGGGGCTCCGGCGGCCGGGTCGCCGGCTCGCCCTCCGCGTCCACCCCGTGCGGGCCTCGCCCGCTTGCCTCCCCGCCGCTTTCGGCCTGTCCACTTTCAGCCTGGCCGTTCTTGGGATGACCGTTGGCCCGACCGTTGCGCAGGGCCACGTAGTCGCCGTGCGGGCGCTCCCCCAGCAGCCCGACCAGCTTCTCGGGGCCGATGACCTCCTCCTCCAGCAGCGTCTCGGCCATCGCATCGAGCATGTCGCGCTTCTCCTCCAACAGCTCGCGGGCGCAGGTGCGCACTTCGTCGATGAGGGCTTTGGCCTCCTCGTCGATGGCGCGGGCCGTGTCGTCGGAGTAGGGCTTCTCAAACATCGGCTGCTCCCCGCCGCCGCCCTCCTCACCGTTCGACGACATGTTGAAGCTGACGTTGCCAACCTTGTCGCTCATGCCGTAGTCTGTGACCATCGCGTAGGCCATCTTGGTGATGCGCTGCAGGTCGTTCTGCGCGCCGGTGGTCACTTCGCCGAAGACGATCTCCTCGGCCACGCGCCCGCCCAGCATCATCGCCATGCGGTCCAGGAGCGCCTGCTTGCTGTACAGGTAGCGCTCCTCGGGCATGGACTGCGAGTAGCCCAGCGCCGCCATCCCGCGCGGCACGATGCTGACCTTGACGACCGGGTCGGTGTGCTTCAAAAACCAGCCCACGATGGCGTGGCCGCTCTCGTGGTAGGCGATGATTTCCCGCTCCTCGGGGCTGATGATTTTATTTTTCTTCTCCAATCCCCCGATCACCCGGTCGATGGACTGCTCGAAGTCGTCCATCCCGATGGCGTCCTTGTCTTTACGCGCAGCCAAGAGCGCCGCCTCGTTGCAAACGTTGGCGATCTCGGCCCCCGCGAAGCCCGGCGTCTGGCCGGCCAGGACCTCCAGGTTCACGTCGTCAGCGATGAGGATGTCCTTGACGTGCACCTCGAAGATCATCTCGCGCGAGCGCCGGTCGGGCTTGTCGATCATGATCTGGCGGTCGAAGCGGCCCGGGCGCATCAGCGCCGAGTCGAGCACGTCAGGCCGGTTGGTCGCCGCCATGATGATGACCCCCTTGTCGGAGTCGAAGCCGTCCATCTCCGAAAGCAGCTGGTTGAGCGTGTTTTCCCGCTCGTCGTTGCCGCCGACCATCGAGTTGCGCCCGCGCGAGCGCCCGATGGCGTCGATCTCGTCGATGAAGATGATGCAGGGGGCCTCCTCTTTGGCCTTTTTGAAAAGGTCGCGCACGCGGCTGGCCCCTACGCCGACGAACATCTCCACGAAGTCGCTCCCGGAAAGCGAAAAGAACGGCACGCCCGCCTCGCCAGCGACGGCCTTCGCCATCAGCGTCTTGCCGGTGCCGGGCTGGCCGACCAGCAGCACGCCCTTCGGCAGCTGGCCGCCGAGCTTGGTAAACTTCTCGGGGTCCTTGAGGAAATCGACCACCTCGACGACCTCCTCTTTGGCCTCGTCGAGGCCGGCCACGTCTTCGAAGTTCACGTCGTGGTCCTCTTCCGCTTCGGTGACGTTGGCCTTGCTCTTGCCGATGTTGAGCACCTGCGAACCGGGCCCCATCTTGCGCGCGAAGTAGAGCCAAAGCACCACCAGCAGCCCCAGCGGAATGGCCCAGACCAGCAGCGTGCCCAGCCAGTTTTCTTCCTGCCGCGCGCTAAAAGCGACTTTCTGCCCGCCCGAACCGGCGTTCTGGTTGTGCTTGCGCAGAAACCCGGTGAGGTCGTGATTGTCCGTCTTGGTGGTGGTAAAGCGCCGGCGCTCCTCGCCGCTTCCCGAACCGCCGCCCAGCAGGTCGGAGCCGGAATCGCCGGGCTCAACCGCGCCGCTTTGGATGGCCTCTTGCCGATAGGTGCCTTCGATGCGGGTATTGTTGATGATGGACACCTCTTTGACGAGGCCCTGCTCGACCTGGTCGAGGAACTTGGAATACTCTACGTCCTTCCCGGCGCCGGGCGACCAGTTGAACAGCAGGTGCGCCGTCAGCCCCACCGTCAGGAGCAGCAGCATCCACTTCATGACCCCGAAGCCGCCGCCCCCGTCCGACTTTTGGTCGGGCTCGTCGCCATTGTTGCGTCCGTGCTGGGCCATAAGGGGGCTGTGCTTGGAAGGCAGACTGCTGCCCCCTGCGCGCGCGGGAAGCGCGAAGAGGGCGTTGCCCGAGAAGGGATCGTCGTCGTCATCTCGTCGTCATCGGGGCGGGCCGTGCAGACAACGCAAGGAGCGTACCGAACGGCAAGGCCCGCAAGCAGGCCCTGGGGCACCCTGGCAGAAGCACGACCGGCAGATCACTCGCCGGAGGGTGCCGAACTGCCGGTAAGACCGTTAGTTCCTCTCACGGCCTCCCCTGCCGAACGGCCGCCTGCGAGCCCTTTTTGCAAGCGCGCCTTCACGCGTGGCGCCCTTCTCACCGGCGCTTTGCTTTCGCTCCGGAGGCCGGCACGGCCAGCAGCCGGCTGTCCGCCGGCAGGGAAGCGCGGCGGCGACGGAGGGCCGCTTGCGCCTCGGCGCGCGTGGGAAAGGCGCCCAGCACGACGCAGTAGCGGCGTTCGCCGCGCGGCCGGACCGCGAGGACGCGCACCGAGGTCGCGCGGCGACGCGCCCGGAAGCCTGCAGCCACCGAATCGGCCTGCGCTCGCTCCGGGGTCGAGGCGACGACGATCCCCCAGCTCTTCGTCTCGCGAGTCGCCGCCGCCGAGTCGGGGGCGCGCAGGGCGGCACGCATCCGCCGGGCGCGGTCGGCGTGCGCGGTTCCAGGGTAGCGGCGCGCCAGCCCCTCGAGCAGGCGCGAAAGCGTCAGCGGGGGAGGCGCCCCCGCAGCGGTCGCGTCCAGCGCGGCGGACGCCGAATCCGATGCGGTAGCGCCCGAGCCTGGTGGAGCGGATGCCGAATCCGATACGAGGGCGCCCGAGTCCGGCGCGGCAGCGGTCGAGTCGAGCAGCAGCGCGCGCAGCGAGTCGGGCACGCGCGCCGGGAGCGGGGTCGCCCGCAGCGACCGGCCGGAGCGGCGGGCCCACTCGGCGAAAATGCGCGCCGACGCCATCAGTGCGCGTGGCGCGGTGGGGGCCCGGGGATGCGCGGCGGCGAGGTCGAGCATTTTTTGGAGGGCATCCTCGCGGGCGCCGCGCTGCCAGGCCCGGTAGGCGCGGGTGTAGCCCTGCTCGGCGCGGGGCGCCTCCTCTGAGGCCGCCTCTGAGACCGCAGGAGCCTCCGCCTCCTGCGCTTCCAGGCGCCGGCGGGCGCGGCGCGCGCGGCGCGTGCCGGGCTGCTTCCGCACGACGCGGCGGTACTGCTGGCGCGCCGCCTCGGGCCGCCCGGCGGCGCGCTCAGCTTCCGCCAGGGCGTAGCGGGCGCGACGCGCCGCCTCCGTCTCGGGGCTTTCTTCGATCACGCGCCGAAACCAGAAGGCTGCCGAGTCGGGCCGCTCGGTCGCCAGCAGGAGGGCGTTGCCCAGGTCGTAGCGCGCAGCGGCGCGCTCGGCACGCATCCGGCGCAGGCGCTCGGGGCTTCGCGGCACCGCCGATACGTCCACGCGCGAGCGTCCGCCGGCGGCCACGTCCGCATCTGGGCCAACCGGCCCCGACGAGTCACCGCGCGCCGCCCGCTCCGCCTGCGTGGAGATAGCCGCGCGGCGGCGCCAGCCCGGCACGCGCGGGCGGTCTCCCCAGCGGCGGCGGAAGACACGCCGGCCCTCCTGCACCTGCGCCGGATCGCGGTGAAAAAGAAAGCCGGCTTCCTTGCCGGGGTCCCCTCCCCGGCCTGCCAGTGATGCGCTGCCCCCTGCACTCGCACCTCGGCCTTCCCGGTCGGGCGCGCTCCTTCTCCGAAAGCCCTGCTCGGCGCGGCGGCGGGCCTGCTGCTCCTGCGCTTCGCGCGCCTTCTGGGCCCGCGCTTGCCGTACGCTGTCGACGAACGCCTCGAAGGCGCCTTCGTCCATGTCTCCCAAGCGCAGCAGCGAGTCCAGACGCGCCACCTCGGCGGACGCCTCCGCCACGCGGCCGTAGCGCTCAGCCTGGCGGCGGCTATCGGTCACGGCGTAGGCCGTCGGCGGCGTGGACGGGCCGGTCTCTCCCGAGGAGGCGGAGCCGTTCGGAAGCGCAGTCGCAGCAGTGTCGAAGTGCGCCGCTGCACGCGAGAAGTTGTCGTAGACGTCGCGGTAGAGCGTGGCCAGCGCGTAGTGCGCCCGTCCCCGCACCGCCGCAGACGGCGACGGCGTGCCCGCCGGCTCCTCCCCCGGGTAAAGCAGGGCCTGGTAGGTCCGGCGTGCCCGGCCTGCGCGACCCATCGCCTGGTACACCTGCCCGCGAAGGAGCGCCAGCGCGGGAAGCTTTGCCTCGTTCTTGTCGTCACGCTCCATGCGTTCGAGGCGCCGCAGGATCTCGGCCTCGTTCCGACTCGCGCGCGCGGCGGTGCGAAGGGCGCTCGTCTCGGCGGCGTAGGCCAACTCGTAGCGCGGGCGTTCCTCCACGGCGCTCCGGTAAGAGCGCGCCGCGTCGCCCCATCGCCCGGCGGCCTCCAGCGCCTGCCCACGCAAAAAGAAGGCGCGCGCGCGCAGTCGCCCGTCCTGCACGCCGCGCAGCCCGTCTGCCAGCGCGCGCGCTGCCGCTTCCCACTGGCCGCGCCGCACCCGCAGGTCGCCCTGGAGCAGCCGCATCTGCGCGGCCCAGCGGCCCGACAGGCTGTCGGAGGCGAGGTGGTGGCGCAGGTGCTTCTCAGCAGCGGCGTGCTTACCGGCCGAGAGCAGCGCCCGCCCCATCCAGAAGCGCGCCTCGCCCGTCAGCGGGCCGTCCTGCTCGGCGACTTCGCGGAATTTCTGCTCGGCCCCAACGTAGTTCTGCTGGTAAAAGTAGCTCTTGCCGATGAGAAGCAGCGCGTCGTCGACCCACTTCGAGCGGGGGTGCTTGCGCAGCAGGTCGGCGCCTTTTTCGATCGTCTTCTCGAGGGCGTCCGCGCTCTGCACCTGCGCCGGATCTACGAAGACCGGCAAAAACGCGCTGCGGTCGACCGGCTGGTCGAGGGCGTCGAGGTGGTCGGTGGCCTGGTCGAAGGTTTTTTGCGCGTTGTAGAACTTGTTGTAGTAGGCCGAGAAGTCGCTCACGCCGCGGCCCACCATCGAGGAGCGTCCGCACCCGGCCAGTGTTGCCACTGCCAGACACGGCAGCAAGAGGGCCGCAATGCAGCGAGCGGGCAGGCAGCGCATAGACGGGTTGAACGTTGAAAGTTGCTCTTCGAGCTGAAGAACTTTCCGACTTTCAACCTTAAACGTTAAGCCAACCCTACGCCACGCGGCTGACGTGGATCATATTGGTGCGCCCCCGGCGCGGGAGCGGCATCCCGGCGGTGAGCACGATCAGGTCGCCGGATTCGACGAGGCCGCGCTCGGTTAGCTCGGCGTGCACGAGCTCCACGCCCTGGTCGGTGTCGTCCTGAAAGGGAATGGCAAAGGCGCGGGTTCCCCAGAGCACGCCCAGACGGTCGACCACACGCTCTTGGTCGGTAAAGGCGTAGAGCGGAATGTCCGGGCGGTGACGGGCGATGGCGCGCGCGGTGCGGCCGCTGTTGGTGAGGCAGGCGATGGCCGCGGCGCCGACCTGCTCGGCCACCTGGCAGGCCGTGAAGCTGATTGACTCGGTGGTGTCGCGCTCGGCCTCGGCGTCGCGGAGCATGCCGGCGCCCTCGTCGGAAAGCGTGTGCAGCGGGGTGTGGTACTCCGAGCGGTAGCGGTCGGCCTTTTCGATAATCTGGCTCATCACCTCTATGACGCGCACCGGGTGTTCCCCGACGGCCGTCTCGCCGCTGAGCATGACCGCGTCGCTACCGTCGAGGACGGCATTGGCTACGTCGCTGGCCTCCGCACGGGTGGGGCGCGGGTTCTCAACCATTGATTCGAGCATCTGCGTGGCCGTGATGACGGGCCGGGCGGCGGCCATGCCCTTGTGATGCCGTCGATGGCGTCGACGGCCTCGGGCTTTTCGATCTTGGCGATAAGGTCGACGTTTTTGCCCTGCTCCTGCACGCGAGCGGCCAGGTCGCTCACGTCGGCCCCGCTGCGCACGAACGACAGCGCCACGAGGTCCACGTTTTGCTCCAGGCCGAACGCCAGGTCGTCGCGGTCTTTGTCGGTAAGCGAGGGGGTGGTGGTGCGCGCGTGTGGCAGGTTTACGCCCTTGCGCGAGCGCATCGGCCCGCCCACGAGCACCTCGGTGCGCACCTCCGTTTCGTTGGTGCCGGTCACCTTCAGCTCCAGCATCCCGTCGTCGATGAGAATGCGCCCCCCCTCGCTGACGTCGCGCGGGAGCGTGGCGTGGTCGATGTGAACCCGCTCGGCGGTGCCGGGGTGGGGCAACGGCTCAGTGGTAAGGACGAGCTCGCGGCCCTGGTGGACGAGCACGCTCCCGTCGGCGACTTCGCCGATGCGAATCTTCGGCCCTTGGAGGTCTTGCAGGAGCGCCACGGCGCGGCCCTCCGCTCGGGCCGCTTCGCGCACGCGACGGATGTTCGCGGCGTGGTCCTCGTGGGTGCCGTGCGAAAAGTTGAGCCGCGCCACGTCCATCCCCGCGCGGATCATCTCGCGGATGGTTTCGGGATCGGAGGAGGCAGGGCCGAGGGTGCAGACGATCTTCGTGCGACGCTTCATGAGGCGAGACGTTTGGAAGGCTGGTGGGCGTTTGTCGCCAAGTTGACCTACTCCCCCGGCTAAAGCCGGGAGATTCTGCGGTCTCGCTACTTAGCAGTAGCAACGCGGGCTGCCGTCCCTGACGGTCTTACGCCCGCTTCCGACGGACCATTATGGTCCTTCATGGAGAGGGCCCTCTCCAGTACATTCTGTGCTGCATTCTGGTCACGACCGTGGACCGATCCGCAATCGGCACATTCCCAGACGCGCTCTTCGAGAGACAGGTCAGAGTACCTGTGACCACACTCGGAGCACGTCTGAGACGATGGGAAGTAGCGGCCCACCTTTCGAACTTCCTTGTTCTCCTTCTGAGCTACGTGCTCAAGGATAGATACGAAGCCGGAGAATCCGAGGTCGCTGACCTTCCGGCCCCAAAGCTCTTTCATCGCTTCGATGTGGAGGTCTTCGATGCAGATCGTGTCGTACCGACTGAAAAGCTGGCGAGCGAGTTTAAAATGAAAGTCCTTCCGCTGGTTGCTGATCTGCCGATATTTCTTCGCCAATCGGCGCTTTGCTTCCCGTCGGTTGCTGGAGCCTCTCTGTTTTCGAGAAAGCTCCTTGTGGAGGTTCTGAACTTCTTCCAGGTTCTCTTTCAGCGGCTGAGGAGCCTCGATCCGATCTCCATCCGAAGTAACAAGGAAGCATTTGAGTCCAAAATCCAGCCCGACAGCATGACCTGTTCGTGGCAGTTCAGGGGTAGGCACTTCCTTACAGGCGGAGAAGCAAACCCAAAGGTATCCACAAGCGTCTCGCTTGATCGTGACCGTCTTAACCGAGCCCTTGATCGTGGAGTTGCCCCGTTTTTGTGGACAGTCAGGCGCTTGGAATCAGCGCCTGATCGTGGCGTGTATTTTCATACGTCAGCGGCGCGTGATAGTCAAGGGCAGAGTGCCTGCGCTGCGGGTTGCAGGAAGCTCTCGATGAACGAGAATATCGCCATGCGCGCCTCCGCATGCGAGTTGAACCGCTCGCGCTCGATTAGTTCGCACTCTAAGGTAGCGAAGAAGCCCAGAGCAGAGCGCGTTGTCGTAGCAGGTCTGACCCATCGAAGGACGCACGCCTGCACGCTCGCAACGCTTGCCGAAGGCAAGAGAGGTATACTGCGAGCCGCGATCCGAGTGGTGAACGACCTCTTCGGGGCCGCGCTGGCCGAGAGCCATCTCCATTGCGGAGAGCACCAAGAAGGGCTTTGCCCGGTGCGCAGGTGCGAGGGCCACCCGCCCAACCG
>PXTS01000023.1:9701-10235 GCA_003022485.1 Bacteroidetes bacterium QS_8_68_28
TCGTGGTAGCGGGGCCTTTGTGGCGGCTCACGCCCTCCCGAGCCCGCTTCTCGCATCAGGCGGGCCACGCGCCCCGAAGCCCACACGGGTGCCCTCCGCCCGTAGCTCGGCGTGGATGCGCGGAGCACCGTAGGTGCCTCGGGAGCGCTCGTGGATAGCCTTAATCTTTTCGGTCAGCATCTCGTCTTTGCGTTCTCGCCGGGAGGGTCCTCGTTTACGCCACGCGTAGTACCCGCTGGTGGAGACGCCCAGCACGCTCCCGCGTCCGCGGCGACAGTGAACTCGGCCCGGTGCCCACCCCGAGAACTCGAAGATTTGGGCGGTACTTCGCCCGCCCGATCCCGTGCGAACCAGGCCGTCGCTTCCCGGGCAAGATGTCTCGTTCCTGCCCCGGGGCGACGGTTCTCCTTGCGAAGCCGCCGCAGCTCTTCGCGCTCTTCGGAGGTAGTACCGTCGGACCGCACGCCGCCAGACTCGATGTCGGCCTTCTCGGGTCCAAGTGCGGATCGTCTGACCCGTCGGCCCGGGACTCTT
>PXTS01000024.1 GCA_003022485.1 Bacteroidetes bacterium QS_8_68_28
AGCGGTCGCCGTCGCGCCAGAAGGCATCGGTGGCAGCGCGCAGGTAGTGTTTGAACATGAGGCGGGAAGCCGAGGCAAAGCAGCAGCGGTGTGCAGGGGCAGCGTCGCGCGATCACGCCGGCTGGGAGCGCGCCTCCTCGGCCAGCGCCTCGGCCCGCTGGATCAGCGCTTCGATTTTCCCGAGGCCTTCCTGCCAGAACGCCGGGTCGGTCAGATCCGCCCCCAGCGGGGCCACCAGTTCGTGCGGCCAGTCCGAGCCGCCGGCCTCCAGCAGCTCGAGGTAGCGCGCGGGGAAGCCTTCCGGCTCGGCCTCGTAGCGGGCGTAGAGCGTCAAGACAAGCAGCTCGCCAAAGGCGTAGGCGTAGACGTAGCCGGGCGTGTGCAAAAAATGAGGGACGTAGCTCCACCACCGCCGGTAGTGGTCTCCCAGCGTCACGCTGCCGTCGAACATGGCTTGCTGCGTCTCCATCCACAGCTCCGAGAAGCGCTCGGGGGCAAGCTCGCCCTCCTCGCGACGCGCGGTGTGAATCGCGTCCTCGAAGCGGTTCATCGCCACCTGGCGGAAGACCGTCGCCAGCATATCGTCGATTTTGCTGACCAGTAGCCGGAGCCGGTCTCGCGGGTTGTCCGTGCGGCTTAGAAGACGCCGGAAGACGAGCATTTCGCCGAAGACCGAGGCCGTCTCGGCCGTCGTGAGGGGCGTGCCGGCCTGAAGGAGGCCCTGCTCGCGAGCGAGGTACTGGTGCACGCCGTGGCCCAGCTCGTGAGCGAGCGTCTGCACGTCGCGCGGCTTGCCGGTGTAGTTGAGCAACACGTACGGGTGCGCCCCCGGCACGGCCCCGTGGCTGAAAGCCCCGCCGCGCTTGCCCGCCTGCGGAGGCGCATCGATCCACCGGCCCTCGAAAAAGCGGCCCGCCACGTCGCGCATCTTGGGCGCGAAGTCTCCGTAGGCCCCGAGGACCAGGTCGCGCGCTTCGCCCCAGGCGTACTCCGTATTCGCCTCACCGACCGGGGCGTAGCGGTCGTAGTCCATCATTTCATCCAGCCCCAGCAGGTCTTTTTTGAGCCGGTAGAAGCGCGCCACGAGGTCGTATCGCCCCGTTACCGTCTCGATGAGCGCCTGGACGGTTTCGTCCTCGACCTCGTTGGCGAGGTTGCGCTCCTCAAGCCAGTGGTCGTAGCTGCGCAGGCGGTCGCTGCCGGCCTTGTCGGCGAGGACCGTGTTGAAGACGTAGGTCAGTTCGCGCTGGCGCTCTTCGAGCCCCTCGGTGAGCGCGAGGGCCGCGCGGCGGCGCAGGTCGCGGTCGGGTTCGTAGAGCTTCTTGGACACCTCCGAACGGGTCAGTTCCTCCCCATCCAGGGCGAAGCGCGCCGCCCCCATCGTCTCGTCGAAGAAGCGCGTCCAGGCACTGCGGCCGGTTACGTTCTTTTCCGAAAGGACTTTTTCCTCCGGTTCGCTCAGGACGTGCTCTTTTTCGAGCCGTTCGGTTTCGAGGAAGTGGCGATACTCGGAGAGCGCCTCGGCCGCGATAAGTTCGTCGGCCCGCTCGTCGGGGAGGCGCGCGATCTCGACATTCAGAAAGAGAAGCTGCTGCTCGATCTGAGTGGCCGTTTCCTTGACCTTTTGCAGAAGCGCGCCGCGCTCCGGGTCGTTCGTGTCGGTGGACCAGCGCAGGAAGGCGTAGGTGGAGGCCCGCCCCACGCGCTCCTGGACGGCTTCGTAGGTGGCAAGCGCGTCAGCCAGCTCGCCGGGAGCGAGGTCGGCCACGCGCCCCCGATGGCGCTCGGCGAAGCGGGCGGCCTCCTCGGCGGCGGTCTGGAGGTCGTCCTCCAACGCTTCGGGCTCGTCGTAGAGGTCGCCGAGGGCCCAGCGGACAGTCTCGGCCCCCGTCGGGGACGGCGAAGACGAGGCTTGCGAAGAGGCTTCAGCCGTCGGGGGGGCGGCTTTCATGCGGAAGCAAGGCAGGTGCGAAAAAACATTTAGCGTCCCTTTTCTACTTCGGGATCGGTGTTTTGTTGGGCACACAGCGACATGGGAAATTTTTGCGAAGGTTTTTTCGCAATAACGGACTTGATCGGGGAAAGCGTCTTCCGGGCATGGCCGGCCCCGTTACTCGCAACGACCCAAGACGGGAGACGTCCCCCTCCCCAGGAAACGCCGCGCGCCCTCCCGCTTGGCGAACTTTTCGCCGCCGCGACATTTCATAGAGCCCGTCACAGAGCCTGCTTTTTCCCCTTCTGCCCGCTCTAATCATGGCCGATGACGTTCCCTTCCACACGCTCGCCTCCGAAGACGACCTGGAAGCGGCGCTCCGCCAGTCCGACGACGAGCCGGTGGTCCTCTACAAGCACTCCGACACGTGCCCGATCAGCGCGCAGGCGCAGGACGAGCTGAAGTCGCTCACCGGCGGCGGGCCGCCGGTCTACCGGGTTGTCGTGCAGGAGGCGCGCTCAATCTCCGACCAGATCGCCGAGCATTTCTCGATCCGTCACGAGACGCCGCAGGCCATTGTCGTGCACGACGGCGAGCCCATGTTCAATGCCTCCCACCGAGACGTGACGGCGGCGAAGGTACGCCAGGCCGCCGCGTGAGCCCGCCACGCCCCCGGCTCGCCGTTCTTTGACGACCCCTCCGCGCCCGTCCATGCCGCTTCGCCCCTTGCCCGGTGCCGTGCCGGCCGTGCTGCTGGGAGCCGCTCTTCTTGCAGCCGGCTGCGGCAGCGACCCGTCTGGCCGTTCGGGGTCGCGCGCCGCGCCTGACACGTTCACGCTCGCGCCCCGGCAGGCGGCCTCCTCGACCCGCCCCGACTCGGTCGAGCCCGGCCCGCTTCTGGAGCGCTCCGGCTTCGACCTCGACGAGTACGAGGGCGAGATCGTGTTACTGAACTTCTGGGCCACGTGGTGCGCCCCGTGCCGCGCCGAGATGCCCGACCTCGTTGAGCTTCAGCGCGACCTCGGGCCGAAGGGCCTCCAGATCGTCGGCGTGGCGACCGACCGGCAGGGACGTGAAAAGGTGAAGCCGTATCTGAAGCGCCGCCCGGTAAACTACCCCGTCGTGCTCGACCCCGAGCAGAAGATCGGCGCTCGCTACGGCGGGGTGGCCGCGCTGCCGACGACGCTGGTCATCGGGCGCGAGGGCGAGGTCCAGGACCGCATCGTGGGCCGCGTGCGCCCCGAACCGTTGCGCGAGCGCATCGAAGACGCACTGGCGGGGGATACGAACTCCTCGGACGGAGCATCGTGAGCGTCACTCGGCCCCGCCCGTCACGACGAAAAGCGCCTGCGGGTGCACCCCGCGCCCGCGCCGCCGCTCTTGCGCGACCGTCCCGCCCAGGCGTTCGATGAGCGCGCGCCACGCCTCCGCCCGGCGAAAACGCAGCGGCCCGTCTGCCACCGCCTTCCCGCAACGAAGCCGGTTCGCGCCCCGATCCAGCAGGCGCAGCAGGCGGCGTTGTACCCGGCCTTTGTAGACGGACTCGGCCACGACGACGCGGCCTTCGGCCACGCGCATTGCCTCACGCAGCACGGCTTCGGGATCCTCGGCGTGGTGCAGCACGAAGTAGAGCACGACCGCATCAAAAGCGTCGTCCTCGAAGGGCAACTGGCATCCGTCGTAGACGACCTGCGGGAGATCCGTTCGGTTAAAATCGCCCACGTCGGCGAGCACGACCTCCGCTCCGTACCGCTGGTGGAGCCACTCGCCCACGAACCCCTCCCCGGCCCCGAGGTCGAGCACGCGGGCCGGGGGATTCCCGGACAAGAAGCCTGCGGGCAGCAGGTCGGTCACGCGGCGGGCCTTGCGGCGCGCGCGCCGGCGCAGTAGCGGGCACAGCAACGCTCTGCGAAAATGCCACGCGCCTCCCACGGCGAGACCGCCCCACCCCAGCACGACGAACGTCCCGTACCCTTCCCCGGCGTACGGAACGGGGGCGTAAAAGGCGTACGTGCCCACGGCGCAGAGCCCGAGCCCCTGCCACGGCCATGCGGGCCGCTCACGGACGGCCGCCACGGCCAATAACGGCACTAAGTACCACGGGTGCACCGTCGTCGCGCACAACAGGTACAGCGCGAGCGTCCAGAAAAAGGCCTTCCCCAGAGGCCACTGCCGGCGCGCGTCGAGCACGTAGAGCACGGGCAGCCCCGCCAGAAAAACCCAGCGCAACGCCGGCCCCAGTATTTTGCTCCAGTCGGCCCCGGTGGCGAGGTAGGCAAGTTCTTTGAGCGCGTAGTACGGCCCCGCGTTGAACTCAAAGCGCTGCACGTACAGCCCCAGCGAGTCCCACACCAGGCCCCACGCCACGCCCCCGGCGTACAAAAACATGTACGGAACGCTGAGAAGCGCGCCTGCCAGCGCCCCGGGCCACAGCGCGCGCCGCCCGAACCGGCGCCCGAGAAAGGGGACGAGCACCAGCGGGTACAGTTTAAAGAGCGTAGCGCCCGCCAGCGCCAGCGAGGCGACGCGCCCGTGCCCCGCTCGCGCAGCGACCACTGCGCCGACCAGCCCCAAGGCGGCGCCCGCCTCGGTGTGGCCCTGCCCGGCCATTTCCAGCAGTACGAGCGGGTGTAGCGCGTACAGCAGCAGCGCCCCTGCGCCCACGCCCCGGCGCCAGAGCAGCACCACCAGCGCCCCCTCCATCAGCGCGAAGAGCGCGTTGATGACGTAGAAGCTCCCCCGCCAGCCGAGGGCGTCGTAAAAGAGCGCCCCGGCGGCAAAGACGAGCTGCGAGGCAGGCGGGTAGACCGAGTGGTACGACGCCGAGTTGAGCCGCTCATACATCGGCGCGCTACGCAGATCGGCCAGCGCGGCGGCCTCCGGCGCGTAGCGGTACGGGCTAATGCCTTCCTCGACCTGAACGACGCCGTCCCAGACGTAGCGCGCTCCGTCGTCGGAGAGCGTGCCGGGGGGGATCGCCACGAAGAGCATGCGCAACACGAACGCCAGCACCACCACCTGCCCGGCCGAAAGCCCCCCCCGTCGCCACGTCCACGCGAGCGCGCCCCCCGCCGTGAAGGCAGCGGCGATCATGCCCGGGTGCCACGCGGGGCGCCACGTCAACACGCCGGTGAGGACCAGGAGCCCCCCGAGCACGACTCCGTACGCCCCCGGGGAACCTGGCAGCGTGCGCTGCTCCGTCCCAGAAGCAGAGGCCGAAAAACACACGAGAAGCGGCGGGCTTTTCAAAAGGACGCCGAACGCGCTGGCCTGCAACTACGCATCGTCCCGAGAAAAAACCATGCGCACACGCCGCCCGTCGGCCTCGTAGTGCACCGCATCGGCCGCTCGGTGGATGATGTGCAGGCCCCGCCCATGCGTTCGCGTCAGGTGCGCATCCTCCAGCGGGTCGTCCACGACGGTGGGGTCGAAGCCGTCGCCCTGGTCGGTCACGCGCGCCTCCACACGCTCCTCGCCCGCACGAAACTCCGCGACGACGTGCTTTTCGGGGTCGGCGGCGTTGCCATGCTCGATGGCATTCGTCACCGCCTCGCTGACCGCCAATACGAACGCGTAGGCTACGTCTTCATCCGCAAAGACGCGCTCGGCATAGCGTTGCGCCCCCTCGACGATTTCTTCGAGGCTGGCAAACGTGCTGGCGCGCTCGAAGCGCTGATCGGGAGAAGTCGGCATGGGACGGGGAAGGTTCCTTGGGCCGGGGCGGGGACCTGAGCACCGCGCGTAGAACGCGCGAGGAGCGCGCAGGATCGCCGTGCTTACCGAATCACGGCAGCCTTTTTGAGCACGGGGTTGCTCTCGGGCGCGTTTACGCGGATCAGATAGACGCCGGCGGGCACGGCCTTGCCGTTTCGGTCGGTGAGGTCCCAGTCGAGCCCGCCGTCGGAACCGCGCTCGTCGAGCTCGCGCACGAGGGTGCCCTGCACGCTGAGGACACTCACCGAGGCTTCGGCCGGCAGGCCGGCCACGGTGACGCGCTCGCCGGAATGGCGCCCAGCGTGGTACGGGTTCGGGTAGACGTACACGTCGTCCAGATCCGCTGCCGCCTCCGAGAGGCGAATGGTGCGCCCTTCCGCCGCGAGGGTCTGGCCGTTGCGGCCGCGCATCGCCTCGACGGTGAGCACATTTTCGCGCCCCGTCGGCCCGATGCGCAGGTCCTCGACCGTCACGACCACGCGGCGCGGTGCCTCGGAGGTGTAGCTCACGCCCGCCACCGCGCCCGTCGGCGCACCGGCGGTTCCCTCGACCGTGTAGTTACTCGCATCGCGCGCAGAGGCCGGCACCAGCGGCGCGCTAAAGGTGAGCGCCACGCGCTGTGCATCCAGTACGTCCCAGTCCTCGACGATGAGCGACCCGCGCTCCCGCTCAGGGAAGGCCAGCGCCAGCGGCGCGCCGCCCACCGCGAGCCCGTCGGCGGTTTCCAGGGCCTGCCAGTGGAGCGTGCCCCGCGCCCCGGCAACTTCCTCGAACCGCAACGCCAGCACACGCCCGCCCTCCGCGAACGAAAGTCCCGCCGGCACCTGCTTTCCCTCGCCCGCGCTCGCGCGCGAGAACGCAAATTGCTCGGGGCGCACATCGCGGCTGAGGCGGCGCGTGAAGCGCAGGCGCGCGATTTGCGGGGTGGGGTACGTCACCTCGGCCACGGCGGGCGGCACCTGCGGACGAACCGTGCGCCCCTCTGAGAGCGGCGAGGATCCGCGCGCGCCGTAGTGGGCACGCAGGGCGTAGCGGCGCGGGACCGTCGTCGTATCCGCGAGCGACGAGTCGCCGGCGGCGACGACGGCGTAGCGGTCCAGGTCGCTCCCCGGCGCGCCCCGGTACACGACGACCGAATCGGTCCCGGCGGCGCGCCACGCCAACCGCACGCGCGCCTCGCCGGGGGCGGCGGCCTGCACCCAGCGCGGCGGCGGAGCGGCCCCGGCCGCGCGCTGGTAGACGAACCGGCGCAGCCGCCCGTCCCCGGCGCTGGAGACGAGCTCGGGCGCGCCGTCCCCGTCGAAGTCCTCGGCCACGAGCGCCTGCGTTTCGAGGCCGTCGGTGCGGGGGCTCGCCTCGGTGGGCGGGTCGGTCACTTCGCGGTGAAAGACCGGCACGAGGCGCCCCTCCTCGACGCGAAAGACGTACAGCGCGGGGGCGTCCACCACGGCCAGCTCGGCGCGCCCGTCGCCGTCGACGTCCGCCGCCGTCATCGCCCCGTCCGCGAGTGTGCCCGCCCCGCGCGGGTCCACGTCCTTGATCGAAAGGCGGGCGGCGCGGCGGTAGGTGTTGCTCCCGGAGGCCTGGTCCCACAAGGAGTAGCGCGCGAAGAGCGGCCCGCGCTCCACGTCGCTGTTGGTGCCCACGAAGGGGCGCGTGTAGGTGGCGAACTCGTCGGTCCCGTCGCCGTCGAAGTCGCCGGCGGCGATGCGGCGCCCCGCTCCCGCATAGCGCCGCGAGCGATGCGTCCAGACGGCTTCGTAGCGGTCGTCGCCCTGTGCCTCGTAAAGCACAACGTCGCCGCCGGCGTCCATGGCGACGACCCCGCCGCGTCCGTCTCCGTCGAAGTCCCCGCTGACCACGCGCGAGGCGCTGAACTGGTTCTCGACGCGCGCCGGCAGCTCCGCGTCGGTCGAGTCGGTGGTCGGGTTGCCGAAGCGGGCGACAAGGGGGTACGTTCCGTCCGCGCGCGCTTCATTGACGTACCACGTCGCGCCGTCGTAGCCCAGCACCTCGCCGTGCTCGTCCGGGCCGTCAAAGCGGGCGTCCAGGTTCGTCAAGAGCGCACCGTTGATGCGCGTGCTGTCGGCATCGGTAGCGGTCGTGTCGGCGTAGATGACCCGCGAGAACGGAGCGGCGCTCGGGTTGGACTGCTCGAAGAGGATGCTCAGCCCACTTTCCTGGAAGAGCATCTCGCGCAGGCCGTTGTCGTTGGTCTCGCCGGCGTCGCGCGGGACGGTGTTCGTCAAGAGCGTGCCGGCCGCCCGAAAGCCGCCGTCGCCGGCCCACTCGTAAACGCGCACTGTGTCGGTGAAGGCGCCCCGGCGGTCTTTCTCTTTGAGGGTAAGCTCGCCCAGACCGTCGCGGTCGTAGTCCGTCGCTGTCGGCATCAGAAGGCCGGCGGGCGCCCTCAGCTTATCTTCCTCGAAAAGCGCCGGGTTGAGGCGATTGGGCGGGAGCTGGACGGTGCGTTTGACAGTCGCCGTAAGGCCCGCCTCGTTGGTCACGCGAATTTCGATCTCGGCGGCCCCTCCGCCCGCCCCCGGAGCCGAGCAGCTCAGGCCGTGGCGCCGCGCGCGCCAGTCCGACTGGACGGTTTCAGAAAGACCCCCGCCCCGCACGCGCATCGTCACCGTGGAGCGGTCGTCGGTCTCAACATCCGCCATCACGCCGATCTCGCCTTTGACCAGGCCCGCGTCGAGCAGACGCACCTGCACCTCCGGCGCCGAGCGGTCGATGTAGACGCGGCGGCGCTCCTCGACGGTGGAGCCGTCCTGCAGGCGCGTGGCCAGCCGCAGCGTGTAGAGCCCCTCCGCCAGCGCGCCGGTGTCCCATACCGCCAGCGTGTCGCGCAGCACTTGCCGGCGGGTCGGCCCGGCGATGCGGGTAAAGTCCAGGTCGTCCTCGCCGAGGCCCACGCTGTCGCCCCGCGCGTAGGAGACGGAAAAGGAACGAAACGACGGGGCGACGGCCGAGCCCGTCACAGCGAACTCGTCCGCGCGGATGCCGCCGTTGGTTTCGGGGCGCGTGATCGCGGAGCGTGCCGGGAGCGCGCGGCGCACGGCACCGGCCACGTCCAACAGCCCTGCGCCGGTGCGCTGGTCCCAGCCTTCGGATTCGAGGTCCTCTGCCGAGGCGGTGACGATGGACCGAATGGACGCCGCCGCGAGGTCCGGCTTGAGGGAGCGCAGGAGCGCGGCGGTCGCGGCCACTTGCGGGGCGGCAAAGGAGGAACCGCTGGCGCGTTTGTAGAACGCTGCGGGCGCGGGGGCGTCCGGCTCCGGCCCGGTAAGGGCGCGCGGGAGCGTTGTGGTGAAGATGCCCGTCCCCGGTGCGGAGAGGTCCAGCCCCGTGCCGTAGCGCCCGGGAATCGAGAGAACGAGGCCGCCTTCGAGATCCACCTCCAACGCGAGCTGCGCCGTGGAGATGACCTCAGGAAAATCTGACGGGTAGTGTTCGTCTTGCAGCCCGCCGGCGGAGCTGTTGTTGCCGGCGGAGGCGGCCATGACGACGCCGCGCGCGGCGGCGTACTCGACGGCCTCCTCCATGATGCGGGAGTAGACCACGTCGCCGAAGGAGAAGTTCAGCACGTCCACTCCCAGGTCGGCAGCGTAGACGATGGCGGCGGCGATGTCGTCATCGGTCCCGTCGCCGTCGCCGCCGAAAGCGCGCAACGGGACGAGCTGCACGCCGGGCGCCGTCCCGGCGATGCCTTCGCCGTTGCTCTTCGCCGCCGCCACGATGCCGGCCACGTTGGTGCCGTGCGAGTTGCCGAGCACGCTGGCCGGATTGGCCCGGTCGTGCGAGGGATCGGGGTCGGGGTCGGCATAGTCGCCGGTGTAGAGCACGCCGGGGCGGTCCACGAAGTCCCAGCCGCGCAGGTCGTCGACGAAGCCGTTTCCGTCGTCGTCTTCGCCGTTGAAGTCGGACTCGTCGACGCGGCCGTTCCCGTTGAGGTCTTCGTCGGGGTTGACCCAGACTTGCCCTTCGAGATCGGGATGCTCAAAGAAAAGGCCCGTGTCCACCACGCCGACCCGTACGTCTTCGTCGCCGGTCGTCACCTCGTGCGCCTCGGGCACGCGCACGGCCGAGAAGTAACGCAGGCTGTCCAGAAAAGGGTCGTTTGCGTTCGAGGGTGCAGGGGAGCGAGGGGGCAAAGGCACTTCCGAGGCAGGAATGCTGCCTGCCGGAATCGAGCCGCGCTGGATGCTGTACGTGCGCGTGCGGGCGGCATAGGCCACGTCGGCGCGGCCGGAGAGGCGGTCTTGAGCCTGCCGCAGGGCCGTCGAATCGGGAAACTGAAGCGTGAAGGCCGGGATCGGCTGGCGCGGCCCCTGCGCGCCGGGGGCGGCCTCGCCCGCAGCGCCGCGGCCCGCCCGAAAAACCGGACGCGCCTGCGTGACGTGCTGCATGAGCGCGGTGAGGTCCGCATCGGCCCCGGCCACCGCCGAGGGGGCCTGCACGCCCGACGACTGGCGGAGCGACTGCGCCAGCGCCCCCGTGGAGGGGCCGTCCTCGAGGCGAACGACGAGCTCGGCCTGGGCACGCGACGCCCGGGGAGCGACCACCAGCAGCGCGCCCGCGAAGAGCGCCATCAGTCCAAGCAGCGGCCCCGGGCAGCGTGCTCTTTCGGACGTTCGCTCGCAAAAAGCGTACATGGGTAGCGCGCCCCCCAAGGGCCGCAACAGAGCGTAGAAAAAGGAGAAGCGGGTAGCGCTGGTGCTCGCACGCGCGAGAACGGGGCGAAAAAGAGCGATGAATGAACGAACGTCAAAGTAGCTCCGTGCCGCCGACCGCGCAAGCTCAGCACACGACGAGGTCCTTGGGAGCCTGGGTGAGATTTTCCACGCCCTCCTCGCGCAACACGACCGTATCCTCGATGCGCACGCCGAGGCGATTGGGCAGGTACACGCCCGGCTCGATGGTAACGACGGACTGTGCCGGCAGTTCGTACTCGCGCCGGTAGGACACCGAGGGCCACTCGTGCGTGCGGAGGCCCAATCCGTGCCCCAGGCTGTGTGGGAACTCGTTGCCGTAACCGGCCTCTTCGATCACCTCGCGCGCCACCGCGTCGAGCGCGTCGCTTGCCATGCCGGGGCGGGCCGCCTCCAGCGCCGCCTCTTGCGCGCGGCGCACCACGTCGTAAACCACGCGCGCCTCCTCCCCCGGCTCGCCGACGGCCACCGTGCGCGTCATGTCGGAGGCGTAGCCGTCCACGACCCCGCCCATGTCCACGACGACCAGGTCGCCCTGCTGCAAGCGGCGTCCCGTAGAGCAGGCGTGCGGGAGCGCCCCGTTGGGCCCGCCGGCCACGATGGGCTCGAAGGCCATGCGCTCGGCGCCCTCGCGCAGGTGCTGGTGGACGATCTCGGCGGCCAGTTCGCGCTCGGTGAGTCCCCGCCAGACGAGGCTCGAAATTGACTTGAACA
This sequence comes from Bacteroidetes bacterium QS_8_68_28, assembly GCA_003022485.1. Taxonomy (GTDB): domain Bacteria; phylum Bacteroidota; class Rhodothermia; order Rhodothermales; family Salinibacteraceae; genus QS-8-64-10. The sequence continues at coordinate 11,077 of PXTS01000024.1, forward strand.
CGTCTTCGGTAAGACGCTGCGCCGCACGCATTTTGCTTATTTCGTACTCGTCCTTCATGGCCACCAGCTCGCGCACAAGGCCCTTCGCCGCGACCCACTCGACCCGTTCGAGTTGGTCCTGCCACTCTTCCAGCCTGGCAATGGTCACGTCGTCGCTCTGAAAAAGCACGCGCTCGCCCTTGCGTAGCAGGTACTGGCTGTCCATGTACTCGACTAGGTCGCGGCGCGTGACGTGGACCTCGGCATTCGACACCTCGCGCGCAGCCTGCTCACGGTAGCGCCCGTCGGTGAGGAAGTCCGCCTCGCCGCCGGCGTGGACGAGGAGGAGCCCGCTGGAGCCGGTGAAGCCGCAAGCCCAGCGCACGTCCGGCAGGGACGAAAGGAGCGCGGCGTCGGCCTCGCGCTCCTCGACGAGCGCGCGAATGCGGCCGATGCGCTGGTCCGACTCGTCGCGCAGGGCCTTCGTCGAAAGGCGCTCGATCACGTCTTCTTCCGAAAGCGCTTCTCCCCACATGCTCAGCTCCTGCGGACTGAGCGAATAGCCGCCCACCCACGACGCGGATTCGGGGTCCCAGACGTGCGTCAACGGCTTCTTACCCGTCGCGCGCCGGGCAACGCGGGTAACGTTGCCCTCGTGAAGGTAGTACCGTAGCGGCACGTAAGCCATTTTATTGCAACAACAGAAAAGCAGGGGGCTCGCGCGGGGCTTCTTAGGAGCAGGGGCTCCCTGACGCTACTTTGCCGAGCTGTAATTGGGCGCCTCCTTCGTGACCTCCACGTCGTGCGGGTGGCTCTCGCGCTGGCCCGCCGCGGTGACGCGCACGAACTGCGCCTGCTCGCGCAGGGCCTCCACCGTCGGGCAGCCGCAGTACCCCATCGCTGCGCGCAGGCCGCCGGTCATCTGGTAAACAACCTCCCCGAGCGTGCCGCTATACGGGACGCGCCCCTCGATGCCTTCCGGCACAAGCTTGCTGAGGTCGTCCTCCACGTCCTGGAAGCTCTGCTGGTGGTCATCCTGGAAGTAGCGGTCTTTCGAGCCCTCCTCCATCGCCCCGACCGAGCCCATGCCGCGATACGTCTTGTACTTGCGCCCCTCGTAGATGACCGTCTCGCCGGGGCTCTCTTCCACGCTGGCAAAGAGCGAGCCGATCATGACCGCCCCCGCGCCGGCGGCCAGGGCTTTCGGGATGTCACCGGTCTGCTTGATGCCGCCGTCGGCGATGACGGGGACGCCGCCGTGCTCCGCCCCCGCCTCGGCACATTCCATCACCGCCGTGAGCTGCGGCACGCCGACGCCCGCTACCACTCTCGTGGTGCATATGGATCCGGGACCAATTCCGGCCTTCACCCCGTCCGCGCCGGCATCGATGAGCGCGCGGGTGCCCTCGGCGGTGCCGACGTTGCCGGCCACGATGTCGAGGTCTGGGTAGTGCGAAGCGATGCGCTCGACCGCCTCCAGCACGCCGGCGGAGTGCCCGTGCGCGCTGTCGAGCGCCACGAAGTCCACGTCCACTTCTACCAGCGCCTCCACGCGCTCCAGCAGGTCGCCGGTCACGCCCACCGCCGCGCCGGTGCGCAGGCGGCCGTGCTCGTCTTTGCAGGCATTGGGGTACTTGCGCTTTTTCTGGATGTCTTTGAACGTGATGAGTCCTTCGAGCACGCCATCCTCGTCGGTGACGGGGAGCTTTTCGATCTTGTGCTTCTGAAGGATGCTCTCGGCTTCTTCGAGCGTCGTGCCCATTTCGACGGTGACGAGCCCTTCGGTGGTCATCATGTCCGCCAGCGCCTTGCTGCCGTTCCGCTCGAAGCGCAGGTCACGGTTAGTGACGATGCCGACCAGTCGCTCCTCTTCGTCCACGACCGGAATCCCGCCGATGGAGTGGCGGGCCATCATGGCGTCGGCCTCGCGGACGGTGCCCTCGGGGCGCAGCGTGATGGGGTCCTGAATCATGCCGCTCTCCGAGCGCTTCACGCGGCGGACCTCGGCGGCCTGGCGCATGATCGTCATATTCTTGTGGATGACGCCGGCCCCGCCCTCGCGCGCAATCGCAATCGCCAGGTCGGCCTCGGTGACGGTGTCCATCGCCGCCGAAAGAATCGGCGCATTCAACCTGATGCTTTGCGTGAGCTGCGAGCTTGTATCTGCCTCGCGCGGCATCACTTCCGAACGTGCCGGCACCAAGAGCACGTCGTCGTAGGTCAGCCCCGGCGCGCGGCGAATGCGCTGCTCTTGCTGGAGCTGGCCGTTCGTCGAGGGGCGAGGCTCGGTGGTTTGCATGGGAACGTCCGCGGTTTCGACTTGAAGATTTTAAGATGGAGGCTTTTAAAACGGATGTAGTAGGAGCACGATATATCGGCCTCTACAAGATGTATCGGCCTCTACAAGATATATCGGCCTCTACAAATTGACGAGACGGTGCAACGCGCCCACCTCGTGCTCGTGGAGGCGACGCCAGTGGCCGCGGCGCAGGCCCTCGGTCGTGAGGCCCGCGTAGCTGGGGCGTTCGAGGTGCACCACGTCGTGGCCCAGCGCCTCCATCATGCGGCGCACCTGGCGGTTGCGGCCCTCGTGGAGCGAGAGGCCGATCTCATTTTTCGTGTCGCCGGCGTAGCCTACGCGCTCGGCGGCGGCGGGGCCGTCGTCGAGCTCGACGCCCCGGCGAAGCGTGTCGATCTGGTGCGGCTTCACGTGCTGGCGCGTGCGCACGAAGTACACCTTCTCGATCTCGTAGCGCGGGTGCATGAGGCGGTGCGCCAGGTCGCCGTCGTTGGTCACGAGCAGCGCGCCGGTGGTGTTGCGGTCGAGCCGGCCGACGGGAAAAAGCCCCTCTTTTTCGTCCTGCGACACATTCAGCAGATCCAGCACCGTGTCGCGGCCCTTCGGGTCGTCAGTGGTGGAGATCGTGTTCTTGTCCTTGTTGACGAGGAAGTAGGCCGGCGCGTCGAGCGAGATCGCCTCGCCGTTGACCTCGACGCGGTCGCCACGCTGCACCTGCGTGCCGTGCTCGGTTACCGGCTCGCCGTTGACGCGCACGCGGCCGTCCTCGACGAGGTCGTCGGCCTTGCGGCGCGAGGTGACGCCGCAGTGCGCGATGTACTTGTTGATGCGCATTCCGTCCTCGGGAACGCGCTCGGCGGTGTTTTCAGACATGTGGAATGAGTCTTTGGGCCGTATTGGGGCACGATGTATTGTGCTCCTACGGGTCGTTAGAGACGATGTCTTCGTGGGGCGACGCGTCGTCGTCGGGCGGCGAGGCGGGGTCTTCTTTCTCCCCGGCGTGGTCGTCGGTCGGTTCAGCGGTTTCGCTTTCGGTGTCTTCGCTTCCGGCGTCGTCGCCTTCGGCCCGGCTCTCGTCCTCGCGGCGCAGTTGCAGGAGCTTGGCGCGCTCCTCATTGAAGTTCGGGTCGTCGAGCAGCTCCTCGACTTCGCGGAGCGTGGGCAGGTCGTCGAGCGAGGCGAGGCCGAACTCTTCGAGGAAGTGCTCGGTGGTGCCGTAGAGCAGCGGGCGCCCCAGCGAGTCGCTGCGGCCCTGCACGTCGATCAGTTCCAGCTCCATGAGCTTGCGCAGGGCGTAGTCGGCGCTGACGCCGCGGATGAAGTCCACCTCCGGGCGTGTGACCGGCTGGCGGTAGGCCACTACCGCCAGCGTCTCCGACAGCGAGCGTGAGAGGCTCTGCCGGCGCGGGCCGGCCAGGAGCGTCTTTACGAGGGGCGCCCAGTCGGAGCGCGTGGCCATCTGGTAGCCCTCGCCCCACTCCTCGATGCGGAAGGGGCGCCCCCCCTCTTCATAGGCGGCATTGATATGCTCGACGGTCTCGGCCACGCGGTCTTTCCCCGGCGCCTCGCGGCCCGTCACCTCGGCGAAGACCTCCGCGAGGCGTCCCGGCGCGACGGGTTCGTCGGAGGCGAAGATGAGCGCCTCGACGGCCCGGGCGAGGCGGCGCTCGTCCTCCGACGGGTCGTTTGCGTTCCCCGTCGCATCGGCGCGCGCCGGCTCCGGGTACTCTGCGGCAGAAGCGTCGGGGGCGTGCGGGACGGCATCCTCCATCGTTGGGAAGCGGAAGCCGGGGTTTACGTTCGGAGCCAAGTTATTTGGTGCCAACGCGCGCAGCGCCGGCGAGTTGCGCCGTCGGACTATTGGCTCTGCCCGTTCTCGGAATGATCGTTCAGCGCGCCGTGGGCGGCAACCGCGCCGGAGGCCTCGACCGGGGCGTCCGCGCGCCCTTTCACGTAAAAGCCGCCCGTCGCCGCCCCCTCTTCCAGCAAGAGGCGAATGTGCTGCTGGCGCGCCAACTCCAGCACGGCCAGGAACGTGGCGATCACGAACGCCTGCGACTCCCCGCGCACCAGCGTGCGGAAGGCCACGCGACGGCCCGCCTGCACCTCATCCAGCACGAACTCCTGCTGTTCCTCGACGGTGTGCCCGAAGGGCTCCACCTCGAAGGACGGCTCCTCGCGGGACTCCGGCGGGTCGATGAGGATGCCGCCCAGCGCGTCGATCAGGTCGTAGACGGAAGCGTCGATCTCGACGTCCCGGCGGTCGCCGTGGCGCTCTTCTTCGAGTGAGGCGTGGCCGCGCGTGAAGCGGTCGGCGCGGCGGGCGCGGCGCGCGTCGAGCTGCTCGGAGGCTTCTTTGAAGCGCACGTACTCCATGAGGCGCTCGACGAGTTCGCGGCGCGGGTCTTCCTCTTGGCTCTCGTCTTCGCTCTCCTCCCGGGGCAGGAGCATCCGCGCCTTGATGCGCACCAGGAGCGCGGCCATGTAGATGAAGTCGCCGACCCCGTCGAGATCGATCTCCTCCATCAGGCGCACGTATTCGAGAAACTCGTCCGCGATGCGCGCGATGGGGATGTCGTAGACGTCTACCTCGTCGCGCCGCACGAAGAACAGCAGCAGGTCCAGCGGCCCCTCGAATTGCTCCAGCTCGACACGGTACATGGCGCTTCGCGCGGTTTCGATTTGAAAGTTGGAAGTTTCTCGATCCTCAGCGACTTGCTGTGTCACTTGCGCTCTCGACAATCCTCACACGCCCCCCGCACTCCCTCCCCTCAACGCTCTGGGTGCTCGTCGAACCAATGGACCGTTTTGGCAAGGCCGTCCTTGAGCGGATGCGCGGGCGTCCAATCGAGGACGCGCTCGGCCTTCGAGGGGTCGATGACGCTGCGTTGCTGCTCGCCGGGGCGCGCGTCGGCGTGCTTCTCCTCAGCGTCCGCGCCAGCCAGGTCGCGCAGTTGGCGGAAGAGATCGTTGACCGAGGTCTCCTCGGCGGTGCCGATGTTGACGATCTGCGGCTCGTCCAGCTCCAGCGCGGCCACGTTGGCGCGCATCACGTCCTCGACGAAGACGTAGTCGCGCGTCTGCTCTCCGTCTCCGTAGATCTGGGGCTCCTCGCCGTTGAGAAGCGCCCGGCTGAAGATGGCAACCACGCCCGCGTCGCCGTGCGCGTCTTGGCGCGGGCCGTAGACGTTGGCGTAGCGCAGCGACACGTACTGGAGGCCGTGCTGGAGGTGGTAGAAGTGCAGGTACTTCTCGGCCACGAGTTTCGTGATGCCGTACGGCGAGATGGGGTTGGTCGGGTGCTCCTCGTCCTGCGGCGTGTACTCCGGCTCGCCGTAGATGGCCCCGCCGGTAGACGAGAAGACGACTTTTTCGAGCCCATTCCGGCGCCCGGCTTCCATCAGGTTCAGAAAGCCGAGCACGTTGATGCTGGCGTCGAAGGCCGGGTCCTCGACGGACTTGCGCACGTCCATCTGCGCGGCCAGGTGATAGAGCGCCTCGAACGGGTGCTCCTCGAAGAGGCGCGTGGCCTCGTCCGATTCGATGCCCGCCTCGTGGAAGGTCGCTCCGCCCGGCAGGTTCGCCCTCTTGCCCGAGGAAAGGTCGTCGAGGATGTGCACGTCGTGGCCTTGCGCCAGCAACGCGTCGGCGACGTGCGAGCCGATGAAGCCGGCGCCGCCGGTAACGAGAATGTTCATGCGTATAGGGAGGCGGGAAGAGTAGGGGTCGAGGGGTTTGAAGGAGCCTCGCTTTTAGTTCACGATGTGCTCTTGGAGAACTGCTTCGATCTTCTCGTACTGGTTTTCGTCCGCGCCCTCAGCAGATGCATTCACCTTGGCCCCTCCCCGCCGGCAGCCCGTCGTCGCACCGGCCAATCTACAAAAAAAGCGAGCGCCCGTCCACACGGGGCGCTTGCTTTTCCGGCGGAGAAATGTTCTCGATCAGAAGCACGGTTCACGCCTCCCGTTCATTCGAAGCAGGGGGTTGCCCGGCAGCCGGCTCCGTGGCGCGCCCGCCGCGCAGGTGCACCTGGCGCGCGGCACGCCGCGCCAGCGCGCCGTCGTGCGTGACCAGCACCAGCGCCGTGCCCGCCTGCTCGTTGAGGTCGAAGATCAGGTCCTCGACCGCGCGGGCCGTCTCGGCGTCGAGGTTGCCGGTCGGCTCGTCGGCGAAGAGGATGCGCGGCTCGGTCATGAAGGCACGGGCGAGGGCCACGCGCTGCTGCTCCCCACCGGAGAGCTGCGCCGGGTAGTGCCCGAGGCGCTCGGCGAGCCCCACCTGCCCGAGCAGGTCTTCGGCGCGCTGGCGGGCCGTGCGCCCGGCCTGGCCGGCCAGCTCGGCGGGCACGACCACGTTTTCGCGCGCCGTGAGCGTCGGGATCAGGCGAAACGTCTGAAAGACGAACCCCACGTGCCGGCTGCGCAGGGCCGCACGCTCATCCTCGTCGAGCGGGCCGAGAGCGGTCCCGCAAAGGCGCACGCTGCCCGAGGTGGGGCGGTCGAGCCCCGCGCACAGGCCCAGCAGCGTTGTCTTCCCGCTCCCGCTGGGACCTACGATGGCGCACGTCCGGCCCTCCGCCACGCGCAGGGTCACGTCGTCGACGACGGTGAGGCGGCGCCCCGCGCTCTCGAACGTCTTGCTCACGTGCTCGGCGTCCAGCACCGGAACGCGCCCGTTTTCAGACGAGTCATTCGCAGGAGCAGCGTCGGAGGGGGGCATGGCGAGAAACTGAGACGGGCGATACGTCGAGCGGCGAGGCAGCGAAACGGCGAGCGGGCGCGAGGGTTGAGTTTTACGCGCCGCTCTTCCCACCCCGCCCGTCTGCCGGATGCTGCGCTCTTCGTACTTTTCGCGCCGCTCGGGGGTCCGTCGTTTGCTCCTGGCAGTGGGCTGTGCCGCCCTGCTGGGAGCCGGCGGCGTCGGTTGTCGCTCCGGCGACACCTCGTCGTCGGACCCCACGCGCGCCAACTCGGTCGCCCACGCCGACTCGTCTGGGCAAAAAGCGAGCGCCTCCGAAAAGCTCACGGTGCTGGTCGTGGGAAACAGCTTGGCGGCCGGCTACGGGCTTTCGCAAAGCGAAGCCTTCCCGGCCCTCCTCCAGCAGAAGGCCGACTCGGCGGGCCTTGAGCGCGTGGAGATCGTCAACGCGGGAGTGAACGGCGAGACGACCGCCGGGGGACGCCGCCGCATCGACTGGCTCCTGCGGCGCAATGACGTGGACGTGCTTTTGCTGGAGCTGGGGGGCAACGACGCCCTGCGCGGCCTTCCGCCTGACTCGACGAAGGCCAACCTGCACGCCATGATCGAGCAGACGAAAGCAAAATTTCCCGAGGCGCGGGTCGTCTTGGCCGGCATGAAGGCCCCGCCGAACATGGGCTCCGACTATGCCCGGCGCTTCGAGCAGATTTACCCGCAGCTCGCCGAGCGGACCGGCGCGGCGCTCGTTCCTTTTCTTTTGGAAGGGGTGGCCGGGCGCCCCGCGCTCAACCAACCCGACGGCATCCACCCCACCGCCGAGGGGCAGACCGTGCTGGCGCGCAATGTCTGGGACACCCTCGGCCCGCTGCTGCGCGAAATACGCGGCGCGAGTGCTCCGGCTGCCTCCTCGTCGGCGACACCCGGCGACGCGGCCTCCGCCCCGGGCTGATGAGCCCGGCGGCGCGGTATTTGCGCGGACCGCCCGATGCCCGCATGCTCTTTTGCCTCCTCGCCTTTTCCCTCGGATGACCGCTCTCGCGCTGGCGGCCCTGCTCGCCGCCTTTCCCGGCACCGGCGCAACCGTCGCCCCTTCTGCCCCCCGCATGGCTCCCTCCGCACCCGACTCCACGCAGACCCACTACGCGCAGAAAAACGTCGAGGCGCTCCGCCAGCTCCTGCGAAACGCCGACACGCGCGCCCGGCGCCTGCTCTGCCGCTATCGCCTCTATCCGCTCACCGAGGACGCACGCTACCTCGAGGGGCTTCCCGAAGACCCTCCAAAGGACGCCACCGCGCGCGAGCTGGCGCTGCTGGCGGGCCTCTGGGGCTACCGCGCCGCCGAGGCGTCGGTCTTCGGGGTCATGCAGGCCGGGCGCCGCTCGACGAACCTGCTCGACGCCGCGCGCGCTGAGGACCCCGACGACCCGTTCGTGCTGCTCGTCGAGGGACAGTCGCTGCTTTTCCGCCCGGCGCTCGCCGGCGGGAGCGACGAAAAAGCCCTCCGCCGCTTTCGGCGCCTGCGCGACGCGCTCGACGAGCGCCCCGATGCGGCCATCGCTCCGACCGAAGCGGCGCTCTGGACGTGGTACGCCCTCCGCGAGACGGACCGCCCCGACGCCGCCGACGCCCTCCACCAGAAGCTGACCGCGCGCGACCTGCCTCCACTCTACCGCGAGTTCCTCAAGCACCCACCAGAGTGAGCGTGGGAGCGCGGGGGAGATCGAGCGCTCGTGTCGTTCTTTTCTGCTTCTGCTCAGGGCGCGCTCGCCCATTCTCCCACGCCCCCGCTCTCCCGTGCCCGTTTTTCTTACCCTCCTCCACGCAGGGATCTGGTTCGTCCTCGCGGCCAACCTGTGGTACCTGCGACGCCCCGGCGACGAACCCACGCCTGCAACGGACCTCTCGCGTCTCTCGGTGCTGGTGCCTGCGCGCAACGAGGAGCGTAACCTGCGCCGCCTTCTCCCGTCGCTGCTGGAGCAGTCGCATCCGCGCTTCGAGGTCGTCGTCTACGACGACGGCTCGACCGACGGCACCGCCGAGGTTCTGCAAAGCGCTCGCGCGGATCTTCAGAATAAAGGAGGTGCGGCGCTGCGCGTGCTTCGCGGAACGGGCGATCCCCCCGTCGGCTGGGTGGGCAAGACGCACGCGCTTCACCAGGCCGCCCAGGAGGCCACCGGCGACGTCTTGCTCTTCCTCGACGCCGACGCGCGACTCGAAGATCCCGGCGCGCTGGCTCGCCTGGCTGAAACGTTCCACCGGCTTCCCGAGGACGGCGACGTGCTGACGGGCTTCCCGCACCTGCGCGGCGCGGCGCGGCTCTTGGTCAGCATCGTGCCGAACGCGATTCTGACAGGGCTTCCGTGGCCGCTGGTGCGCCGCACCCCCGGCCTCCCGTCGCTCGGCGCGCTCAACGGGCAGTGCTGGATCATCGGGGCGGAAGCCTACCGCCGCCACCAGCCGCACGCCGCGCAAAAAGGCGAGGTACTGGAGGACGTGGAGATCGGGCGCTTCCTCAAGGCCGAAGGCCACACGCCCGTGATGCGCGACGTGACGGGCGAGGTGTCCATTTTCATGTACGAAAGCGCAGCGGAGGCGTGGCGCGGCTTTCGCAAAAACGCTTATCTGCTGATGGGCGGCACGCCCCTCGCAGCGGGGCTCTTCGTCACGTTTTTCCTGCTTACCTTTGTGCTGGCGCCGCTGTTTGCGCCGTGGCTGGGGGCATCCGTCTTCGCGCTGAAGGCCGTCACCGACTGGCGCAGCGGGCAGCCGGCCTGGGTGTCGCTGCTGGCCCCGCTCTCCTTCGCAGGCGCCGTGGCACTCCAGATCGACTCGGCGCTCAGCCACTGGCGCGGCTCCGTCGAGTGGAAAGGGCGGCGGGTGGCGTGAGCGCGGGACGCAAAGCAGTCGGCGGGACTGAAAGACTTGACACGCGAAGCGTCACCCTATTTCTTTACGTGGTGCACAATACGTAACAAAATACAAAAGCGTGGTGATCGTCTCCTTCGCCGACAAAAAGACCGAGCGTGTTTTTCAGCGCCAGCGTTCTCGCAAACTTCCCGCAAACATCCAGAAACGCGCCCGCGACAAGCTCCTGGTGCTTGACAACGCCACCTGCGAGCGCGACCTTCGGCCCCTGCCCGGCCTCCGGCACGAGCCCTCCGGCGAAGACTGGCCGGGGCCGTGGCGCCTCCGGATCGACGAGCGCTGGAGCCTCTGCTTCGACTGGCAAGACGGAAGCGCCCGCGCCGTCCAGATCGTCGCCCGCCCTCGCTGATTCGCTTCAACGTCGAGACGCCCCGATGACGACTGCTTCCGACATTTCTCCCACGCATCCCGGCGAGATCCTCAAGCGGGACTTCCTCACCCCGACTGGCCTCAGCCAGAACCGGCTCGCCGACGCGCTGGGCGTCAATCCGCGCCGCATCAGCGAACTCGTCAACGGCAGGCGCACCGTCACGGCGGACACGGCGCTGCGGCTGGCACGCTTTTTCGACGTGTCGCCGCGCTTCTGGATGGGCCTGCAGGCGCAGTACGACCTCGACCGCGCCACCGACGCGCTCGCAGGTCGCCTCGAACGCGAGGTCCGGACGCGCGAGGAGTTGAGAATGTAAAACAACGCTCGCGCGGTATCGCATTGCAAGCCAAGAAATTGTAGCTTTTCTTTCGAGACGTGCACGACTGAAACTCCTCCGCCCCCCTCGAACACGCCCCCCGAGTCCCATCCGCCCTCCTCCCCTCCACCCTGGCGCCCGGATCGGCCTGATCGCCCCGGCCAGCGCCGCGCGCGATCCCGACGCGCTCGAACGCGGCGTGGCCTACCTCCAGCAACAGGGCTACCGGATCGTGCGCGGCCGCTCCACCTACGACCCCGTCGGCTACCTCAGTGGGACCGACGACGAGCGCCTCGGCGAGCTCAATCGCTTCCTGCGCTCGGACGACGTGCAGGCGCTCTTCTGCGTGCGCGGCGGCTACGGGTGCCTGCGCCTGCTCCCGCACCTCGACTACGACGCAGCGCGCGCGAAGCCGAAGCTCCTGGCCGGGTACAGCGACATCACCGCGCTACACATGGCGTTCTTCCGCCGCGCCGGCTGGCCCGGCTTCTCCGGCCTCATGGTCGAGAGCGATTTCGCCGGGCACGAAGGCCACGACAACGAGCCGCACCCGGCCACCGAGCGCCTCTTCTGGGAGCTTGCCGAGGGCGCCGCGCCCGATCCGCTGCTGGGGCCCGGCGACAAACCCCTCCAACCCAAGCAGCCCGGCACCGCCGAGGGCGTCCTGCTGGGCGGCAACCTCTCGATGATCGCCAAGCTCGTCGGCACCCCCTACCTCCCCCCGATGGACGGCGCCGTCCTGTTCGTCGAAGAAACCGGCGAGGCGCCCTACCGCATCGACGGCTTGCTCGCGCAGCTCCGCCTGGCCGGCATCTTGGAAAAGCTGGCCGGCCTCGTCTACGGCCAGTTCACCGACACCGACCCGAACTCCCCGACGCGCCCGCTCGACGACGTGCTGGATGAGTACGCCGACTTCGTCAGCGGTCCCGTCGCCGGCGGGCTCGTCTACGGCCACATCGACGAAAAGAGCGCGTTGCCGGTCGGCGTCCGCGCCCGGTTGGAAGTGACGGACGACGCAGCCACGCTGTCGGTCCTCGAACCTGTCGTGGAGGCGTGAAAAGCCCCACGCTCCCATTCCCCCATGCCCGACGCGCCCAGAAGTGCGCCTCGCCGTCTTCGCCTCCGGCTCCGGCACCACCTTCGCCGCCCTCGCCGACGCCGCCGCGCGGGGCGAGCTGGGGCCCACCGAAATCACTCTCCTCGTCAGCGACCGGGCGGGCGCCGGCGCCCTAAAGCGGGCCGAAAAGCGCGGTATCGCCACGGGTCGCGCCGCCCCCGACGACGACGGCCACGCCGACGATCTGCTGCGGCTGCTCCGCGCGAACGATATCGACTTCATCGCGCTGGCGGGCTACCTGCGGAAAGTGCCGTCTCCAGTCGTGAACGCCTTCCGCGAAAAGATTCTCAACACCCACCCCGCCCTGCTGCCGGCCTTTGGAGGAAAGGGCATGTACGGACAGCGCGTCCACGAAGCCGTGCTGGACTATGGCGCGCGCTGGACGGGCGCGACCATCCACCTCGTCGAGGAAGAGTACGACACCGGCCCGGTCGTCCTCCAGCAGCCGGTGCCCGTGCGCCCCGGCGACACGCCCCGGGCGCTGGCCGAGCGCGTCAAGCGGGCCGAGCGCCGCCTGTATCCCGAAGCCGTGTGCCTCTTCGCCACCGACCGCGTGACCGTCGAGGGCCGCCGCGTCACCATCGACGACGATCCGCTCGCCGAGCGCCGGGCGCCGGATTTTTGAGTCGTAGGGTTCCCCCGCCCGGCGCTCGTAGTAGAGTTCCCGAGTCGCTCGTAGTAGGGTTCCCGAGTCGCTCGTACGGGCACGATGCACCACGGACGTGACCCTCGTCCCATCGTGCCTCTGCTTTTTTTCCTCCACGACTTCTGCCATGATTTCTCCTGACGACGACTACGCTTCGCACGACGCCCCGCCCCGCGTGCGCCGGGCGCTGCTTTCCGTCTACGACAAGACCGGCGTGGCTGACTTTGCCCAACGCCTCGACGCGCTGGGCGTGGAGCTTATCTCCACCGGCGGCACCGCCGAGGCGCTCCGCGAGGCGGGCCTGGACGTGACCGACGTGGCCGACCTGACCGGCTTTGCCGAAATGCTGGGCGGGCGCGTCAAGTCGGTCCATCCCGCCGTGCACGCGGGGCTGCTGGCGCGGCGCGGTCACGAGGGCGACCAGGAAGACCTCGATGCACACGACCTCGCCCCCATCGACTTGGTGGCCTGCAACCTCTACCCGTTCGAGGAGGCCCTTTCCGAAAACGGCGCGGACGACCTGACGGCCACCGCGAACATCGACATCGGCGGCCCGGCCATGCTGCGCGCGGCGGCGAAGAACTTCTTTCGCGTAGCTGCCGTCTGCGACCCGGCCTGCTACAATACGGTGGTCGAGGAACTGGAAGAATCGGGCGGCGCGCTCTCGCTCGACACCCGTCGCCGCCTGGCGGGCGACGCCTTCGCTCACACCGCGCGTTACGACCGCGCCGTCGCCGGCTATTTCTCTGAAGAAACGGAGACCGACGACGTCTCTGAACAAGAAGACGCTTCTCTCCCTGAGGCGCTTTCGCTTTCGCTCCCGCGCGCCGAGGCGCTGCGCTACGGCGAAAACCCGCACCAGCAGGGCGCCCTCTACGGCGCCCCCTCGAGCCACTTCGAGAAACTGCACGGCAAGGCACTCTCCTACAACAACTTAAATGACCTCAGCGCAGCCCTTCTCTTGATTGACGAGTTCCGCGACGAGGAGCCCACCTGCGCGATCCTCAAGCACACCAACCCCACCGGCGTGGCCGTGGCCCCCTCGCTGGAGGCAGCTTACCAGCGCGCCTTCTCCACCGACCGCCAGTCCCCCTTTGGCGGCATCGTCGTGGTAAACCGCCCGCTCGACCGAAGCACCGCCGAGGCCATCGACCGCATTTTTACCGAGATCGTCGTCGCGCCCGCGTTCGAGGAGGGGGTCTTGGGGTTTCTTCAGGAAAAAAGAAAGCGCCGCGTCGTGCAGATGAACGCCGCCGCCCGCACCGACCGGCGGCCCGACGTGCGCTCCGTCGTCGGCGGCCTGCTGGTGCAGGAGCGCAACCCGGTCTTGCTGCCGGACCGCGCCGAGCGCGAGGGGTGGGACGTGCCCACCCAGCGCGCCCCCTCCGAGCGCGAGGAGCGCGACCTGGCCTTCGCCTGGCGCGTGGCCAAGCACGTCAAGAGCAACGCCATCGTCTACGCGCAGGGCCGCGCGACCCTGGGGATCGGGGCGGGGCAAATGAGCCGCATCGACGCCAGCGAGCTGGCGGTGCGCAAGGGCGAAAAAGCGGAACTTGATTTTGAAGGGTCCGTGGTAGCCTCCGACGCTTTCTTCCCCTTCGCCGACGGCCTCGAAGCCGCCGCCGAGGCCGGCGCCAGCGCCGCCATCCAGCCGGGCGGCTCCATCCGCGACGAGGAGGTCGTCCGCGCCGCCGACGAGGCAGGCGTGGCGATGATCCTCACCGGCCGGCGCCACTTTCGGCACTGACACTGCGGAATGAGTAGTGTGCAATGAATAATTCCTCATTCCTCAGTACCAATTACTCATTCCGACACGCATGGGTTTGTTCAACTTCTCCAGCGACGTCGCCATCGACCTGGGAACGGCCAACACGCTGATCTACATTCGCGGGCGCGGGATCGTGCTCAACGAGCCGTCCATCGTAGCGGTGGACCGCAACAGCCGCGAGGTGATCGCCCTCGGCTACGAGGCGCGCCAGATGCACGAACGCACGCACGAGGAGATCGAGACGATTCGCCCGCTCAAGGACGGGGTGATCGCGGACTTCGAGGTCGCCGAGGAGATGATCCGCACGCTCATCGGCAAGGTGCAGAAGGGCTGGCTCGGGCGCATCCGCAACATGGTCGTGTGCGTGCCCAGCGGCATCACTGAAGTCGAAAAGCGCGCCGTGCGCGACAGTGCCGAGCACGCCGGGGCGCGGCGTGTGCACCTCATCCAGGAGCCGATGGCTGCAGCGGTGGGCATCGGGCTGAACGTGAGCGACCCGGTGGGTCACATGGTGGTAGACGTGGGCGGCGGGACCACCGAAATCGCCGTAATCGCTCTTTCGGGAATCGTCATCGACGAGTCCATCCG
>PXTS01000036.1 GCA_003022485.1 Bacteroidetes bacterium QS_8_68_28
TGGCGTTGCCGCACCGGGCGGATGCCCTACTACATGCCCGTCGAAACCGTCGGGCTCTACTGGCACCTCGTGGACATCGTCTGGGTCTTCCTCTTTCCCATGCTTTATCTGGTAGGCTGAGAGTTGAGAGCGGAATGGTGAAAGTTGTTCAGCCCGACGGCAACGTCGCTTCCCCGCACGCCGGTAGCAGACCGACGAACGTTCAACCTTTTTCCAACCTTCAACTGCGCGAAGCGCCATGGCTACCGTCGCCAAGAACACCTACTACAAAGTCACCGCCGCGCTCTTCGTTTTGCTGGCGGCCACGGTCGGCGTCTCACTACTACCGCTGGGGGCTTTTTCCATCGTGGCCGCGCTCACCATTGCGTTTGCGAAGGCAGCGCTGATCGTGCTCTTCTTTATGCACGTACGCTACTCCAGCCGGCTGACGATGCTCTTTGCGGCGGCGGGCTTTTTCTGGCTGGTAATCCTGTTTTTCTTTACCTTTAGCGACTACGTGACGCGCGCGGGATGAGCCGCGAAAAGCCGCCCCGAGCGTGGTTCCGAGCGGCCGGAGCGCGCGGCCACGTGGGGGCGTCTAAAGTAACGGTGCAGCCGCACCAAAGAAACGGCTGGCGCGCAGCTTCGGCCCGAAGGATGGCGTCTGCCGGAGAGCACTCACGACCGGCCGCAGTCGATGGGGGGACGTGCCTCTCGCGGGAAGACGTGTCGCTCGCGCAGCAACGCAACAACCGCGCAACGATGAACCATTGCGCAGGACGTGAGCGAACAAACACGGCAAGATCGCCGCAGATGCCTTCTTTCAACGCTGCCTCGTCATTTTTCGCGCCTCGCATGGCTCGCTGCCTCCGCCCGCTGCTTTTGTTGCTCGCCGCCGGCCGGGTGCGACTCGGGCGACGATGACGAAGAAGCCGATCCGCCCGAGGCCGAGGGGCTGACCTGCGCCGAGAGCGAGCAGAGCGTGGCGACTACCATGTACCATGGGCGATCTGGTCAGCGCGCTTTCTCCTTCCCCTGCGATGCACCCGTGCAGACGAAGCTCCTCCACGCCTCCGGCGACGCGCGCACCTTCGCGGTCGTCTTCGACACCGGCGACGACCCGGCCGACGGCCTGCGCGCCTTCGCCGAAGAGCACGACATCAGCGCCGCGCATCTCACGGGGCTGGGCGCCTTTCGTGAGGCCACGCTCGGCTTCTATGTGCCCGAGACGCAGGCGTACGAAGAGATCCCCGTCCGCGACCAGGTCGAAGTGCTCTCGCTGACGGGCAACGTGGCGCGCTACGACGGAGCGCCGAAGCTGCACGCACACGCCGTGCTGGGGCGGCGCGGCGGCGGGACGGTCGGCGGGCACTTGCTGGAAGCTGCCGTGCGCCCGACATTGGAGGTGATGCTCACCGAGATGCCCGCGACGCTCCGCCGCCGGAGAGACGAGGCCAGTGGCCTGCCGCTCCTGTCGCTCCGCGAGTGACGACTGCCGAAGGGCGACGAGAGCCCACGCTACCTCTGAAAATAGATATTCGCAATGCCGCGATCCGCGTTGCCGGAGGCGATTCGCGTTGCCGAGCAGGCCGTTCGCCTCTGCCCGCAGAGCGCCGCGTGCATAACGAAGCGTCTTCATAACGAAGCGCCTTCCGCACGAGGGCTGACACTTGGCGGCCACGCGCTATTCTCCCCCGCTCCCCTCATCCACGCCCCCACTCCCGAATGGACCCGATCGGAAAGCGCCGCTGGGCCATCCCCGAAGGCTGGATTCCCGAAGAATCCACCGCCCCGACGCCCGCGCTCGTCAGCCACGAGACAGCATGCATCCTGAATGCCGGCGACGAGAACGCGCACGTCGAGATTACGGTCTTCTTTGCGGGGCGCGAGCCCGCCGGCCCTTACGAAGTCACCGTGCCCGCGCGCCGCACCGAGCACGTGCGCTTCGACCAGCTCGACGATCCCGAGACCATCCCGCGCGGCACCGACTACGCCAGCGTCATCGAAGCGGACGTGCCCGTCGTCGTGCAGCACACGCGCCTCGACTCACGCCAGAGCGAGAACGCGCTCCTCTCGGCGACGGCGTACGGGGAGTCAGCTGAGTGAGCCTGGGGATCGTGGATGGGGAACGGTGAACTGCACGCCACCACCACCACCACCGGCAAATCGAAAACCAACAACTAAACAGCAACCAAAAACCGCCATGCTCAAAACCGTCGCCGAATCCATTGGGAAAGGAATCGTCGCGGGCCTGGCCGGGACCGCCGCGATGACCGTGTCGAGCACGCTGGAGATGAAGCTGCAAGGGCGCGAGGCCAGCACTGCCCCGGCGAAGGCGGCCGGCAAGGTCCTGGGCGTGCAGCCGCGCAACCCCGAGGGCGAGGCGCGCTTCTCGCAGGTCGTCCACTGGAGCTACGGCACCGGCTGGGGAGTGGCGCGCGGCCTGCTCGGCGCCTCGGGGCTGGGCAGCGCGGCGGCCGGCGCGACCCACTTCGCCACCGTCTGGGGAAGCGCGCAGGTCATGCTGCCCGCGCTGGACGTCGCGCCGCCCGCCTGGGAGTGGAACGCCGAGACGATTGCCCTCGACGTGCTCCACCACGCCGTCTACGCCGCCGCCACCGGCTGGGCCTACGACCGCTTGGAGGGGGCGGGGCGCGAGGCGCAGCAGCGTGCGTGGCGCCTGCCCGGGCGCTGACGTCGTGGCCTGGACGTACGCCGCGCTCACCGGAGGCTGAAATAACCCCGCGCGACCGGCTGCGAAAGCAAAACGTAACAGGCGGGGGATGACGCGGAGGCGTATGCTGCCTACTTTGCCGAGAGCGTTCCCCCTGCTGGGCCTCGGCTTTCGCCCTGCCTCTGCATTATTTTATCTATGGCCAAAAAATTCTATCTATGGCCAAAAAGCCCCGTGCCGTTACTGAATCCGGAGACGCTCCGCCCGAAGAGGCGTCCGAGGGGGTGCCGGAGAAAGGCGGCGAGCCCGACCGCGACGACCACATCCCGCCCGGCTGGGAGAAAAATCCCGCTTCTTGGGGGGAGCGCCTGCCTATCGTGGGCCTCGCGCTGATGGGGTTCGGCGTGGCAATGTACCTGTCGCTGTACCAGTGGGAGGTCGTCGACCGTATCTGGGAGCCGTTCTTTTCGGACACCGGATGGAACGGGGAGAGTGAAAAGATCCTGCGTGGCTCGAGCGTCTCGAAAAAGACGATGAGGTGGTTCGGCGTGCCCGACGGTTTCCTCGGGGCCGTCGGCTATTTCGTGGACGCCGTGACCGGGGCCGTCGGCTCGACGAAGCGGTGGAAAAAGATGCCGTGGATCGTGATCGTCTTCGGGCTGGCGGTAGGCCCGTTGGGCTTCGTCAGTATCATGCTGGTCGTCAGCCAGCCGGTCTTGTTCAACTCGTTTTGCACGCTCTGCCTCAGCTCGGCGGTCATTTCGGTGGCGATGATCGGGCCGGCGATGGACGAGATGCTGGCGAGCCTCCAGTACATGAAGCGCGTCCGCGACAGCGGCGGCAGTGTCTGGCGCCGCTTCTGGGGCCTCGCGGATTGACGATTGTCGATTCTCGAGGTCGATTGGACAGCGGCCGAGAATAAATCGCAAATCTGCAATCGAAAATCGCAAGTCGAACCCATGTGGGCTCACGTCGTCAATGCTGCTCTGGGCATCTGGCTGATGGCCGCGCCGGGGGTCTTCGGCTACGCCCAGTCCACCCCCGCCACGGTGGACCGCTTCGCCGGGCCGGTGATCGCCACCTTCGCCATCGTGGCGTGGTGGGAGGCCACGCGCGCCACGGGTCGCTGGAACGTCGCGCTGGGCGCGTGGCTCGTCGTCTCGCCTTGGATCCTCGGTTACGAACCGACGGCGGCCATCGTCAACAGCATGGCCTGCGGGGCGGTGATCGCCGCGCTCTCGCTGGTGATGGGCGACTTCAACCCCAGCAAGTACGGCGGTGGCTGGAAATCGCTCTGGCAGCGCGACCCGCTCCACGAGCAGCGCGACCGCGCCGGGGCCGGTGAAGTAGTAGGACGCTCTTCGAGCGTAAAGGAGGGAGGGGCCCGAGAGTGAGAGGGAACGTGGGCGCTTCTGCCCGGCCATGCCGTTTCGCTCTCGGCTTCCCTTTCTTCTCCTTCCAACCTTCCCACACACGCGAGCGAAGCGAGCATCCCTATGCGCGACCTCTGGTACAAAGACGCTGTCATCTACTGCCTGGACGTAGAGACCTACCAGGACGACAACGCTGACGGCATCGGCGACTTTCCCGGCCTCACCGACCGGCTCGACCACATCGCCAACCTCGGCGCCACCTGCATCTGGCTGCTGCCGTTCTACCCTACGCCCAACCGCGACAACGGGTACGACATCCTCGACTACTACAACGTGGACCCGCGCCTCGGCACGCTCGGGGACTTCACCGAGTTCGTCCGCCAGGCCCGGGAGCGCGGCCTGCGCGTCATCGCCGACCTGGTGGTGAACCACACCTCCGACCAGCACCCCTGGTTTCAGGCCGCGCGCTCCGACCCCGACTCTCCCTACCGCGACTATTACGTCTGGACCGACGAGCCGCCCGCCGACGCCCCCGAGCCGCTTATCTACGACGAGTCCCGCGAGGGCGGCGGTTCGGTCTGGGAGTACGACGAACAGGCCGACGCCTACTACTTCCACCGCTTCTTCACCCACCAGCCCGACCTCAACATCGCCAACCCGCTGGTGCGCGAGGAGATCATGCGCATCATGGGCTTCTGGCTGGAAATCGGGGTCAGCGGCTTCCGCCTCGACGCGGCGCCGTATCTCGTGGAGCTGCGCGGCATCGAAGATCAGGCCGACGTGGCCTCCCCGTACGACTACCTGCGCGAGTTTCGGGAATTTCTTTCCTGGCGAAAGGGCGACGCGATTCTGCTGGCCGAGGCCAACGTCGCCCCCGAGCAGGTCGAAAACTACTTCGGCGACGGGCGGCGGATGCACATGCTGTTCAACTTCGTGGCCAACCAGAACCTCTTCCTGGCGCTGGCCCGTGAGGACGCCGACCCGCTGGCAGAGGGGCTCGAAGACCCGCCCGACCTGCCGGAAACGGGACAGTGGGCGCACTTCTTGCGCAACCACGACGAGCTGAACCTCGACAAGCTCACCGACGTGGAGCGGGAGGACGTCTTCGACGCCTTCGCCCCGACGGAGCAGCAGCAGATCTTCGGCCGGGGCGTGCGCCGGCGCCTCCCGCCGATGCTGGGCGGGGACGGCCCCCAGACGCGCATGGCGTACAGCCTGATGCTGTCGCTGCCCGGTACGCCGGTTCTGCGCTACGGGCAGGAAATCGGGATGGGCGACGACCTCTCGGCGGAGGGGCGAAAGAGCGTGCGCACCGCTATGCAGTGGAGCGACGAAAAGAACGGCGGCTTCACGCGCGCCGAGCCGGGCGAGCTCGCCCGCCCAGTCATCCGCGAGGGCGAGTACGGGTTCCACAACGTCAACGTCGAGCAGCAGCGCAACGACGCGGAATCGCTCTTGAACTGGATGGAGCGGATGCTGCGCCTGCGCCGAGAGTGCGGCGAGATCGGCTGGGGCGAGTGGGACGTGATCGAGACGGGGGCCCAGAGCGTCTTCGCGCACGTCTGCCGCCACCAGGGGCGCGCCGTGGTGGCCGCGCACAACCTCTCGGGCGAAGAGCGCACGGTCGAGCTGGACCTGTCGGTGTTGCCCGACGGCCACCTCAACGACCTGATGAGCGACACACAGTACGAACCGGTCCCCAGCGTCGGGGCGCACCGCCTGCGCCTGGCGGGCTACGGGTACCGCTGGCTCCGCTTCCGCCCCGAGGACGGAAACGTCGCGGCACGCCGCCGCCTGCCCGCCCCCGCACCCGAGGAGCTGGCGTTGAACACCTGACGCGTGGGCACGGGAGAGCGGGAGCATGCTCGCCACGCGCGTTCTCGCAAGTCCCTTGCGCTCCCACTCTCCCACGCCCGTACGCACAAAATGACGGCCCTGCTCGTCTTTGCCATGATGCTGGTGGCGGCGGTGCTCCTCTCGGAGTACGCCAGCCGCACGCTCGTCTCCACCAGCGTGCTCTTTCTGGGCGCCGGCTACCTGGCCGGGCCCGACGCGCTGGGCCTGATGGAGGTGGACGCCGAGGGGCCGATCTTGGAGCACCTCGCCGAGATCGCGCTCTTCAGCGTGCTCTTCACCGACGGGATGCAGGCGGGGCTGCGCGACCTGCGCCGCGTGTGGCGCCTGCCGGGGCGGGCGCTCTTGCTGGGCCTGCCGCTCACGTTCCTCTTCGTCACGCTCCTGGGGCGCGGCCTCGCAGGTCTGGAGTGGACGCGGGCGATGCTCGTGGGCGCGGCGCTGAGCCCCACCGATCCCGTCTTCGCCTCCGCCATCGTGGGGCGCGAGGAGGTGCCGTGGCGCTTGCGCCGGCTCCTCAACGTGGAAAGCGGCCTCAACGACGGCCTCGCGCTCCCGGTCGTGCTGGTGATGCTGGGCGCCGCCGGGGCCGAGCAGGTCGCCCTCCCTACGCTCGCCGGCGAGGTGGCCCTCGGGATCGGCGTGGGCGTCGGGGTACCGCTCGTAGCGCTGGAGCTGGATCGCCTCAAGCCGCTCGCGGCCGCCCACGTCTACGAGCCGATCTTCGCCTTCGCCATCGGCCTCTTGATCTTCGCCGTCTGTGCGGTCACGCACGCCAACGAGTTTCTGGCGGCCTTCTTCGGGGGGCTCACCATTGCCACCGCCAGCCCCGAGACCCGCGAGGAGTTTCACGCCTTCGGCGAGGTGCTGGTGGAGCTCTTCAAGCTGGGAGCGCTCCTCTACTTCGGCGCGCTCATCTCGCTCTCGTTTTTCGGCAGCTTCGCGACGGGGGACTACTTCTTCGCCGCGCTGGTCATCTTGATCGCGCGCCCGCTGGCGATTGGGCTGGCCATGCTGGGAGGGGAAATCGACTGGCGCGAGTGGATCGCCGCCGCATGGTTTGGACCGAAGGGCTTCGCCTCGGTCGTCTACGCCATTCTGATCCTCAAAAGCGGCCTGAGCGGGGCTGAGGAGCTCTTCCAGCTCATGGCCGTCACCATCGCACTCTCCATCGTGGCGCACTCCTCGACGGACGTGCCGCTGGCGCGCTGGTTTCGCCGCCACTACGACGTGGAAGACGCCTACGACCGCAGCAAGCTGGGCCAGGCCAGCGAAGCCAACAGCGTTCCCCAGCCCACCCCCGAGAGCGTCCGCGAGGCGCAGCAAAATTAACTCGCTACGCTCCGCACTTCGAGTAGGCGGCTTGCCCCGCGGCGCTTCGTGCCGTAGCTTGATAACAAACCACGACCCATGGGAACGCCCGCTTTGCGCGCCCGCTGCTCGATTTCAGCTTCTCGCCGCCGCTGTGCCGAATGCCGAAGCGCTGGACATCGAGGATCCCCAGGTGCTGGTGGTGATGGGCGTCTCCGGCTCGGGCAAGACGACCGTGGGCCGCGAGATCGCCGAGCGCCTCGGCTGGCCGTTCTTCGAGGGCGACGACCTGCATCCCGACGCCAACGTCAAAAAGATGGGAAGCGGCGAGCCGCTCGCCGACGCCGACCGCCAGCCGTGGCTGGAAAAGATCCGCGACCTGGCCGGGCGGCTGCTGGCGGAAGGGCGCTCGGGCGTCATTGCGTGTTCGGCGTTGAAGCGCGCCTACCGCGAACTCCTCCGCGAAGGAGGCGACGCGGTGCGTTTCGTTTACCTCGCCGGCGAGCACGCGCAGATCCGGGCTCGCCTCGAGGAGCGCTCGGGCCATTACATGACCGCTGATCTTCTGGAGAGCCAGTTCGACGCCCTCGAAGAGCCCGGCCCCGACGAAAAATACGTTCTCGAAGTGAGCATCGCGGGCTCGCCCGAGGCCACTGCCTGCGAGGTTATCAAACACTTGGAAACGAACTGACGCGCCGATCGCGGGGGGCGCTTCAGACCGTGCCGCCCTTCCGCAGTACGCCGCACGTCGTGCTCCTACGAGGGCGTTCGGAGGTTCCTTCTTGCAGGCAGCGTTTCCTCTGGCCGGCTGATACGCCCCCACCCCTCTTCACCCTCTCACTTCTTTCCCTTCCCCCCTCAACACTATGCCTCAAGCCGACTTCTCCAGTTTCCGAGACAAGGTCGTCGTCGTCACCGGCGCCACCGCCGGCGTGGGCCGCGCCGTCACGCAACGCTTCGCGCGCGACGGCGCCAAGCTGGGGCTCCTGGCGCGCGGCGAAGACGGCCTCGACGCCACCCAGCAGGAAGTCCAGCGCCTCGGCGGGGAGGCCGTCACCGCCCAGACCGACGTGGCAGAGGCCGACCAGGTCGAAGCCGCCGCCGAACAGGTCGAGGAC
The DNA here is from genome assembly GCA_003022485.1 of Bacteroidetes bacterium QS_8_68_28. GTDB lineage: Bacteria > Bacteroidota > Rhodothermia > Rhodothermales > Salinibacteraceae > QS-8-64-10. Next base: position 8,310 of record PXTS01000036.1, read on the forward strand.
GAGCTCGGCGAGATCGACCTGTGGGTCAACAACGCGATGACGAGCGTCTTCGCGGAGTTTCCCGACATCGAGCCCGACGAGTACGAGCGCGTGACGGATGTGTGCTACCACGGCACCGTGCATGGCACGCGCGCGGCGCTCCGGCGCATGATGCCGCGCGACCGGGGGCGCATCGTGCTGGTCGGCTCGGCGCTGGCGTACCGGGGGATTCCGCTCCAGAGCGCCTACTGCGGGGCCAAGCATGCCGTGCAGGGCATGTTCGACTCGGTCCGCGCGGAGCTGATTCACGAAGACTCGAGCGTGGACGTCTCGATGGTGCAGCTCCCGGCGGTGAACACGCCGCAGTTCGGCTGGGTACGCTCGAAGCTGCCGAACAAGGCGCAGCCCGTGCCGCCGATTTTCCAGCCGGAGGTCGCCGCCGATGCAGTGGCGCACGCCGCGCGCACCGGCCGCCGCGAGATGTACGTTGGCTACTCGGCCGTGCAGGCGATCATCGGCAACAAGCTGGCGCCCGGCGCGGGGGACCTCTACCTGGGCGAGGCGGGCGTGAGCGGCCAGCAGACCAGCGAGCCCAAAGACGAAGACCGCCCCGACAACCTGTTTTCTCCCGTGCCCGGCGACCACGGCGCGCACGGCGACTTCGACGACCGGGCCTCTGACTACAGCCTCCAGCTTTGGGCCACCAAGAACCGGGGCCTTCTGGCCGCCGGCGGGGTGGCGCTGGGCGGGCTCGTCGGCGCCTTTCTGGCGGCGGGCGAGTGAGGAGCGCTTCGCGTCGCGTAGTGCGTGATGAAAGCAAGCTACACGCTTCAGAGCCATTTCTGCCGGCAACGTCACCCAAAGACGATACCGCCTCGAATCTTCTCCCGGCGACCGTAAAAAGCAGCGCGGGAAGCGAAGAAAACGCTTCGCACGCCCGGCGCGCGAGGCGAAGTCCAGTCGGCGATGTAGTTGCAAAGCTTTCGTGCGACGAGAGAGCTACGTTTCCCCAATCGGAAGGGAGCGTAATCGGAAGGGAGCGTATGCGAATGCGGCCGCGCGCTCGAAAATCACAAATCGCGATGCTGCCGCGTTATCGCATGGTCGGTGTGTTCTTTCGGCTTTTGCTGCTACTGCGGCAGCGGGCATGCAGGGCGCGGGTTGCCCTCCGCTGTTCTCACGCCGGGTACTGCGCGGCCAGCTCCATCGCCTCGGCGCGCATCTTTTCGCGCAGGTCGTCCGGCTCCAGCACCTCGGCATTCGTGCCGTAGCGCAACAGCCAGTGGGCCACGTAGTCGAGGTTCTCGAAGGAGAATGTGACCTCCACGTCGCCGTCGTCGGTCTCACGCTCCTCTTCGATCTGCGCCGGGATGCCGCGCCGCGCCCACTGGTACTCCCGCGCGTCGAAGCGAATGCGGATGCGCCGGTTGGCCGGGCTGTCCTCACGCTCGTCGAGGTGCTCCTGGAGATCGAAGTCCTCCGGGGGCTCGAACCACTCCAGCCCCATCACGCTCATTTCCTCGATGCGGTCGAGGCGAAAGTTGCGAATCGCCTCGCGCAGGTGGTCGTAGGCCACGAGGTTCCAGTGGTCGGTATAATACACGAGCCCCAGCGGGTCGACGGTGCGCGCCGTCACTTCGTCGCGGCTGGCCACGTAGTACTCCATCTGGAGGGGGTGCTGCTCGGCGACCGCCCGGCTGATGTTGTACCAGCGCCCCTCCTCCTGGCTCGACGCCTCGAGCGCATGCAGCCAGTATGGGTCCAGCACCGTGCGGTCGTTGAGCGCGTCGATGAACTCGCGCACCTGCTCGGGGAGCACCTGGCGGATCTTGAGCGCCACCTCATCGGCATCCTTGCGAAGGCTCTGCTCCGGCTGGAGCTTGACGAACTCCGTGCCCATCAGGAGCGTAGCCGCCTCGCGGGCCGACAGCATGAGCGGCGGGAGCTGGTAGCCGTCGAGGATTTTGTAGCCTCCGCCCTCGGAGTAGGTCAGCGGGACCTCGGCTTCCCCCAGCGCGCGCAGATCGCGGAAGATGGTGCGCCGGCTCACGCCGAAGTGCTCGGCGAGGTCGCGCGCGCTCATGTCCGAGCGGTTTTGCAGAAGCAGCACCTCGGCGAAGAGGCGCTCCGTGCGGTTGAGCGTGCGCTCTTTGTTTGTCGGCATAGCGGGCGCTTGGGGCGCTTGGGGCGTCTGGACGGGTTTTCGGCATACGACACACGCCTGTCACGGTTTTGACAAGGAGCTGTCACTGCCTGACAGACCGCAGACGGCGGTCCAAGGACGGCGGACCTTCCAGCCACTCCCTCTGCGCTTTGTCCCTCTGCGCTTTGAACGTGGCGGCGAGCATCGTCCGCTGGCCTCGCCTCTCAGCAGATTTCTGATCGCAGCCAGATTTGGCACTTTGCCGCTCCTCGCGGGAATCAATACTGTTGGAGACGATCTGCCTGCTGCTTAGCGTGAAATCTCCAAAATTGCCGGGGAATTTGTTCCCGAAACGGGTCAAAAACAAAACCTCACGCCGCGTTCTGCTTGAAGATGCCCTGGTCGTTGACGTGGCCGACGTAGCGGCCCAGCACGGTCACTTCCTCGAATACGTCGGGGGTGATGTGGATGTCGTCGTACTCCTCGTTGGCCGGCTCCAGGCGCAGGCCCCGCTCGTTGTGGTAGACGCGCTTTAAGGAGGTCTCCCCGTTGTAGAGCACCGCCCCGATGCCGCCTTCGGGAATGTCGTCGTCGATGAGGAGCACGTAGTCGCCGTCGTGGATGTCGGCGTTTTTCATGGACGGCCCCGAGACGCGGATGGCGAATAGGCGATCCAGGTCCGAAAAGAGCGTGTCGAGCGTGATGGTGCCGAGGTCCGCCTCGACCGCCTCCTGGAGCGAGCCGGCGGAGATGACGCCCTTCACCGGAATCCCGCCGACGGCGCGCACGGGCTTTTTGTCGGCCAGGTGGTACCCCTGCTCGTCACGGGTGAGGAAACCCTTCTTGTGGAGGGCCTTGAGGTTCTGGGTGACGCTGTTGGGCGAGCGATAGCCGAAGTGGTCGGTAATTTCGCGGTAGGTGGGCCAGACGCCCTCCTCGCGCACGTAGCGGATGAGGAACTGAAGGAAGGCGTGCTGCTTGGCGGTGAGCTTCTTGCGGCTCATGGCGGGGACGCGCGGCTCGTGAGCGGAAAGGGAGCGCACATGCTTTCCACAAGACTACGAAGCCGCTTTGGCAACGTCAAGTGCGTGTAGGGAGGAAGGAAAGGGGGGAAGGGTTGAAGGGGCGTGTGCCTGTTGACGAACATTTTTTCTCAGTCTCTTTCCTGCTCACCTTCTGTAAAGAGGTGGGCCGTGACTTTTGCGCCGCGGTCGGGGAAGGCGTCCTCGACGTGGTAGCGCAGGTAGTCGTCGGCGAGGGCCTGGACCTCGCGGCGGCGGTCGGCGGTCAGGTCCATACGCATCACGTCGGCCAGGTCGGCGCGGGCGAAGACGGCGAAGGCCCGCAGGGCGGTCTGCGAGGCGCGTTGCCCGGTTTTCGGCGCCTCATCGGCGGGGTAAAGGCGCCCGCTCTCCAGCGCCAGCACGCCGCCTTCATGCGGGAGCGCCTCCACGTCGCCCTTCTCGAAGGCCGGGGCGAAGCCCAGCGTCCCGGCGAGACGGAGCTGGAAGTACGGCAACACGTTGGCCGCGCGCTCGCCGGCAGCATCGAGCGTGCGCAACGCCCCGACGAGCAGACGAAAGACCGACGGTTGCGGGTCTTCCTCTTCGGTGAGGGCGTAGACGAGTTCCACGAGGCGCAGGCCGAGGGTGATCTTCTGAAGGTCGCGCCGGATGCCCAGCAGCGGCTCCAGGTGCGCGCTCTCGCTCAGGGTTTGCAGCCCGCGCGTCTCGCGGTGGTAGAAGACGACCTGCGTGTAGGCCATCGGCTGGAGGGTCGATCCAAACTTGCTTTTGGTGCGGCGCGCGCCCTTCGCCATGACCGCCAGCCGCCCCCGCTCACGCGTGAAGAGCGTCACGATCTGGCTCGTCTCCCCGTAGTCGAGGTTTCGCAGCACCACCGCTTCGGTACGGACGATCATTCGTTCGAAGGAAGGGAAGAAAGGGGGCGTTGTTGCAGACGCTCGGAGTGTGAAAAAGGCGCGGCGGCGTTACGTTGCCGGTGGCGCGGTGTCTTGTGACAGGCAGCGCGCGCGTGGCCGCCTCGTGGCAACGTTGCCCCGTTTTTACCCCGAACCGACCCAGCGGGTGCCGTGGATCTCGAACGAGCGAAGGTCTGGCTTTACCGTATGCAGCAACGCTTGGCGATCACGCGCAGTGAGGCGACGGCGCTCCTGGCACTGGCGGGGCTCCTGGCGGCGGGCATGGTGGCGCGCTACGTGCAGAGCCGGCCGCGCGCCGTGCCGGAGCGCCCTTTTGCCGCAACGGACCACCGCTTCCAGCAGGGCGCCGCCCGCCTCCGCGCCGCGCAGAAGGACACGGCGCTGCCGGAGGAGGAAGGCAGCGACGCTCCGCGCGCGCTCACCGCCGGTGACACTGCCTCGATTAATATCAACGCGGCCCCGCCGGCGGAACTGGGGCGCCTGCCGGGGGTGGGGCCGGTCATCGCGGGGCGCATCGCCGCCTACCGCGAGCGGCACGGCCCCTTCGCCGAGGTGGGGCACCTGCGGCGCGTCAACGGGATCGGGCCGAAGACGATGAAGGACCTGGTCCCGCTCGTGGTCGCGCCGGCCCCGGTGGACACCAGCGGTGCGGAAGCGAAGGGAGCGCAATGAGCGCGTGCCCCTCCGGGAAAACATCTCCTCAGCGACTGGCGGGACTGCGGTCCGCCGTCTGCGGGCCGCGGTCGTCGGAGCGGGGCGCGCCGTCGCCGCTGGGAGCCGGTCGCGGCGGGCGTTCCGTTTCGCCGTCGTCGGGGGCGTTGTCGGCTTCGTCGCCGCTGCGTTGCTGTTGGCGACGGCGGCGGGCCAACGCCTCCTTCGTCCATTTCTTGCTGACCTCCTGCTCGCGGTCGAGGAAGCGCCAGATGGGGGCCAGCAGCATCCACGCCAGCGCGCAGAAGCCTACCAGCGTGGCGACGATAATGGAAAGGTAATACAGGTCCATGCTGCTTCGCGGCGTTCTTACAAAATGCTGCGCGGCAACGAAAAAGAGCGGCGCAAGGATGAATGCCGGCGACGAGAGGCGGACGCGGCCCGGCTCTCTTGCACTACGCCGAAAGCGGCCGCAAGTTGCAAAGTGGGCAAGTGTTTCCTCTCCCCGGTCTGCTGGCGAGGCGAAGCGGGCGCAGGCCCGAATCGGGCACGCCGTCCCTTCACAACGTTATTACCCAAAACATCGGCATCTGGGAGTGCGAAAGGGTACCTATTACAGCCCCCGCTGTCCCGGCTGGGACGATTCCGGCTGTTCGCCTGCTCTGTCTTCCTCCCTCATCAGCCCGCCGCGCCGCCCGGGCGCGAGCCGCCTCGCAATGGAATCCCAGACGTCTGCCGATGCCGATTCGCAAGCGACGACCGCCCGCATGCTCATCGTCGAGGACGACCCCGAGATGAGCATGGGGCTGGAGGACTTCTTCGAGCTCAAAGGCTACGACGTAGAACGTGCCGAGGACGGCGACGAGGGTCTCCAGCAGATCACCTCGCTGCCGCCCTACGACGTGGTGCTCCTCGACGTGATGCTGCCGGAGAAAAACGGCTTCGACATTCTGCGCGAGGCGCGCCAGGGCGGCGTGGACTCGCCCGTCATCATGCTCTCCGTCAAGGGCAAGGAAGAAGACAAGCTCCAGGGCTTCGAGCTGGGCGCCGACGACTACGTCACCAAGCCCTTTAGTGCCGAGGAACTGGAGGCGCGCGTCAAGGCTGTTCTCGAACGTAGCGGGCCCTCCGAGAAAGTCGAAGAGATGGAGCGTTTTTCTTTTGGCGACGTGGAGGTGGACTTCGAAGAACAGGTGGCCCACAAGAACGACGAGGAGATTCAGTTCACCGCACTGGAGTTCGACATTCTGCGCTACTTCATCCACCGGCGCGGGCGCACCGTCAGCCGCAAGCAGTTGTTGCGCGACGTGTGGGGGATCTCCGGCGACATCACCACGCGCACCATCGACCGGCACGTCGCCTCCCTCCGCAAAAAAATCGAGCCGGACCCCACCGCGCCGACCTACATTGAAACAGTCTACGGCATCGGCTACAAGTTCGTCGGCGACGACGGCGGATGAGCGTTGGTGAATGGTGGATTGGGGATGGCGTGCGCCTCCCCTTCCGTCGCCGGCAGCGTAAAAACCATCGACCATCCAGCGAGCGTAGCGAGCGGACGATTCACAATCCACAAATTTCCCCCTCCCGCACATCATGGAACCGACCGCTGACCCGGAGGCCCAGGCCGCCCACGACCGCGAGCATCTGCTGCGCGACTTGGCGCTGATTTACCTGACCCTCGCCCACGGCACCGACGAAGACCTGGCTGACGAGGAAGTCGACACGATCGCCGAAGAGCTGCGCGAGTGGCAATCCCAGGAAGTGCGCGAAGAGTCGGTCCTGAGTGCGATCAAAGGGGCGCTGGCGCTCTACGAACGCGACGACGCGCTCGCCCAGGTCAACGCTGCCATCCGCAGCGTGGGCGAAGCGCTGAGCGCAGAGGACCGCCAGCTCATCCTCGACGATCTCGTCGAGATTGCGATGGCCGACGGGCAGTACATGCACGAGGAGAGCACCTTCATCGGCGAGCTGGCCGGCGCCTGGGACGTGAGCGCCGGCGGCGAGGAGGCCGGGCACTGGGCCTCCGGCGCGTGGACGGTTCTCCAGAGCGAGGGCCCGGCCGAAAGCTGGACGCCCGTGCACGACTTGGCCTTGATCTACCTCACCCTTGCCTTCGAGACGGACCACGACCTCGACGAAGACGAAGTCGAGGCGATCACCGCCAAGATCAGCGAGTGGATTCCCGGTGCGGGCGAGGAGGACGTGCTGGGCGTGGTGCAGGAGGTGATGGAAACCTACGTGCAGGGTCCCAAGCAGCGCCTCTTCTCCGACGCGGTCGAGGCGGTCGGCGAGGCCGTCCCGCAGCACCAGCACGAGGCGCTGCTGGCGGACCTGCGCTACGTCGCCGAGGCGGACGACCGCATCCTCGACGCCGAGCGTCGCATGATCCGCGACCTCGCGCGCTCTTGGGGCCTTTCAGAAGAGGGGCTGGAAGAGCGGCCCGAGGGCTATGCGCAGTAGCCCGGCGGTTGGTGCGCGAGGTCGGCCACGCAGGAGAGGCCGTCCCGCGGCGTTGCTACCGCGCTGCGCTGACAGCATCGAAGCAGGTCGTCAGTTCGGTCACCCACAACGGTTCGATCATTCCCAACAGCTCGATCATTCCCAACTGGGCGGCTCATCGCGGAAGGGGCGACGCAGATCGACGCGGACGCCCCCGGCGCTTGATCGCCTGCCGTTTTCGAAAGATGCCCGCGACCCCTCCCCCGACGCACTCCGATGGCCACGCTCCTCCGCCGAAAAACGCGCGGCCCCACGACCACGCTCACTTTCGCCCGCCCGGACAAGCGCAACGCCCTGAACGCCGCCCTCGTCGGCGAGCTGCGGGGGGCGCTGAGGAAAGCCGCCGAGGACGACACCGTGCGCACGGTCGTCCTTACCGGGGCGGGCAGCGTCTTCAGCGCGGGGGCGGACCTCGCCTCGCTGGAAGCCCTGCAAGAGGCCTCTCCAGAAGAAAACCTGCACGATTCGGAGCACCTGGCGGGACTCTTCGAGGAAATCTACCGCCACCCGAAGCCGGTGATCGCCAAAGTGAACGGCCACGCCATCGGCGGCGGGGCGGGGCTGACAGCCGTGTGCGACTTCGCCTACGTGGCCGAGGGGGCGAAGATCGGCTTTACGGAGGTGCGTATCGGGTTCGTGCCTGCCATCGTGATGGTCTTCGTGCGGCGCAAGCTGGGAGAAACTGCCGCGCGCGACCTGCTGTTGCGCGGGCGGCTGCTTCCGGGCGAGGAGGCGGCCGAGATCGGCCTCGTGGCCCGTGCGTGGCCGGAGGACGAACTGGACGGGGCGGTGGAGGACTTGACCCGCGAGCTCGCGCGTGAGACCAGCCCGGCGGCGCTGCGCCTGACCAAAGAAGCCCTTGCGCAGACGGGCGGCATGGGGCTCTCCGAGGCGCTCTCGTACGCCACGCGCCTCAACGCGATGGCGCGCGCGACCGACGACTGCCAGGCCGGCATCGCCGCCTTTCTCGAAAAGCGCGACCCCCCGTGGAAGGAGGACGGCGGGCGCTCCACGAGCCCTTGATCGCGCTCCACGAGCCCTTCTTCGTTCAGGGCGCTTCGCTCACAGCGCGGTAGACGGCGGAGTTTCAGAAGGTCGACGTAGACCCTTTGAAAGGGTAGACCCTTCGAAAGACAGCCGTCTTTGGTCTGTGGTTTGCCGTCCACGGTGTCTTCCCAAGATCAAAACAGTCTGCGGGGGGTGGTAAGAAACAGCGGCGGGGGCTGGATGTAGGGGCCATCCTGACTTGCCGCGTTGCCTTTCCGGCAAAATGAGCAGCCAGGACGACTCCGTTCCCCCCTGTAGTTTCCGACTCGCAAACCGACCCGCATCCTCGCAAACCGACCCGCATCCGCCATGGGCCAGAACGTCGCACAGAAGCTCATCGACAGTCACCTCGTAGACGGCACGATGGAGCCGGGCGAGGAAATTAGCCTGACGATGGACCAGACCCTCACCCAAGACGCCACCGGCACGATGGTGATGCTGGAGTTCGAGGCGATGGGCATCGACAACGTCAAGACCGACCTCTCGGCGCAGTACGTGGACCACAACCTCATCCAGTCGGACTTCAAAAACCCCGACGACCACCTCTTTCTGCGCAGCGCGTGCAAGAAGTTCGGCGTCTTCTACAGCCGCCCCGGCAACGGCGTGAGCCATCCGGTGCATCAGGAGCGCTTTGGCGAGCCGGGCAAGACCTTGATCGGCAGCGACAGCCATTCCCCGGCGGCGGGCGCCATCGGGATGCTCGCCATCGGGGCGGGCGGCCTCGACGTGGCGATGGCGATGGCCGGCAAGCCCTACACGATCAAGGCGCCGGAGGTCTGGGGCGTCGAATTGACCGGCGAGCTGCCCGACTGGGTCAGCGCGAAGGACGTGATCCTCACGATGCTCCACCACCACGGTGTGGACGGCGGCCTCGGGCGCATCATTGAGTATCACGGCCCGGGTCTCGACGACCTGAGCTGCATGGACCGCCACGTCATCGCCAACATGGGCACCGAGTTGGGGGCCACCAGCACCGTCTTCCCCGCCGACGACGAGGTGCGCCGCTTCCTCAAAAGCCAGGGGCGCGAGGACGCCTTCACCGAGATCAAGGCCGACGAGGACGCCGAGTACGACTATACCGAGCAGATCGACCTCTCCGAACTGGTCCCGATGATCGCCAAGCCCAGCAGTCCCGGCAACGTGGTGCCGGTGCGTGAGGTCGAAGGCAAGGAGATTTATCAGAGCTACGTCGGTTCCTCGGCCAACCCCGGCTACCGCGACTTCGCCATCGCGGCGGAGATCGTGGACGGCTATCAAGTGCACGACCGCGTCAGCTTCGACGTCAACCCCACGAGCCGGCAGATCTTGGAGAACCTGATGAACGAAGGGCACCTCCAGATGCTCACCCGCGCGGGCGGTCGCATTCACCAGGCCGGCTGCAACGGTTGCATCGGGATGGGACAGGCGCCGGCGACCGGGCAGATCAGCCTGCGCACGGTGCCGCGCAACTTCGCGGGCCGCTCCGGCACGAAGGAAGATGCGGTCTACCTCGTCAGTCCCGAGACGGCCGCCGCCAGCGCGCTGACGGGCAAGATCACCGACCCGCGCGACCTGGCCGACGAGCCGTACCAGATGAGCTACCCCTCGGTCAGTGAGCCGGACGAGCTGTCGATCAACACCAGCCAGATGGTGCCGCCGCCGGGGCGCGAGATGCCCGGCATGACCGAGGACCAGGTCGTCGGCGACGGGCACATCGACGGCGAGCCGGGCATCGGCGCGGCCGACGCGCAGGGCGAGGTTGAGCTCGAAAAAGGGCCCAACGTCGTGAGCCTGCCCAATTTCGAGGGCCTGCCCGACACGCTCGAAGGGCCGGTCCTGCTCAAGGTCGGCGACGACATTTCGACCGACCACATCATGCCGGCGGGGTCGAGCATTCTGCCGTATCGCTCGAACATCCCGGAGATCTCGAAATTCGTCTACTACCAGGTGGACGAAGACTTCTACGACCGAGCGATGGAGCACCAAGACGAGGGCTTCTTTATCGTCGGCGGCGCAAACTACGGGCAGGGCTCCAGCCGCGAGCACGCCGCGATTGCGCCGCGCTACTTGGGCCTGCGCGCCGTGGTGGCCAAGAGCTTCGCGCGAATCCACCGGCAGAACTGCGCGAACTTCGGCATTCTGCCGCTCATCTTCGCCGACGAGCGCGACTACGACGACATCGACCAGGAGGACACGCTGAAGCTGGAAAACCTCCAGGAAGGCATCCGCGACGAGCGCCAGCGCGTGACCCTGCGCAACGAGACGAAAGGCCAGACCTACGAGCTGACGCACACGCTCAGCCCGCGCGAGGTCGAGATGGTGCTGGAAGGTAGCCAGATCAGCGTAGTGAAGAAGGAGTTTGCCGACGCCTGATTCCGCCGGGCGCACCTGATTCCGCCGGGCGCACGTATGAGAGTCTCTTCAGCGGGAGGCAACGCCTTCGAGAACTGTCCGTAGCCAACGTCGCTCCAGAATCGCTTGCGCACGCTACGGTCCCGCTATGACGTCTGCTCGCCTCGCCTTCTTCGCCGCCGCGCTTCTGCTCGCGGCGGGCTGCGCCGGCAGCGGGCCGGCCACGCGCCCCGCCGGAGACGAGCCACGTGCGGGCGCCGGCTTCGCGGTCTACGGCTACCACGTCTGGTGGATGCAAGAGGCGTGGCAGGACGTGCCGCTCGACAGGCTCTCGGAGGGCGGCGTCTTCTTTTTCGAGTTGCGCGCCGACACCGCCGGCGTGACCGACGCGCACGGCTGGCCGCAGCGCTGGGACGCCCTCCGCCGCGCCGCCGAGGACGCCGGCACCCCGCTCTACCCGACCGTCAGCGTGCAGGGCGCCGAGCGCTTCGAGCGCGTCTTCGCCGGCGTGGACTCGGCCCGTGCTGTCCGGGCCGACGCGCTGGCGGCGATGCGCATCGCCGACGCCGGGGGGCTGCATCTGGACGTGGAAGCTCACCGCAGCGTCTCTGAGGAGGCGCGCAGTGGCTTTACGCGGTTCGTGCGCGGCCTGCGCGCGGCGATGCCGCCCAGGGCGCGCCTGTCGCTCTTCGCCCCGGCCTTCGACCGGGCCGACGCCTTCGACGAGGCCGCCCTCGCCGAGCACGTAGACCGCCTGGTGGTGCAGGGGTACGACCTGCACGCGAGAGGCGGCGACGTCGCCGGCCCCGTCGCGCCGCTCACGGGCTGGGGCGGCACCAACTGGCGGGCCGTCCTCGCGCGTTACGACGACCTCGGCGTGCCGCGCGAGAAGCTCGTTTTCACGGTGCCGCTCTTTGGCTACGAATGGCCGACGCGCGGCCCCGAGCCGGGCGCGCGCACCACCGGGCCGGGCCGCTCGATCAGCTACGCGCCGATGGACCCGGAGCGCCTGCCGAACCTGGACGTGTCGGCACTGGAGCGGGTCGAGCGTTACGGCAAAGAGCGCGACCCGCAGAGCCAGTCGCCGTACTACGTCTTCCAGACCGAGGGCGGCCAGTGGCGCCAGGGTTGGTTCGAGGACGCCCAGAGCCTGCGCGCGAAGTACCAGTTCGCAAGAGAGCACGGGCTGGCCGGGATCGCGCTCTTCCCGCTCGGCTACGACGACGGGCGGCTCTGGCCGGCGCTCTTTGAGCCGGAGGCGGCCGCCGGGGCGTCGCGCTAAACGTACGCGAGCAGGTGCCGCGTCAACGGGGGCACGAGCGCCCCCAGATCCGTCTGCCCGAGCGCGTGGCGCGTGCCCGGCACCACGGTCAGCCGCGCCTTCGGAAGGCGGCGGTGCAGCGTGAACGCGGCCTCCAGCGGGAAGAGGTCGTCCCGGTCGGCAGTGCTGACGAGGGTGGGGACCTCGACCGCTTCGGCCATCGCGCGCATCTCGTCGGTGCGGAGGGGGAGCGCACGCACGAAGCGCTCGGTGCGCGCAAAGAGCCCCGTCCAGTCGCGGTGCGCAGCCTCCAGCGCGGCGGCGGGACGCCCGCCGGATTGCTCCTGGAGGGTGCGCACATCCAGGCGCACGGCCATCTGTTCGGCCTGCGTCTCGCTCCAGTCGATGCACGCCCCGTGCACGACGAGACGGGCCACGCGCTCGGGGTGGTGATGCGCGAGGCGGAGCGCCATGTTGCCGCCCATCGAGAAGCCAAAGACCGCCGCGCGCTCGATGCCGAAGTGGTCGAGGGTGGCACGGACGCTCTCGGCGAAGAGAGTCGACGAAAAGTCGACGTTTTCAAAGAGATCCGACGCCCCGTGGCCGGGAAAGTCGAGCGCGACGACGCGAAAGTGCGGAGCCAGTCGGTGCGCCAGTCGGCGCGTTTCCCGCTCCGTGCAGCCGGCAGCTCCGTGCAGCAGCAAAAGCGGCGGGTTCGCTGCGCTCCCGAGGGTGTAGGCCGCCAGCGTACCATTGGCGCCGTCGTGCGCGAAGGGCACGCGCTCCGCCTCGGGTAGCGGGTCGGTGTGCTCGCACAGCTCGACGAGGACGCCGCCGGTATCCTCCGGGTGCAGAAAGACCACACGCTTGCCGCCCGCCCCGGGATGCGGTTCGTCGGAGAGCACGCGCAGGCCCTGCTCCTCCGCTCGCCACATGGCCGCCTCCGCGCTGGAGACGCGCAGGGCCAGGTGGTGCATCCCCGGGCCGCGCTTTTCGAGAAAGCGGGCTACCGCCGAATCGGGGGCGGTCGGCTCCACCAACTCCAGCGCGGGAGCCGGAGCGCCCGGCGCGGCGGCGGGCAGAACGTGCGCGGCTACGCCCTGCTCCGCGACGATTTCCGATTCGTAGCGCCGCCCCCCGACGAGCGCCGCCAGCAGGTCGGCGAGGGCGTTGGCGTCGTCGGCGGCGAGGCCGAGGTGGTCGAGCGAAAGCATTTTGGTAGATGGGGAATGGGGGATGATGGAATGGTAGATGGTAGATCGTAGATCGTTTCCGAGAGCGGCGGCCGCGCCGCCGGGCGGTCTGCGCTCCACACCGGGGCACTCGGACACCGCCGCCCCGAACACCCCGCCGCGCCGAGGGTTGAACCTCCCGTGGACCGATCGACACACATAGCTTCCCGCCTGGGCCTGACCGACCCGCGCTACGTAGCGATGGCCGTCAGCGTGGCCGGGGCGCTTCTGGTGCTGGCCGGCAAGGTCGTCGCCTACGCGCTCACCGGCAGCGCGGCGATCCTGTCGGACGCCGGCGAGTCGGTCACGCACGTCTTGGCGACCGGCTTCGCGGCCTTCAGCCTGTGGTACGCCGCCGAGCCGCCCGACCCCGGCCACCCCTACGGCCACGGCAAGATCGCCTACCTGGCCGCCGGCGCGCAGGGGGCGATGATCCTGCTGGCGGCGGGGGGCATCCTCTACGCGGCGGGGCGCTCGTTCATCGAAGGCCCCGCGTTGCGCGAGCTGGGCACCGGGCTCTTCATCACCGCCGGCGTGGCCGCGCTCAACGGGGCGCTGGGCTACTACCTCGTCCGCGTCGGGCGGCGCACCGGCAGCCTCGTCCTCGTGGCCAACGGTGAGGATGTAAGGACCGACATGTGGACCAGCGCGGGCGTGCTCACCGGCGTGGGGCTCGTGTGGTTCACCGGCGAGGCGTGGCTGGACCCGCTCGTGGCCACGGTCGTCGCGCTCAACATTCTCTGGACCGCCTACGGGCTTTTGCGCCGCGCGGTGGCGGGCCTCATGGAAAAGGCCCATCCCGGGACGACCGAGCGCATCGTCGAGGTGCTGGACGAAGCCCTCGACGACGGCCGCATCGACGGCTTTCACCAGGTGCGCCACCGCCGCGTCGAGAACACGCTCTGGATCGACTGCCACCTGCTTTTCCCCGACGCCATGCCCGTGGCCGAGGCCCATCGCCGTACCACGCATGTGGAAGAAGCCCTCGAAGCGCGCTTCCCCGACCGCGACGTGAACATCACCGCCCACCTCGAACCCGCCGCCCACGAGCGCGCCCACCCCGAAGGCCACCGCGAGCCGACCGATCCGCTGGGGGACCAGTGGAGGACGGGGACGTGGAAAAGCGGGAGAGCAGGGGAGCGGGGGAGAAGAACGTAAACCCGGATTTTTCAGAACCTACGACGTTGCCATTTCCGACGCTGCCGTCCCGACCGAGCACTCCGCGCGCAGTCTGGCCGTAGATCGCCTGCTTCGCATCGAGCAGGGCGCGCGTCTCGACCGCGCCCGCCGCGATGGCGAAGCGACCGACGCCCGCGCCGAGCGCCAGGCGCGCGAGTACACTGCCGGCGTGACACGCCGGCGGCGGTGGCTCGACTTCCTGCTGGCCTCCAGCTACGACGACGATTACGAAAAAATGGAGGCGCCGCTGCGGCAGATTCTGCGCGTCGGCGCCTACGATCTGCTTTTCCTCTCGACGCCGCCGCACGCCGCCGTTCACGAAGCAGTCGAGGCCGCCAAGCGGCGCGTGCGCCCCGGCGCAGGTGGTCTGGCCAACGCGCTCCTGCGCGGCCTCCAGCGCCGGCACAAGGAGGGCGCGCTCCCCCAGCCGGCCACCGGCAACGTGGCCGAAGACCTCGCCATTCGCCGCTCGCATCCCTCCTGGATGGTGCACCGCTGGGTCGAGCGCTTCGGCTGGGACGAGGCCGAGGCGCTCCTGAAGGCGCACAACCGACGCCCGGCCTACGGCCTGCGCCCCAACGGCTTGCGTGTAACGCCGGAGGCGTTCCGGGGCGAGTTGGACGAGCTGGGCGTAGACTGGCGCCCGTCGCCGTGGCTGGCGGACTTCGTGCGCGTGCGGCGCCTCCAGCCGGTCCTGCGCGCGGGGGAAGTGAAAAAAGGGCGCTACGCCGTGCAGGACGAAAGCGCGGGGCTGGCCGTGCGTCTGCTCGCACCTCGGCCCGGCGAGACGATCCTCGACGGATGCGCCGCGCCGGGCGGAAAGACGGCCTATGCTGCCACCCTTATGCGTGGCGGGGGCCGGCTGCTCGCCTACGACCGCGACGAAGACCGCCTGGAGCGCGTCCGGGAGGCCGCTCGCGCGCAGGGCTTTTCCGACATGCTTGACGCTGAGGCGGCCGACCTGCGCGCCGTCGCCGCGCGAGAGAACCCGCCCTGCGCCGATGCGGTGCTGCTGGACGTTCCCTGCTCGGGGCTGGGCGTCCTCGCGCGGCGCGCGGACTTGCGCTGGCGCCGCCGGCCGGAAGACCTCGACGAGCGGGCCGCGCTCCAGGACGAACTCCTCGACGCCGCCGCGCGCCTCGTGCGGCCCGGCGGGCGGCTCATTTATTCCACCTGCACGACCGAGCCGGAAGAAAATGAAAAGCGCGTGAACGCCTTTCTGGAGCGCCACTCCGGTGACTTCCACCACCAGCCGGTCGCCCCGCCCTTTCCCGAGGCCGTCTGCACCCCGCGCGGCTACCTCGCCTCCTTCCCACACCGCCACGGTACCGACGGGGCTTTCGCTGCCCGCCTGCGCCGCCGCGCTTGATGGACCGCCGTCGAATCGCTTGCGCTTCGGCCCGGTTTTTCCCATGTTGCAACGGTCCCTTTCTGGCGGGGCCGCCGTCCGTCCCCGCCGCGCTGTCGCTTCACGCCGCCCTCGTCTCATGACACGCTCCCTCGCGCTCCTCCGGCGCCCGACTGCCTTGCTGCTGGGGATGGCGTTGCTGGTCGCCGCCGCTCCGCAACGCGCGCAGGGCCAGCAGCTCGCCAAGTACGGGGCCGACTTCCTCGCCGGCGGGGTCGGGGCGCGCGCCATCGGGCTCGGCGGGGCGTACACCGGACTGGCGCGTGACGTGACGGCCGGCTACTGGAACGCCGCCGGCCTTTCGCAGATGGACTACCCCGAGATCGGCTACATGCACGTCGAGCGCTTCGGCGGGGTCGTCTCGTTCGACTACGCAGGGGCGGCCTTCCCCGTCGGCGGGCGCTCGAGCTTCGGCGTAATGGCGGTGCGCAGCGGCGTCAACGACATCGTCAACACCCTCAACGCCTACAACCCCGACACCGGCCAGCCCGACCCGGCCTACCAGGCGCAGATCACGCGCTTCTCGGCGGCGGACTACCTCTTCGGCTTCGGCTACGCGCGCCGCGTCTCCGAGCGTCTTTCGGTGGGGGGCACGGGGAAAGTGACGCGCCGCTCCATCGGCGACTTTGCTGATGCGTGGGGGTACAGCGTAGATGCCGGCGTGCAGTACCGCGCCCGAGGGGCTTTCGCGCGCGGCGACCGGCTCACGCTGGGCCTTCAGGTGCAGGACGCCCTTCCCTACGTGCAGAGCTGGAGCGTCGACCCCGGTGCCTTTGCGGTGGACTGCCTCGACGACGACGGGGAGCCCTACGACGCCTGCCTCGATGAGAACGGCGAGCTCATCGACGGAAATGCCGCGCGCTACGACTCGCTTTTTAGCCAGCAGATCCCCGAGGGGCAGACCGAGATCGTCACGCCCGTTGCGCGGCTGGGCTCGGGGTGGACCGTGCCGGTGAGCGGCCGGGGCAGCAACGTGACACTCGCGCTGGGAGTGGACGTGCGCTTCGACGGGCGGCGCGCCTTCCTCCTGAACGCCGGCGACGTGTCCTTCGAGCCGCGCCTGGGGGCGGAGTTTGACTACCGGGGCATCCTGGCCGTGCGCGGCGGCATCAACCGTGTGCAGTACGCCGACCGGCTGGGCTGGGACATCACGCCCTCGGTGGGCGCGGGGCTGAACCTCGCGCAGTTTTCGATCAACTACGCCTTTGGCGACTTCGGGGGGGCCAGTTCGGAGCTGGGTTACTCGCACCGCATCAGCGCGCGGCTGCGGCTGGAACAGCCGGCCCTCCAGCGCGGCGAATAGCGGGGGCGTGTTGGAGGGGGGAGTGGGGTTGAGGACGTTTTTCCCGAACGGCATCGGCAACGCCGCAGAACCGAAACCCCAAGATCCCGTAACACGGAGACACCACTGCACCAGAATTTACAGAACGCCAACATCATGACGCGCGACGACTGGATCGGGCTGGGTACGAGCGTCGGGGCGCATGGGGCGCTGCTGCTGCTCTTCGCGTTCTGGTCGGCAGGCCGCCCCGAGGTGCCCGTGCCGGGGGCGCTTCAGGTCGAGCTCGGGGCCTTTGCGGAGGGCCGCCCCGTGCAGCAGGCTGCCGCTCCTCCGGAGACGCCTGCCTCCGAGCAGGACGCCTCGCCGTCCACGTCCGAACCGACCTCGTCCGAAGCCCCGCGTTCGTCTTCCGCCGCTCCAGAGCAGTCCGCGCCGGTGGACCTGCCGGAGCAACAGCCGCCCCCCGCCGGCGACGACCCGCCGCCGGAGGACCCGCCCGATGAGCAGCAAGACGCCGCGCCCGTCCCCGACGCGAGCACGCCCGACAGCAGCGCAGTCGCTTCTGCCCAAGCGCCCGCCGCGCCGGACACCGCCGCTACGGACACGAGCCGTGCCGCCGGTGCCGAAGAGGCGGCTTCGACGTCCGGCGCGGCTACCGGCGAGGAAGGCGACGCCGACGACGAGGAAAAGGCGGCTCCCTTCGACATCGAAGGGCTTGACCGCACGCGCCTGCACGGCCGGCTTCCGCAGTACACCGAGAAGGTCAACGCCACGATCAAAGTCGAGATCACGGTGAGCCCGCAGGGGCGCGTGGTAGGGCAGCGCTTGCTCCAGAAGGCCAACCCGTCGCTGGAGCGGTCGGTGCTGGAGGCGCTGCGGCAGTGGCGCTTCGACCGGCTCCCCAGCGGGGCCCCCCAGGAAAACCAGACGGGCGTCGTCACCTTTCGCTTCCGGCTGGAGTAAGATGCCCGAGAGGGTGTGAGGGCTGGGGGGGTTGTGCCGTCCCTTTTCCCGCTCGTCCCTTCTTCCTTTCAAGCCTTCGCCGCTTTCTAAAACTGCGCCTCGAGGCTGAGAAAGATCGCCAGCCGGCGGACGGGGCCGGCGGGATGAGAACGCAGGGGCGCGTCCAAGAGGTTACGCAGGGCCAGCCGCGCACGCAGATGGTCACGCCAGAGGCGCTTCGTTACCGCCAGATCCAAGCGGAGGTGGGCGGGCAGGCGGTGGCGGTAGGCGTTGCCCCCGGCCTCGGCGGCGCGGCGGTAGGCGGGCCAGCGCTCCGCCGAACGGGCCGTCAGGCGTGCTTCCACAGAAAAGCGGTCGCCCACGGCCAGTCGGGCGGTGTAGCGCCCCCAGTGGCGTGGCACGCGCCGGAAGCGCTGGTCGAACGCGCGCTGATTCCCGTCCTCGCTGTTGACGGCGCGGTGGGCGAAAATGCGGTAGCGCAGCTGGTGGGCGAGCCCTTCGGGAAAGGTGGAAGCCCCCTCGGCGGCGGCGTAGAAGGTCTGTCCCGCCGCGCCGGTGTGCAGATGGATGTTGGGCACGAGGCGCCCGCCCGGCGGAGGGTAGACGGGAGAGCGGACAGGAGCGAAGCCGTAGCGCGCGTCGGGCAGGGTCATCGACTGGAAGTGGCGCGCGCCGCCCTCCAGCGTGAGGCGCAACCCCCCGGTGAAGGAGCGACTCAGGCGCACGTCGGCGGTGAAGCGTTCAGAGGCGGCAAAGGAGGCAGGAAGCGTCACGCGCGCCTCGGGGGCTTGCGGGACGGGAAGGCCCTGCGCGAGCCAGTACCACTGCCTGCCCTCGGCGGCGTAGGGACGGCGCACGTACCCGAGCCGGAGTCCCACTTGCGCGCGTTCCTCTGGCGCGTAGCGTGCGGAAAAAAGCGTGCCCCCACCGAACTGGCCGTTCGTCTGCGAAACCAGCAGCGCCAGGCGCGGGCGGAGGCCCGGGCCCGGAACCGAGAACGCGGTGTAGGCGCGCGCCGTCAGTACGTCGGGGTCGTCGAGGGAGGCGCCCCGGGCCTGCCCGTGCACGTAATCGCCGCTGAGGCCGGCGCGCACCTCGACCGGAACGTCGCCGGGGCCCGAACGGAGCGACAGGCGACCCGTCCCCAGCTGCGCGCTCAGGCGGTCCTCCGCCCAGTCGAACGAGGGGAACGGGGCGGCGCGCGCCCCAAAGCGGGTGGGGGCGGAGCGGAGCGTGGCGTGGCGGTAGCTTAGGCGGTAGTTCAGGGGCAGCACGCGATCCGGCGGGAGGCGGCCCCGGACCGAAGCGCTCGCCCGGCGCCGGCGGGCCGGCACCTCGTAGCCCAGCGTTTCGAAGAGTGGGAGCGCCCGCAACGTAGCATAATCGACCGTGAGGCGGTGTGTGCCCGGCAGCAGGGCACCGTCGCGAAGTGAGACGCGCGGCGCGATGAGCTGCTGGAGGGGCGGCCCGTCGAGGGTGTCCTGCACATTTTCTGTGCGCGCGCGAATGGGGCGGTCGGTCGTGTAGTGGCGAAGCGCCTGTAGGCTGAGCTCGGCGCTCGCGCCCTGGGGCCCGCGCAGGCTTGCCTCCGCAAAGTACTGCGGCCCGATGCGGTCCACGTTGAGCACCTCGCGCTCGGTCGTGCGGAAGGGGCCGGGGTCGCCCACCTCGTTGCCTAACGAGAAGGCGCCCTCCGCCGCAAGGCCTGGCGGGGGCGGGCGCAGGCGTAGGCGAAGCGCCCCGTCGGGGGCGAGGCGCCCGGCGACGAGCTGGGGCGCGCGCGACGCTTCCGCCGCGCGCACCTGTTGCAGATGCACCGGCAGGGTCGCCAGCGTCGGCTGCCCGAGGGGACCGACGTCAAACGGCTGCCCGTCGGCCATCACCAGCGGCGTGCCCGGCATCCCCACCGCCGACGGGCGCGGCGCATAGCCGTCGAGCGAGGTCGTTTCCCAGCCGTTCAGGAGCCAGAACAAGTCGGACACGCGCGTCAGGCCGGCTCGCGCCAGGGGCTTCCCCGCGAGCCGCTGGGCGGCCGGGGCGGCCTCGCCGCGCTCCTGGGCGAGGGCCGGCGGGGTGAGCATTAGAAGCGCGGCAGCCCCGGCGGCCGTCAACGCGCGGCGCAGCGAAAGGGGGCGAGTCGTCGTCACTGCAGCAGGGTCTGGAGCCAGCGCGGCGCGTCGAAGCGGCGGCGCACCCCTGCGCGCACCTTCCACAGCGAAAAGGCCGTGGACGTGAATACATGCTCGTAGCGTGCTCCGAGGGCCAGGCGCCAGCGCCCGCCGAGCGGCAGGGACAAGCCGGCCTCTGTGCCCATCAGCAGCTCATTTTCGTTTCGCAGGCCCGCCCCGCCCTTGCTGAAGCGCATCAGAAACGTCCCAAGGTGGAGGCTTGCCTCCAGGCGTAACCCGCCCGGGCCCGGGCCCGGACGCACGCCCCAGTGCACCGCCACTGGCACGGCCCAGAGATTTTCGCGGGCGCGCGTTCCCCGCCCTTCAAAGCGCCGCAGGCCCACGTCCAGCCCGGCGACGCCCGCGTAGAAGGGGGTGCTCGCGGCGGCCTCGACGCCGGGGGAGGCGTGGTAAAACGGTTCCAGCGCGCCGGCGTCGAGCAGCGCGTTGCCGCCGGCCTGAAGCGCGACCTCCGAAAAGGGAACCGGCTGGGCGGGGGCCGGTGAGGGGCTCCCGGCGAGCGTCAGTCCTGCGCCCAGCGCCAGCAGGCGCCCGGCGGTTCGCAGCAAGGAAGAGCGAGGCAACACCCGAGGAGCCGGAGCAGTTAGGAAGAGGTCCTTGAAAAGATACGTTGCCGAGCTTGTCCTTTCAACGCCCAAGCGCTATGCCTGCGTCCGCTCCTCAAACCGCCTCCGACGCGCCCGCCGGAGCGCCTCCGGCGCGTCCAGCCCGCGACCTTGAAGGGCTTCACCGCGCGCTCTTGGTACCGCGCCTCATCGAGGAAAAGATGCTCCGCCTCATCCGGCGCGGGCGCATCTCGAAGTGGTTCAGCGGATATGGGCAGGAGGCGGTGGCTGTCGGGTGCGCGTGGGCGCTGCGCGAGGATGACTGGCTTCTGCCGATGCACCGCAACCTGGGGCTGTGGACGACGCGCGGGGTGGAGCTTCGGCCTCTCTTTTGTCAGCTCATGGGGAAGGAAGGCGGCTTTACGAAGGGGCGTGACCGCACCTTCCACTTCGGTCTGCCTGCGAAAAGCATCGTCGGTATGATCTCGCACATGGCCGCCATGCTGCCGGTCGCCGACGGGCTGGGCCTCGCCGCGAAGCTCCGCGAAACCGGGCGCGTGGCCTGCGCCTTCGTCGGGGACGGCGGCACGCGCGAGGGCGACTTCCACGAGGCGCTCAATCTGGCAAGCGTCTGGGACCTGCCGGTCGTCTTCGTCGTCGAAAACAACGGCTACGGCCTCTCCACGCCCACCGCAGAGGCCGTTGCGCCCGACCCAATCGCCGACGCGGCCGACGGTTACGCCATGCCGGGCCGCACCATCGACGGCAACGACCTGGGGAGCGTACTGGGGGCGGTCGAAGGGGCCGTTGCGCGCGCTCGCCGGGGCGAGGGGCCGGCCCTGCTGGAGATGAAGACCTTCCGCGTGCGCGGCCACGAGGAGGCCAGCGGTACCGCCTACGTCCCCGACGCGCTCATCGAAGAGTGGAAAGAAAAAGACCCCGTCGAGCGCTTCGAGGAGCGGCTGCTGGCGGAGGGCGTCCTCTCCGAAGACGCGATCCAGTCGCGCCGCGCCGAGATCGCGAAAGAGGTGGGCGCGGTCGCCGAGTGGGCGCTCGACCAGCCCGCCGTCGAAAGCACGGTCGGAGAGGAACGTGCCGCCGTCTTCGCCCCTCCCGCGCCGGCGGACGCCCCCTTCGCCCCGCGGGTGGAGCAGCCGGCGGAGGGGGGCGACGCCTCCGAGGAACGTTTCATCGACGCCATTTCGAGCGCGCTCCGCGCAGGGATGCAGGCTGACGAGCGCACCGTCTTGATGGGCCAGGACATCGCCGCGTACGGCGGCGTCTTCAAAGTCACCGAAGGCTTCGCAGACGAGTTCGGAACAGCGCGCGTGCGCAACACGCCCATCATCGAGAGTGGAGCCATAGGTGCGGCGCTGGGGCTGGCCGTCGAGGGCTTTCGCCCCGTCGTGGAGCTCCAGTACGCCGACTTCGTCAGCTGCGGCTTCAACCAGACGGTCAACAACCTCGCTACCACGCGCTACCGCTGGGGGGAGGCCCACGACACGACCGTGAACGTGACCCTACGAATGCCCTACGGCGGCGGCCTGGGCGCGGGGCCGTTCCACTCGCAGTCCATGGAAGCGCTCTTTTGCCACGTGCCCGGTCTCAAGGTGGTCGTCCCGTCCACCCCCGCCGATGCGAAGGGGTTGCTTCTGGAATCGCTGGCGGACCCGAATCCGGTGCTCTTCTTCGAGCAAAAGAAGCTCTACCGCTCCGTAAAGGGCGAGGTGCCGGAGGCCCCGTACCGTCTGCCGCTGGGGGAGGCGCACGTGGCCCGCAAAGGGGCCGACGCGACGGTCGTCACCTACGGGGTCGGCGTCCACTGGGCGCTCGACGAGGCCGAGCGGCTCGCCGAGAACGACGGCCCCCAGATCGAAGTGATCGACCTGCGCACGCTCGTGCCGTGGGACCGCGCGGCGGTGCTGCGCTCGCTGGAAAAGACGAATCGCCTGCTCGTGCTCCACGAAGCCCCGCGCACCGGCGGATTCGGCGCGGAGCTGACCGCCGAAGTGGCCGAGGAAGGCTTCACGCTGCTGGACGCGCCGCCCGCGCGGGTCGGGGCGGAGGACCTGCCAGTTCCCTTCTCCAAAAACCTCGAAGACGAGATCTACTCCGCCCAGTCGAAACTACACGGCGCGTTGGATCGGCTGCTGGCGTTCTGAGGACGCGGGTCGGGCGTGCTCTGCCGGGGCCGGACCGGCTCGATGAGGACGCGCACCTGCCCATCGCAGCCGACGCCGAAGCCCAGAATCAGGTCATCGTCCGCCAGGTCGAAGTGCTCGACGCGCGGGCGGCCCGCCTCGATCACGGCCTGCGCCTGCCGGGCCACCTCGCCTTCGAGACATCCGCCGCTGATGGTGCCGAGCGTCTTGGGGGGCCTTGCCGGAAGGCGCCACGAGCATCCGCGCGCCGGCGCGGTCGAGCAGCTCTCGTCGTTCCTTCATGGCACGCGGCGGGGGCGGTGCCCGCCAAAAGGCGCGCCGGAAACGGTGAAGCACGGATCGGGGCCCGCTCATAATTTTTTCTAAAACCGGCGTTGGGGCGAGGCGGTATGGGGAAAGCCCACCTGCTTGCCATACGCTTCTTGCCAAAAAGTCGTCGTGAGAGACACTCAAACGAGGGCCGCGCTCGCGTTGGTCGCGTTGCTGGCCGTGGCCGCCGGCCCGGCGCAGGCGCAGCGCGACACGACGGAGGTCATCGCGCTGGAGCCCGTCAAGGTGACGGCGGCTACCCCCTTCGACCGGGTCGCCGCCACAAGCGCGACGTTCGCTACGAGCGTGCGCCGCCGCCCCGCTGCCGACCTCAACAACCGGCCTGCGCTCGCGCTGGGCGCGATCACGCGCACGATCCCCGGCCTCTCGGTCAACAGCCGTGAGCATTACGCCCTGGGCAACCGGGTGACGATGCGCGGGCTGGGGTGGCGCGCGCAGTTCGGCATTCGGGGCGTACAGATCCTGCTGGACGGCATTCCGCTCACCATCGCCGGCGGACAGGCGTTCACCTACGTCGTGGACCCGTCGTTCGTGCGGCGCGTGGAGGTGATTCGCGGCCCGGCGTCGGTCTTCTGGGGCAACGCGGCGGGCGGAGTGCTGTCTTTCTCGACGCGCCCGCCGGAGGAGGAGGGAGCGCCGCTCGTGCGCGCCCGCCAGGTCGCTGGCTCCTACGGGCTCTCGAAAACGGACCTCCAGGTGACGCCCGACCTCGGGTCGCAGCATGAGCTCAGCGCCTACGGGTCATACCTTTCGCAAAGCGGCTACCGCGCCCACAGCACCACGCGCCTCGGCCGTCTCGGCGCGACCGGCGACGTGTCGCTGGGCGAGGACCGGGGCCTACGCTTTGCAGCGGCCTACGTCAGTCTGCCGCAGGCCGACTCGCCGGGCTCGCTGCCGCGCGACCTCGTGAGCGAGAACCCGCAGCAGGCGCGCGATGCGTTCGTCGAGGCGGGGGCGGGCAAAATGCAGAAGCAGGGCCAGCTCGGCCTCACCTATTACGACGACCTCGGGGCCTGGGGGCGGCTGAAGACGACCGCCTACGGGCTGTTTCGCAATCTGGAGAACCCGCTTCCCTTCGCCTACATTACCTTCGACCGCCTCGTCGGCGGCACGCGCCTGACGCTCGAAGGACGCGTGGCGAACGGCATGGCGAGCGGGCTGGAGTGGGGCGTGGGGCTGGAGGGCAAGTTCCAGCGCGACGACCGCATCGAATACGAAAACGCCGGCGGCGAGCCCGGCGACGATGTCCAGACCGACCAACTCGAAACGGTGGCCAACCAGGGCGTCTTCGGGCGGGCGACCCTGCCACTGGGGGAACGGGTTCGCCTGAGTGCCGGGGCGCGCTACGACCACCTCCGCTTCGCCGTGAACGACCGCCTCCCCGGCGACGACGATGGCGAGCGCACGTTCCAGTCGGTGAGCCCGTCGGTGGGCGTATCGTACCGGCTCGATGCGGCGCGGCTCTTCGCGCACTTCAGCACGGCCCTCGAAGCCCCCACCACGACCGAGCTGGGCAACCGCCCCGACGCGCAGGGCGGCTTCAACCCCGAGGTGGGGCCGGAGCGCGTGCTGGGGCTGGAAATCGGCGCGCAGGGCGCGGCCCGCGTGCCCGGCGGCGGGCTGTCGTACGACGCGGCGCTCTTTGGGATGCAGGTGCGTGACTTTCTGGTGCCGTACCAGAACGACAGCGACGAGACCTTCTACCGCAACGCCGGGCGCACCCGTCACGCGGGCCTCGAAGCGGCGGTCCAGTGGCAACTGCCGCAGGATCTCTCGCTGGCGGCGAGCTACACGTACCTCCGGGCCGAGTTCGTCGAGGCACGGGCGTCGGGCGGGGCTTCGCTGGACGGCAACCGCGTGCCCGGCGTGCCGCGCCATCTGCTGGGGGGCACGCTCCGGTGGCGCCCCGCCCCGGTCTGGCTGGCGCTGGAGGGGGAGCGCACCAGCGCCTACCCGGTGGACAACCCGAACACGGCCGAGATCGACGGCTACACGGTGCTGGGGGCGCGCGTGAGCCATCCGGGGTACGAATGGTGGGGGCTCTCGGTGCAGCCGTTCGCGGCGGTGAAGAATCTCCTGGACGCGCGCTACGTCGGGTCGGTCGTGCCGAATGCCTTCGGGGGGCGCTACTTCGAGCCGGCTGCCGGGCGCCACTGGCGGGCGGGCGTGTCGGTGCAGGTCAAGTAGGGGGCGGCAGGACTGCCGGGCTGCCGGATCACCGCGCGTGCGGGATCGTTCTTCTACCCGGCAAGCGCGACGGCTCTTGCGAGTACGCCCAGCGGGTGCGCCGTGAGCGCGTAGGGGCGTAATGCCAGTTGCCTCATCGCTGACCGCGTGCCGCGAGCGAGATGCTTCACGAACTCCCCGTGCTCGACGATGGCGACCGCGCCCCCAGGGGCGACGAAGCTCCCGCACGGGGGGCGAAAAGGCCGCTGGAGGAGACGCCGCAGAACTTCGCGCTCGACCACGACCCGGCGCGCTCGGAGGCCGACGTGCTCACCGACGCCTTCGGGCGCGAGCACACCTACCTGCGCATCGCGCTGGTGGAGCGCTGCAACCTGCGCTGCCACTACTGCATGCCCGCCGACGGGCTCGACTGGACGCCCGATGAGGGGCTCCTGTCCGACGACGAAATCCTGCGCCTCGCGCGGCTTTTTGCCGGGGGCGGCGTCGAGAAAATCCGCCTCACCGGTGGAGAGCCGCTCCTGCGCCCCGGCGTGGCCGCGCTGGCCGAGCGCATCGGCGTGGTGGACGGCGTCGAGACGCTGGCGATGACGACCAACGGGCTGCTCCTTCCCAAAAACCTCGATGCGCTGGCGGAGGCGGGCATCGGAAAGCTCAACATCAGCCTCGACACGTTGCGCGCGGACCGCTTCGAGGAAATGACGCGACGGCCCGGCTTCTCGCTGGTGATGGAGGCTATCGACGCGGCTATCGACAACGGCTACCGGCCCAAAATCAACTGCGTGGTGATGCGCGACACCAACGACGATGAGGTGATCGACTTCGTGCGCTTCACGCAGGATCGGCCCGTCGAGGTGCGTTTCATCGAGTACATGCCCTTCGGTGGCAACGGCTGGCAGGACGACCGCCTCGTTCCCTTCCGCGAGCTACGGGGGCGGGTGAGAAAGGCGTTTCCCCGTCTCGAAGCTTGCGAGGACGGCCCACACGCCACGGCCCGCACCTACCGCGTGCCCGGCTTCGCGGGGCGCGTCGGCTTCATCGCCTCGATGACCGCGCCTTTTTGCGAGGGCTGCAATCGCCTGCGCCTCACCGCCGACGGGCATCTCAAGGTGTGCCTCTTTGGCCAGAAAGAAGTCAGCCTGCGCGATCCCCTGCGCGCCGGGGCCTCCGACGACGAACTGCGCGAGATCGTGAGCCGCGCGGTGGGGGGGAAGAAGGCCCGCCACGCGGGCATGTACAACATCGCCGACCGCAAGAACCGCCCGATGATCGCCATCGGCGGGTGAGGGGATTGATGATTTCGGATCGGGGATTTCGTTGCGCTGCGCGCGCGGCAAGGCGTGGTTTCGTTTTTGCCGCAACGCGCGCTTGCTTTTTTTCGACTTTCTCCCGCTTGTCGTGCTACATCGTTTTCGCCTGGGGATCGTCGCCCTCGCCCTCTTCGTCACCGCCAGTGGATGCTCGGGCAGCGCAAGCAACGCCATCACCGCCGACCAGCCCGTTGAGGCGCCGCCGACCTTCGACCACGGCCCCTACAACGCACTGCTGGCCGAGTACGTCAACGAGCGCGGCATGGTCGATTACGCGCGCTTGCAAGAAAATCAGGAGACGGCGCTGCGCCCGTACCTGCGAGCCCTTGCGCGCACCGACCCGTCGAACCTGAGCGAAGACGCGCGGCTGGCCTTTTGGGTCAACGCCTACAACGCCCTGGCGCTCAAGCTGATTGTGGAAAACTATCCGGTCGAGAGCATCCGCGACGTCAAGCCCAGCGGGCTGCCGTTCATCCCGAAGGTCAACAGTCCGTTCAAGCTCGAAGTCAGCGAGGTGGCCGGCAAAAAACGCACCCTCGACGAGATCGAGCACGACATCATCCGAAAAGAATTTCCCGAGGAGCCGCGCATTCACGCGGCCGTCGTCTGCGCGGCGATGAGTTGCCCCGAGCTGCGGCAGGAGGCGTACACCGGCGCGCGTCTCGACGACCAGCTCGACGACCAGATGCGCATGTTCCTCCGCAATGAAAACAAAAACCGGATCCCCGCCGGGGAGAACCAGATCCGCCTCTCGAAAATCTTCGACTGGTACGGCGGTGACTTCGCGCAGGAAGGGACGTCGAAGCAAACCGCCGTCATGGACATGGCGGCCGGTTACTTCGAGGACGAGAGGGCCCGGAAGCTGCGGCGCGGAACCTACGATGTGTCGTATCTCGACTATGACTGGTCGCTCAACGAGCAGTCCGACGACGGCGGTGAAGGGCGCGTGGCGAGCGGGGAGTAACGGGACTTCGGTGTTGGAGGATTGTGGCGCGCTGGTGCTGTAGGGCATCTCGTCAGCGACACGTCAACACTCGAACACTCCAACCCCGAACACTATTCGCCGGGCCAGCGCAGGACGAACGGCGTGCCGCCCTGCGGGTTGAGCAGCACGACCGTCGAGGCGTCCCCCAAGACCTTTGGCGGGACGGGCAGGCGCACCTCATCGAGGATGCGCGTCGAATCCTCGTCACCGCCGGCATCGTGGCGCAGCCACAGGCGCGCGGTGTCGCCCCGCGTGGCGTGGCCGAGGGTGAAGTCGTGCGTCTCCTCGCCGCCGGGATAGGCGACCGTCGCGGCGAGCGTGTCCCCGCGCAGGGCGGGCGGCTCTTCGGGGGCGGCCTCCGTCTGGCCCGTTAGGATTTCGTAGCCCGCGCCGAAGCGGGAGCCGCCGGGAGCCGCCTCGGGCTCGCTGCTGGAGGAACCGCACCCGACCGGCGCGAGGGCGGCCAGCGCCACCAGCAGCGGGCAAACACGCAGCAGGGCGCGGAGTGAAAGGTGAACGATCGAACGCATGTCAGGTAATTTGCCAACGGTGAGGAGTCTGCAAAACAGCCCCGCCCGCGGCCCGGTGTCCTTGCAGGCGGCCCCCGCGCGGCGTTAAGATACGCAGGCGTGCGGTCTTCTTTCCTGCCTTCACGCCTCTACGCTCCCGCGCCCCTGCCTCTCGCATGAGCCCCGACGAGTACGAACGCACCGAGCCGATCATCGGGCTGGAGGTGCATTGCCAGCTCCGCACCGAGGCGAAGCTCTTCAGCGCGGCCCCGGCGGAGGGGGCAAGCGGGGAGGCGGCGAACACTCGCACCGCGCCGCTGGATCTGGGCCACCCCGGCACGCTGCCGGTCGTGAACGAAAAAGCCGTCGAGCTGGCCCTCCGCCTGGCGAGCGTGACCGGCTGCCGCGTGGCCGAGCGCTCGACGTTCGCGCGCAAGCACTACTTTTATCCCGACCTGGCGAAAGGCTACCAGATCACCCAGCGGGCCGACCCGCTCTGCTACGACGGCCAGGTGGACGTGCCGGCCGACGCCGCTACCGAGGCTCCAACCGCCCGCCCCGACGGCCGGCCTCGCGCGCGCCCGGTGCGCATTCGGCGGCTGCATTTGGAAGAAGACGCTGCCAAGCTGGTCCATGAGGACGGCGCGACGAAGGCCGACTTCAACCGCGCGGGCGTGCCGCTCGTGGAGCTCGTTACTGAGCCGGACCTGCGCAGCCCGCGCGAGGCGGCGCTGTTTTTGAAAAAAATCCGCCGCCAAGTGCGCTACCTCGGCGTCTCGGACGGGCGCATGGAGGCCGGCTCGTTGCGCTGTGACGCCAACGTGTCGCTGCGCCGGCGCGGCGGCGGGGCGCTGGGCGGGCGCGTCGAAATCAAAAACCTCAACTCCTTTCGTCACCTCGAACGCGCCCTGCGCTACGAAGCGGCCCGCCAGGCGCGCCGGGTCGAGCGTGGCGCCGCCGTCGAGCCCGAAACGCGCCGCTGGGACGAAGACACCGAGAAGACGCGCCCCCTGCGCGACAAGGAAACTACGCTGGATTACCGCTATCTCCCCGAGCCGGATCTACCGCCGCTGGTGGTGGACGAGGCCATGCTGAAAAACGTGCGCGCCTCCATGCCCGAGCGCCCCGGGGAGCGCAAGAAACGCTTCGTCGAAAACATCGGCCTGCCCGAGCGCGCCGCCGCGCTCCTGACCGAAGACCGCGCGCTGGCAGACTTTTACGAAGAGACCGTCAGCCGCCTTTACAAGCTCACCGGTGGGGGCAACACGCGCCGCCAGGCCGAGCGCGCCGCGCACTTCCTGCTCAACGAGGGCCGCCGCGTCCTCTCCGAGCAGGGTGTGCCTATCGACGCGCTCCCGGTGCGTCCCCAGCAGATGGCCGAGCTCGTCTACATGCTCCTCGAGGACGACCTGCCGGGTGCCCGCGCAGCGGCGGAGGTCTTCGAAGCGCTCTTGGCGGGCGAGGGCGACGACCCCGAGCAGATCGCGCGCGATAACGATCTGCTTCAGATTGGCGGCGGGCGCGAAGAACTGGCGCCTCTCGTGGAACGGACGCTCGAACGCCACTCCAAGAACGTCCATCGCTACAAAAGCGGCAAGACAGAACTCATCCACTCCTTCGTCGGCGAGGTGCGCTCTGCCTTCGAGGAGGAGCACGAAGGCACGCCTGACCCCAAACTCATCCGCGAAATGATCGAGGAGCGCCTAAACTGATTTTGTGGGTGGTGCGGGGAGCGATGGGCGAGAAGCGAAGAATTGGTCGCTTCGGCTGCTTGATCCGCCAAGCATCCAGCCCAACCCCAGAACCCCGAACTCGAAACCGCCTATGACTGCTACCGAACGCCCGCTTCGCTACCTGGCCGTTCTGGCCAAAAACACGCTCGTCTACATCAAGAACTTCATCGAAGACCGCGACGTGGCGTCGATCATGCCGTCGTCGCCATTTCTGGTGCGGCGGATGGTCGAGAAAATGGACCTGGGCACAGGCCGCGTGGTCGTCGAGTACGGCCCGGCGACGGGCGTTTTCAGCCGGTCCATTCTTCGAGAAATGGGACCGGAGGGGCAGCTCATCCTCATCGAGACGAACGCCGACTTCGTGCGCCGTCTGCGCGAGCAGTTTGGAAACGATCCGCGCGTGGAGATTTTCGAAAAGCCGGCGCAGGACGTGGCGCGCCTTCTCCAGCAGGCCGGCGCGAAAAAAGCCGATTACGTCTTGAGCGGCATTCCGTTTTCGTTTCTGAGCGCGGAGGAGAGCCACGCGCTCATCGAGGCCACGCGCGAGGCGCTCGTGCCCGGTGGCGCGTTTCTCGTCTACCAGCATCGCGACCACATGAGACGGCTCCTGCCGCAACACTTCGACCACATCGAAGAGGGGTACGAACTGTTCAACGTCCCGCCGATGCACACGTACGCCGCGCGGACGGCGTGAGTGCGGCGGTGTACAGGCGTTGCGGTGTCGTAGTGCTCCCCGATTCCGCAACGCCCCGCCCCTCGAACACTGTAACACCACAATCCCCTAACACGATGTTAATTGCCGGAAACTGGAAGATGCACTGCGCTGCCCCCCCGAAGGCGCGCGAACTGGCCGGCGGCGTGGCCGAAGTCGCCAGCGAGCCAGGTGTGCAGGTGGCCGTATGCCCACCGTTTACCGGGCTGTCTGCCGCTGCCGAAGCGCTCGACGGATCGCCCGTGCACTTGGGGGCGCAGAACATGCACGCTGAGAGTGAGGGCGCCTTCACCGGCGAGGTGCCCGCCGGGGCGCTCCGCGCGCTTGACTGTCGCTACGTCATTCTGGGCCACAGCGAGCGGCGCCAGTACTACGGCGAGACCGACGAAGCCGTCGCCGAGAAGGCTGAGAAAGCGCTCGCCTCAGAGCTCGTGCCCATCGTGTGCGTGGGCGAGTCGCTCTCCGAGCGTGAGGCCGGCCGCGCGCAGGAGGTCGTGGGGCGCCAGGTGGAGACGGCGCTGGGCGGGCTCTCGCTGGGCGACCCGTCGCGCCTGGTGGTGGCCTACGAACCGATCTGGGCCATCGGCACCGGCGAGAGCGCCGCCCCCGAGCAGGCGCAGGAGATGCACGCCTTCGTCCGCGAGACGCTCGAAGGGCAGCACGGCGAGGCCGTCGGCGGGGCCGTGCAACTGCTCTACGGCGGCTCGATGAAGCCGCACAACGCCGAGGCGCTCCTTTCCCAGCCCGACCTGGACGGCGGCCTCATCGGCAGCGCGAGCCTGGAGGCGGGCTCCTTCGCTGAGATCGTGGCCGTGGCCGAAGAAGTGGCGGCGTAGCGGGGCTACGCGACCGGTAGCAGTGGCGCCGGCGTTGCTCGCAGGGACTTCCCACTGCATCCTCTTGG
This sequence comes from Bacteroidetes bacterium QS_8_68_28, assembly GCA_003022485.1. Classification (GTDB taxonomy): domain Bacteria; phylum Bacteroidota; class Rhodothermia; order Rhodothermales; family Salinibacteraceae; genus QS-8-64-10. The sequence continues at coordinate 39,790 of PXTS01000036.1, forward strand.
GCAACGCGGTCATCACCGCCGCGCTCCTGGCGCTTTTTCAGTACGCTTCGTGAAGAGCGGTCCCGCAGCGACTGGGGCTCCGCCGTCGCCAGTGGACCGGCCACGGTCCAAATCCGCACGGTCCAAATCCGCATGGATTTTTCCCGATTTCACCCCTCGCGCGCGAACGCGATGTAAAGACAGCGGTACGCTGCAGTGAAGTATTTCTACCCGCCCGCCTGCGAGTGCGTCGTGCAGTCCACCTTCTACGCTTTCGGTCTGAACCACCGAACCGCTTCCGTCGCCGCGAGCGAAGCGTTCGCGCTGGGGGAGGCCGCGCAAGAGCGCGTGCACGCGGCCTTCCGCGCCGAGGCGGCGCCCCCTGATGAGGAGGGGGGGGCCGAGCTGGTGCTGCTTTCCACGTGCAACCGCACCGAGGCGTACTGCTACGGCACTGAGGCGGACGTGGAGCGCCTCCAGGCGCTCCTGGCATGTGAGGCGGGGCAGGACTGGTCGGGCGCGGAGCAGACCTTCCGCCGCACCGATGAAGCGGCCGTGCGCCACGTCCTGGAGGTGGCGGCAGGACTGCGCTCTTTGGTGCCCGGCGACGCGCAGATCCTCGCGCAGGTAAAGACGGCCTACCGGCGCGCGGTCGAGGCCGACGCGGTCGGGATGGTGGGGCACCGCCTGATGCACACGGCCTTCCGCGCGGCCAAGCGCGTGAAAGGAGAGACGCGCCTCGCCAGCGGCGCGGCCTCCGTCTCAACCGCCGCCGTGGCGCTGGCGGAGGACTTCTTTCAGAAGCGCCATTTTCAGAGTCGCCCTCCCGAGGGGCCGCCGGGACGGCGCGCGCTGCTGGTAGGGGCGGGCAAGATGGGGCGCCTGGCCCTCCAAGCGCTGACCGACCGCTCAGGGAAGACGCCCGCGCAGGTTGCGGTGACGAACCGCTCCGAGGAGCGCGCTGAGGAGACCGCCCGCGCCTTCGGGGCCGAGAGGGTGCCGTGGAACAAGCGTCACGCCGCCGCCGCTCGCGCGGATGTGGTCGTCGTGGCCACCGGGGCCGAGGAGCCGACGCTTCGCGCGGGGGCGCTCCCGGAGCGCCCGCCTGCCGCCGCCGCCCCCACGCTGGTGGTCGACATCGCCCGCCCGCGCAACGCCGACCCGGCCATCGCGGGGCGGTCCGGCTACGCCCTGCGCGACATGGATGACCTCCAGGACTGGGTCGCGGAAGCGCAGGACGCCCGCCGCGAGGCGCTTCCCGAAGCGGAGGCGATCTGCCGGGAGGAAGGCGAGGAGTTCGTCTCGTGGGTGTTTCATCAGGAGGCCATGCAGCCGGCCATCGCGGCGATTCGCTCGACCTTTGAGGGGATCCGCCGGCAGGAGATCGAGCGTCACGCCCACCGTTTTGCGGAGACGGACGCTGAGGAACTGGAGCGTCTGACGCAGTCGATTCTGCAGAAGCTCCTGGCGGTGCCCATCGTGCAGCTGAAAGGCATGGGGGCCGGGTCGATGAAGTTCGCGAAGGGCATCCGGCTGCTGCGGGCGCTCTTCTCTCGCTCCGACTGCGAAGAGAATGAAGAAGAGGCGACGGTCCTGCCCGAGGGGCATTCGCCCGCGACAGGGGAAAAACGTCCCGTGGACGCCCCGGCGCGCTGCCCGTTCGAGACGCACACAGGGGGCGAAGACGGTCCCTCTGCCCGTACGCTCCGCAACGCGCAGTCGCTGCTCGATGCGCTGGGCAATCCGGCTGTGCCGTCCGGTGAGGAAGCGCCGGTTTCGGAGGAGGCGCCGCGCGCATGAGCTCCACGGGCGCCTGCGCTTCCGAAGAAGCCTCGCCGCTGGTGCTGGGGACGCGCGGCAGCCGGCTTGCGCTGTGGCAAGCGCGCCGCGTCAAAGAGCAGCTCGAGGCCGGCGGCCATGCAGCCCGGCTGCGCGAAATCACGACCACCGGCGACCGCCGCCAGGACGCGCCCCTCTCCGAACTGAACGACGAGGCGGTCTTTACCAAAGAACTCGACCGCGCGCTTCTGGATGGAGGGATTCACCTCGCGGTCCACTCCCTCAAAGACCTGCCCTCGCACGTGCCCGAGGGGATCACGCTCGCCGCCGTGAGCGCGCGCGCCTCGCCGCTCGACGCCTTCGTGGCGCACCCGTCCTTCGAGGGAAAACTGAAAGACCTGCCCGAGGGAGCCACGCTGGCGACCGCCTCGCTGCGCCGCCGCGCCCAGCTCAAGGCATGGCGGCCCGACCTGGAGGTCGCCCCGGTGCGCGGCAACGTAGATACGCGCCTCCAAAAGCTGGCGCATTCCGACTGGCACGGGATGGTGCTGGCCGTGGCGGGCCTGCGCCGCATGGGCCTGGCCGAGCACATCCGCGAGAAAATCGCGCCGCGCGTGATGGTACCGGCGGTGGGCCAGGGCGCCCTCGGCATCGCCTGCGCGAGCGAAAACGACGCCCTGCGCTCCGCGTTGCGCCGCACGCTTCACGACGAACGGGCCGGCACATGCGCCGCCGCCGAGCGCGCCTTCATGAAGGCTGTGGGCGGAGGCTGCCAGGTGCCCACCGGCGCCTACGCGCGGTTTCCGGGAAACGGCGACGCGAGAAGTGGGCGGCTCCTCCTCAGCGGCTGCATCGCGGGGCTGGATGGGGAGCCGCTCCTGCGCGAGGAGCGCACCACGCGTCCCGAGGATGCCGAGGCCACCGGACGCGCCCTCGCCGAGGCCCTGTTGGAACAGGGCGGGCGCGAAGTCCTGAACGAGATCCGCCCCTACGAGTGAAACGCTCCCGTGCGAGTGAAACGCCTCATGAGCGAAAGACCTGCACAGCTGATTCCGGAGGAAGCCCCCCACGTCCTGCTCCTGCGCAGTCCCGACGCGGAGGGCGAGGACCGATACGTCCAGGCGCTCGCGGAGCGTGGTTTTCGGGCCGTCTGCCGTCCGGTGTTACGCTTCGCCTTCGCGGGCGCTCCCGGTTTCACGGGCGGCGACGTGACCGCGCGCCTGCGCCGGCCCGACCGCTACGAGGGACTCATCCTCACCAGCCCGCGCGCGTCACAGGCGCTGGCGGACGTCCTACTGGACGCCTCATCCGGCTTGCAGGAAACCTGGCAAGGAAAGCCTGCCTTCACCGTCGGCCCGAAAACGGCGAACCTGTTGCGCGAGAGCGGGTTGAAGCCGACGGGCGAAGACAGCGGCGATGCGGATGCGCTCGCGGCGCACATCGTGCAGGAGATGCCCAACGAAGCGGGGGCCGCCCGCCCGCTGCTCTTTCTCTGTGGTAATCGCCGGCGCGAGGCGCTCCCCGAGCGGCTGCGTGCCGAAGGGGTCGCCTTCGAGGAGTGCGTCGCCTACGAGACGCACCTGCGCGAGGGGCCGTGGCTGAAAGCGAGCAACGGCGAGACGCCTGACTGGGCCGTGTTTTTCAGCCCCTCGGGCGTGGAAGCGGTGCGGCAGTCCGACGAACCCGGCTGGGGAGCGGTGCGCAAAGCTGCCCTCGGCCCCACCACCGCCGGAGCGCTCGAAGCGGCCGGCGGGCCGCCCGACGCGGTGGCCGCGAGGCCCACGCCCGAGGCGCTGGCCGAGGCGCTGGCGATGGCTGGTCAGTCGGCGTGAGAAGGCGCGCCGCCCCCGAGTGCCGCGTCGAGCGCGTCGCGGTAGCGGCGGGCCGCCTGCGCGGGATCTGCGGTGCAGGCGACGCCCGAGAGCACCGCCACCCCGTGGGCGCCCGCGCCGAGACAGGCGGGCACGCGCTCCGGCGTCACACCTGCGATGGCGATCACGGGAATCGAGACGGCCCGGCAGGCCGCGCGCAGGACCTCCGGGCCTTTTACCGAAGCCGGGTCGGCCTTCGAGTCGGTCGGGAAGACGGGACCGAAGCCGACGTAGTCGGCGCCCGCTTCCTCTGCCTCACGCGCCTGTGCGGCAGTCGTGGCCGTCGCGCCGATGAGGGCATCCGCCCCCAGCACGTGCCGGGCGGCGGCAACGGGGAAGTCGTCTTGTCCGAGGTGCACCCCCGCTGCGCCGACCGCCTGCGCCACGTCGAGGTGGTCGTTCACCAGAAGCGGCGCTTCGGCTTCCGCACACGCCCCGGCTACGTCCCGCGCCGCGCGCAACTTCTCGCGGATCGCTCCCGTTTTCTGGCGAAACTGCACGGCCCCGGCCCCGCCCCGCAGGGCGCGCCGCGCCAGCTCGTCGTGCGAGAAGCGCTGCTGGCGTGCTGTGTCGGTGAGCACGTGAAAGCGAGCGACACGGCGGGCCGGCGAGGCGTTCATGAAAGGTGTGGTATGAAAGTTGTAGCCGGTTCAGACCACTATCGGTCCGGCGCTGGAAATATCGCTTCGGGCGGGTTATGTTGTCAGAGCAGCCACTTCAGCACCGATGAAAGCCGACCGTCTCTTGCGCGAACTTTTCCAGGAATACTCCTCCAGCGGGGCGCATTTTGTAATGAGAATGGCAAAAACCACACGAACGATGGAAAAGCCCTTCCACTCCGTCGCTTCTATGCGTCGCTTCCTCCGGGGCCCAGCCGTTCTGGTAGGGGCTGTTCTGGTCGTCACGTGGGCCCTGTTAGTTGGGGCGTGGCCCGCCGGCGCGCAGGTGGCGCGCGCTCCCGACGTCGAACAGCAGACCCCGGCAGAGCAGGTGCAGGCCGCCAACGTAGGCGATGCGGTGGAGCTGGTACTCTTTAATCGGAAGGAGCGGCCCACGGGCGTAATCTTAGAGCAGAACGCCGCTTCGGTTCAACTGTTGCGCGATGGAGAAGACGAAGTGGAGATCTTCAGGCGGCGCTTCATTTACGCCGTCACCTTGCAGGAGAAGGACGTGCTCACCCAGGCGCAAGCCGAAGAGGCTGCGGAGCGACCGGGCGCGTTCGCCCGCGAGGCTCCTCCCGAAGAAGCCCCTTCCGAAGAAGCCCCTTCCAGCGAGCCTTCTTCCGAAGCCCCTTCCGGCGAAGAGCCGCCAGGAGAGCCCCCCGCCGGGTTTCGCCGAGCAGAAATCGAAGGCCCTTTTCCCGACGCCAGTCGCGCGCGGCTTTTGTTCACGCCCACTGCGCGCACGCAGAAGCCGGGCCAGCTCTATGTCGCCAGTCACGAGCTGATGTTTCCCTATGCAGCGGTCGGGATCGGCAACGTGCTGGACCTGCGCGCCGGCATCTCGGTGATGCCCAACACCGTACAGTTCATGTACGGCGGGGCCAAAGTCGGCGTGGTGCAAAGCGACGGCTTCAACATGGCCGTCGGCGGCTTTGGCATGGCGACGACCAATGTCATTACCGTCGAGGGCAGCCAAGACGAGTACGGCGGTGTGGCCTACGCCCTCAGCACGATTGGTGCCCCCGACGCCGCGCTCACGGTGGGCGCGGGCTACCTCGCCACGGGAGGGAGCGTGCGGGAGCGGGCGCTCGCGCTCGTTGGCGGGGAATACCGCCTTGGGGACAGCAACTTCAAGCTAATTACCGAAAACTACGTTGCCATCGGAAGCGGGGGCGATGAGAAGAGCAAGGAGCTTTTCGGCGGCGAGCTTTTCGGCGGGGGGACCAGCGTCGTCACATCAGCGGGGGTGCGCATCATCAGCCAGCGCACAGCGGCGGACCTCGGAGTTGCCACCTCCAGCGAGTGGTGGGACGCCATGCTGCCGGTCGTGCCGGTCATCACCGTGTCTTACAACATCGCAACGTTCTGAGCGCGTCGCTGCGCCTCGAATGCGCGTGCCCTGAACGTGCGCGTGCCCTGCACGTCGCGCAGTGGTAGTGCTGCAACGCCGATCCCCAGCGCCTGTTCTCGACTGCCCCACGCAAGCCGTGGCGCCCGCCCGCCCCGAAGACGCGCGCCCCGAAGACGCCCGCGCAGCCGACGCCCGCGCCGGATTCGACGCCGCCCTCCGCGCCGCCGGGGCCGACGCGCTACTCGACGGCTTTGCGTGGAACGACGCTGCGGCGCGCCCGCTCCAGCGCTACCGGAGCATGCGCCTCGTGGCCATGGGCAAAGCCGCCCTGGCGATGACGGGCGTCGCCGCACGGCAGATCGATGACCGCGGCCCCCCCGCCGAAGAGGGCCTGGCCGTCGTGCCGGACGGCTACCGGCAGACCATCCCCGCCCGCTTCCCCGCGCCACCGGCTGCGGTGAACGTCATCGAAGGCGGCCACCCCGCCCCGACGGAGGCGAGCGTGCGCGCCGGCGAGCGCGCCCTCGCGCTGGCGGATGAGGCCGCCCGGGGCGACCTGCTGGTCGTGCTCCTCTCTGGCGGCGGCACGGCCCTGTGCAACGCCTTCGTCGAGGGCCTCTCGCTGACGGACGCCCGCCGCACGTTCGCGTTGCTCCTGGAAAGCGGAGCTGACATCCACGCCGTGAACGCCGTACGGAAGCACCTCTCGCGCGTCGGCGGCGGGCAGCTTGCCGAGGCGGCGGCGCCCGCCGACCTGCTCGCTCTCGCTGTCAGCGACGTGCCCGGCGATGACCTGAGCGCGATCGCCAGCGGCCCGACCGTGCCCGACCCCACGACCTTTGCCGACGCCGGGGCGGTGCTCCGCGAGCGCGGCCTCTGGGGGCGCGTCCCGCAGGCCGTACGCCGCCACATCGAGCAGGGCGAAGGCGAGGGCGTGTCGGAGACGCCCGGCCCCGGGGCGGCGTGCTTCCGGGGCGCCCGCACGTGCCTCGTTGGCGGCAATGAGGACGCGCTTCGCGCCGCCCGCGCCGAGGCCGAGCAGCGCGGCTACGACGCGCACGTGCTCCGGGGCGACCCGCTCGAAGGGGAAGCCCGCGAAGCGGGCCGCCGGCTCGCGCGCGAAGCGTTGCGCCGTGCCGAACGGGCCGCCGGAGACGACCCGCCGCGCGCCCTGCTGGCCGGCGGCGAGACGACCGTCACCGTGCGCGGCGAGGGCACCGGCGGGCGCAGCCAGGAGCTTGCCCTTGCCGCCGCGCTGGAGCTGGAGCCTTGCTCCGAGGCGCCCGTCGCGCTCCTCGCCGCCGGCACCGACGGCATCGACGGTCCCACCGATGCTGCCGGCGCCGTCGTCACACCGCAGACGGCCCCGGCCATGCGCCGCGCGGGCCTCGATCCCGAAGCGCGCCTCGCCGACAACGACGCGCATCCGGCCCTGGACGCGGCGGGCGCGCTCCTTCGCCCCGGCCCCACGCACACCAACGTGATGGACGTAGCTGCCGTGCTGGTGGGATAAACCCGGAACTCCAACCCCACGGGCCAAGCGCCGAGCGCGCCTTACCGCTCGCGCTGCACGACGAACTGGGTGAGGTCCAGCAGCGCGTCGCGCGCCTGTGTCGGCGGGAACTCCGCAAAAATCTGGCGCGCCTCGTCGGCCAGTTCGTGCATCCGCTCGCGGGCGTAGGCCAGGCTGCCGTGCTCGCGGGCAAAGGCCGCCACCCGGCGCAGATCCGCGCGGCTCTTTTCGTCCTGCCCGACGAGGCCGAGGATGCGCTCACGCCTGGGGCGGTCGGCTTTCCCGAGCGCGTGGATGAGCGGGAGCGTCATTTTCTTTTCCTGCACGTCCAGCCCCAGCGGTTTGCCCGCGCGTTGCGGGTCGAAGTCGAAGAGGTCGTCGCGAATCTGGAAGGCCAGCCCCAGCTTCTCGCCCGCCGTGTGCATCGCCGCGATGTCGGCCTCATCCGAGGTGGCACTCGAGGCTCCGGCACGCGTGCACGCCCCGATCAGCGAGGCGGTTTTGTCGGAGATGATCTGAAAGTACGTCTCTTCCTCGATGTCCAGCAGGCGCGACTTCTCGATCTGGAGAAGTTCCCCTTCGCTCATCCGCCGGATAGCGTCGGAGAGCGCGTGCAGCACCTCGTAGTCGCCGTGGTCGAGGGAGAGAAGCAGTCCCTGGCTGAGGAGAAAATCTCCCATCAGGACGGAAATCTTGTTCTTCCAGAGCGCATTGACGGAGAACACGCCGCGTCGCTCGTCGGCCTCGTCGACCACGTCGTCGTGCACGAGCGTGGCGGTGTGCAGAATCTCCACCAGGGCCGCCGCGCGGTAGCTCGTCTCGCGGACGCGCCCGCACGACTTGGCCGAGAGCAGCACCAGGAGGGGGCGAATGCGCTTGCCCTTCTGGCGCAACACGTAGCGCGTGACCTTGTCCAAAAGCCCCACGTCTGAGCGCATCGCCTCGCGCAGGTACTCGCGGAAGGCGCCCAGTTCGTCGGCGACGGGGCGGCGCACGCCGTCGAGCGTGACCGCCTGGGACCGCGCGGCATCGGATGGGGGGTCGAGCGGCGGTGCGGCCTCGCCGTAGCGGTCGGAGGGGACGGCGGTCGTTTCGAGCATGGAGCAGTGAGGCGAAAAGCCCGCAGAAGAAAAGAGCTTTCAGAAATTATTGAAAGCCGTATCGAGGCTACGGGGCGGGTCTGCAAAAAGTTTTCCCCGGCACGGCGGGCGTTACACGTTCTGGGAGGCAAGCGGGAAGAGAGGGGGAAAGAAGGAAAAACGCGCAGAGAGAGCGTTCTACGTTTGAAAGATCGCTCCGCCTCCTGGCGCAAAATTCTTTCTCTATTTCCTCATCCCCCATCCTTCACCCGAACCGATATCGCTCGCGTCGCAGGAGCCAAAGAAAAAACGGCACCCCGCAGCCGGCCGTGAGGATGCCGACGGGCAGCTCCTGGCCAGGCAGGAGGGTGCGCGCGAGCACGTCGGCCCAGAGGAGGAAGACGGCCCCGGCCAGAAAGCTCAGCGGCGCGAGGCGGCGATGCGCGGCCCCGGTGAGCAGGCGCACGGCGTGCGGCACGATCAGCCCCACGAAGCCGATGGCGCCCGCGCGGGCGACCAGCAGGCCCGTCACCAGCGCCGCCCCACCAATGAGGCCGCGCTTGAGTGCCTCGACGGAGACGCCGAGGCTCTGGGCCGGCTCTTCGCCCAGCAGCAGCGCGTCGAGCGGGCGCGAAAACGCCCAGCACGCGGCCAGCCCGCCCCCCGCCGCGAGGGCGGGGAGCGGCAACAGCGCCCACTGTGCCCCGGCCAGCGACCCCAGCAGCCAGAAGAGCACCGCGCGCAGCTTGCCCGGCTCCGGCGAGGCGAGCGTCACGAACGACGTAACCGCCCCCATCAGCGCGGACATGGCCACGCCGGCCAGCAGCAGCCGCGCCACCGAGAGGTGCCCGCCTTCGCTGCTGGCGGTACGCGCTACGAGGTAGACGACCGAGATCGTCGCCAGCCCGCCGAGGAAGGCCGCCAGCGGCAGCGAGAGTGCGCGGCTTACCAGCGGCGGCAGGAAGCCGAGGTAAAAGAGCGACGCCCCCGCCGAGGCGCCCCCGCTGATGCCGAGGACGTACGGCTCCGCCAACGGGTTGCGCACGAGCGCCTGCATGGCCACGCCGACGACGGCGAGCCCCCCGCCCACGCAGAGCGCCAGCAGCGCGCGCGGCAAGCGAAGCTGCCACACGATGCGATCTGCCACCGGCCCGGGGGCGGCAGAAAGCCCCAAGCGGTGCCCCACCGCGCGGACCACGTCCGCCGGAGCGACCGCCGCGCTGCCCAGCGCCGCCGCCGCGCCCACCGACAGGAGCGCGACCCCGAGCAGAAGCAGGCCAAGCGGGAGAGGGCGTTTCAAGAAGTTGGTGGGAGTTATGGATTGTTGGTGGTTTGGTCGTTGGCAGCCCAGCAGAAAACGCGCAAAGAGCGAAAAACCAAAAGCGAACGACGTGAACGAATCAACTACCCACCAAGCGGCGGCGGATGCAGCAGGCGTGCCAGCCGCTGGAGGCCCTCAAACACGCGCGGGCCGGGGCGCAGAAAAAGCGGCGGCTTCACGCTGTACACGCGCTCGTTCTCGAGGGCGGGCACGACGTCGCGCCACGACGGGTGCAGCCGCGCGAGCTTCGTCGGGTTGTAGTCTTTGCCGAAGGCACCAACGATCACGTCAGGCTGCTTTTCGAGGACGAACGCTTCGCTCAGCGGGGCGTTGGTCGGAAGCTCTGCCGTGGCGCTACGGCCCCCGGCGATGCGGATCATTTCGTGCACGTAGCTGCCTTCGGCAAAGGTGTAGAGCGTCTCGTCGCCGATCAGGAAGAGCACGAGCGGGCGTCCGGCGGACGTATTCTCGATGGCCCGCGTCGTGCGCTCTTCCACGCGGCGGGCGAGGCGGCGCAGCGAGTCGGCGGTGCGGGCGGCCCGGCCCGGCGTGCCCAGCAGCAGGCCGGCCCGCTCGACGGCGGCGGGGATGTCACCCAGCGCCGAGAAGGAAAAGAAGTACGTCGGCGCCCCGGCGGTCTTCAGCGCGGCCGCGTCGCGCGGAGCGTTCACCTGGTCGGTCGCCAGCACGAGGTCGGGGCGCAGCGCCGCGACGGCCTCGAAGTCGACCTGTGGGTACGCCTGCACCGTCGAGAGCGTGTCTACGGCCTCCGGCGGGAAATCGTCGGCGGTGGTGACGCCGGCGAGCCGGCGGCCCGCCCCGGCGGCGAAGACGATCTCCGTGAGGTTCGGGGCGAGCGTCACGGCGCGGCGAGCGGGCAGCGAAAGCGCCACGCGGCGCCCCAGCGCGTCGGTGAGCGTGGTGTCGCGCTGGGGGGGACGCGCGGTCCCGGCGGGGTCGCTTGCGCACCCGGCCACGGCGAGCGCTGCGGCCAGCAGAAGCAACACAGCAGATGCGCGTCGTGGCATTCGCGGGAATCGAAAAGACAGAGCGTAGACGAGCGCCACGTGCCGAGAATACGAGAACAGACGACCGGCCGACCGCGGAAAAACGCCCGGAAGCGAAAGACCGCCGCCTGCCGTCCGGTCCCGACGGGACGCCCGCACAACGTAGCGGCCCGCGCGGGGCAATGGCAACGCCGCCCGCCGGCGCGCGACTTCGGCAGCCTGTACTTTCTACCCACGGGGCGTTATGTTACAAAACAGTCCCTCCGCACATTCGCCGCCTTTTCCCCGACGCACCGCTATGAGGCAAAAAATATTCGTCGTAGACGACGACCCGAAAATCGGCGACATGTTCGGCAACGTCCTCGAGCGCGACGGCTTCGACGTAGGCGCCTTCCTCAAGCCCGCCCCGATGCTCGACGAGATGGACGAGAAGGGGGCCCCCGACCTCATCCTGGCCGACATGATGATGCCCGACATGAACGGGGTCGAGCTTCTGGAGGCCCTCAACGAGCGTGAGGCGTCGATTCCCGTCATCATCATGACCGGCAACGCCTCCGTCTCCCACGCGGTCGAGGCGATGCAGAAAGGAGCCTTCCACTACCTCCAGAAGCCGGTCAACCTCGAAGAGATGCGCGCCCTGATCGAGCAGGCACTCGACCTCTACGAAGAGCAGGAGGAGGTGCAGGAGCTCCGCGAGGAGCAGCAGGCGGAGTACCCGGTGGACGGCATCTTGGGGGAGAGCAAGGCCATCGAGCAGGTGCGCGAGACGGTGCGCACGCTCGAAGACGCGCCCAAGACGACAGTGCTGCTCAGTGGCGAGACGGGCACGGGCAAGAATCTGGTGGCCAAGACCATCCACTACAACTCCCCGCACGCGAAGGGGCGTTTTATGGAAATCAACTGCGCAGCCTTGCCGGACAACCTGCTGGAGGCCGAGCTCTTCGGCTACGAAAAGGGCGCCTTCACCGACGCGCGCGACTCGAAACCGGGCCTGCTGGAAATGGCCGACGGCGGAACGGTCTTCCTCGACGAAATCGACTCGATGTCGATGGCGCTCCAGGCGAAGCTGCTTTCCTTTCTGGAGAGCCGCGTCTTTCGCCGCCTGGGGGGCGTGGAAGACCGGCGCGTCTCCACGCGCATCCTCTGCGCCACCAACTCCGACCTGGAGCGGAGCGTGGCCGAGGGCAGCTTTCGGAAAGACCTCTACTTCCGCATCAACGTGGTGAATGTGCACCTGCCGCCGTTGCGCGCGATGGAAGACGACGTCTTGACTATTGCCCAGGCGATCCTCGACGAGTTCAACCAAGACATGGGCCGCGAGGCGGAAGGCTTCACCGAAACGGCCAAAGAGAAGCTGCGCGGCTATGCCTGGCCGGGCAACGTGCGCGAGTTGCGCAACGCCCTGGAGCGCGCCATGATCTTCGCCAGCGCGAACCAGATCGACGCAGCGGACCTCCAAATGCTGGGCGACGGCGACCTCTCGAGTACCGAGGCGGGCGGCGCGGCGGCACTGGGGGAGGGCGCCTTTCACTTCGAAAGCGGCGCGAGCCTCGAGGACGTGGAGCGCGCCTACATCCTGCACACCCTGCGCGACCACGACGGCAGCTACGCCGAGATCGCCGGCGAACTGGGCATCTCCAAAAAGACCCTCTGGGAAAAGCGCCGCCGCTACGACCTCGATGAGGAGGTGGAGCGGTAGGGGGCGTCGCTTCGCTCGGACCGAAGGCCGCCCTCCAGTTTGACCGAGCCCGGAAGCAACCTTTGGAAGCAACCTTTGACCGAAAACGTCGTTTTGTCTTTCGCAACAGCGCAGGGCTACTTTGAAAAACGACGCACGCCGGAGGAATTACTGGACGACGACCTCTTTCAAGGACCTGAAGATGACCACTCGGGACGGGTGACATGCCCTCCGAGGCCAAGCTCATGCTGACGGGCCGTGTGCTGAAGGCGTACATGTTCGGCGAAATGACGTATCAGGAAAGCCGGCCCCTTCGGGGAATGCTGGCGCTTCCGCGCGAGGCCCTGCGGTTCCGATCCTTCGCGCTTACCGGCGACGTCAAGGAATATCAGGAACTCGTTGATGACGGGGGGCTTGCTGCTGTGTCCCAATCGTGACTGCTTCATTGATGGTCTTTTGCATCCCATGCCCCCTCCCGCCGCCGAAGCGTCCGAGACGACCCCGCCCCGCCGGCAGCGCAACGGTGCCCCCGCGCCGACTGACGAACACGAGCGCAACCCCGGCACGCCGCTCGACACCGACTGGGTGCGCGCCTCGCGCGTGAACCCCAGCGCCACCGAGCGCCGTGCGGCCACCCTTCGCGCGCGCCGCTCCATCAAAAACGAATGGCAGGCCGCCTGGCTCCTGCGCGCGGTAAGCTGCATCGACCTGACGACCCTCAAGGGCGACGACACCCCCTCGAACGTGCGCCGCCTCTGCGCGAAGGCTCGCCGGCCGGTGCGCCCCGACCTGCTGGCGGCAATGGACGTCCCCCAGCGCGACCTCACCGTCGGCGCCGTGTGCGTGTACCACCGCCGCGTGCCCGATGCACTCGACGCGCTCTCGGGCGGGAGCGAGATTCCCGTGGCCGCCGTCTCGACGGGCTTCCCGGCGGGCCTCAGCCCCTTCGAGACGCGCTTGGGCGAAATCGAGCGCTCTGTCGCGGCGGGGGCCGACGAGATCGACATCGTCATCACGCGCGAGCACGTCCTGCGCGGAAACTGGCAGGCCCTCTACGACGAGGTGCGCCGGATGCGCGAGGCCTGCGGCGATGCGCACATGAAAACGATTCTCGCCACCGGCGAACTGGGGCCGCTTTGGCACACCCTTCAGGCCAGCAAGGTTTGCATGATGGCCGGGGCGGATTTCATCAAAACCTCCACGGGCATGGAATCCGTCAACGCCACGCTCGAAAACGGCCTCGTCATGACGCGCGCGATCCGTGCGTACCACGAGCGCACCGGCTACGTCGTCGGCTTTAAGCCCGCCGGCGGCATCCGCACTGCGAAGGAGGCGCTCCACTGGCTCAAGCTCATCAAGGAAGAGCTGGGGGACGCCTGGCTCACGGCCCGCCGCTTCCGCTTCGGCGCCAGCAGCCTGCTGGAAGACCTCGAACGTCAGCTTTCGCACCACGTCACGGGCCGTTACGCGGCGGGGCATCGGTTTCCGATGGGGTCTGAGCGACACACCATCCACCATCAAGCGAGCGCGAGCGAGTGGACCATCAACCGTCCACCAAACCAAACCGGCACCCCCGCCAGCACCCGCCACCCACCCATGCCGAAAGTCGCCAACCTCTACGAAACGATGTCCTACGGCCCCGCGCCCGAGTCGCCCGAGGCCGCCGAGGCGTGGCTGGGCGACCACGACCGCCAGTTCGACCTGTTCATCGGCGGCCGGTGGCACGCGCCGAGCGAGGAGACCTACATGGAGACGAGCCGTCCGGCCACGGGGGAGCCGCTCGCCGAGGTCGCCGACGCGAGCGCGGCCGACGTGGATGCAGCGGCCGAGGCCGCACGCGAAGCGCAGGGGCCGTGGGCGGGCCTCAGCGGCCACGAACGCGCGCGGCACCTCTACGCCCTGGCGCGCGAGCTCAAGAAGCACGCCCGTCTCTTCGCGGTGCTGGAGGCGATGGACAACGGCAAGCCCATCCGCGAGACGCGCGACCTCGACACGCCCCTGGTGGCGCGCCACTTCTACCACCACGCCGGCTGGGCGCAACTCATGGAGAAAGAGTTCTCGGGCTACGAACCCGTCGGTGTGGCCGGGCAGGTCATCCCGTGGAACTTCCCGCTTTTGATGATGGCGTGGAAAGTAGCTCCCGCGCTGGCGACCGGCAACACGGTCGTCCTCAAGCCTGCGCCCTACACGCCGCTGACGGCGCTGCTCTTCGCGGAGGTCGCTGCCGGGGCCGGGCTGCCGGAGGGCGTGCTCAACGTCGTCACCGGCGGGGACGAGACGGGCGCGGCGGTCGTCAACGCCGACGTGGACAAAGTTGCCTTCACCGGCTCGACGGAGGTGGGGCGCGTCATCCGCCGCGCCACGGCGGGCACGGGCAAGCGCCTCTCACTGGAGCTGGGCGGGAAGTCGCCCTACGTCGTCTTCGACGATGCCGACCAGGAGGGCGCCGTCGAGGGGCTGGTCAATGCCATCTGGTTCAACCAGGGGCAAGTCTGTTGCGCGGGGAGCCGCCTGCTCGTGCAGGAGAGCATCGCGGACCCCTTTCTCGAAAAGGTGCGCCGGCGCATGAGCAAACTGCGCGTCGGCGACTCGCTCGACAAGGGCGTCGACATCGGCGCGATCATCGACCCGGTGCAGTACGAAACCATCGAGGGCTGGGTCGAGCAGGGCCTCGACGAAGGCGCGAAGATGTACCAGCCGGACGTCTTTCCCGAAAACGGCGGTGCGGAGGGCGACGGTGCCCTCCCGGAGGACGGCTGTTTCTACCCGCCGACGCTGCTGACGAACGTGGGGCCGGCCTCGACGGTGGTGCAGGAGGAAATCTTCGGCCCGGTGCTGGTGGCAATGACCTTTCGCACGCCCGAAGAGGCCATCGAGCTGGCCAACAACACGCGCTACGGGCTCGCCGGGTCGGTGTGGAGCGAGAACATCAACCTCGCGCTGGAGGCGGCGCACCGCATCAAGGCGGGCAGCCTGTGGGTCAACGGGACGAACTTCTTCGACGCGGCCAGCGGCTTCGGCGGCTACCGCGAGAGCGGCTACGGGCGCGAAGGCGGGCGCGAGGGCCTCTTCGAGTACCTCCGGCCCAAGTGGAAAGACCGCCCGCAGCCGGATCTTCCCGACGCCGAAAGCAACGGCCGGCCTGCTGAAGACTCGGACTGGGGCGCCCACACGCCCACGCGCCCGGCCCTGCCGGCCGAAGACGGTGGCGGGGCCGCCGACGGCATCGACCGCACGACCAAGCTCTACATCGGCGGCGCCCAGCGGCGGCCCGACGGCGATTACAGCCGCGTGGTGCGCTCCCCCGACGGCGACGCCGTCGGCACGGCGGCGGACGGGAACCGCAAAGACATCCGCGACGCCGTGGAGGCGGCCCACGCCGCGCGCGACTGGGCCGACCGCACGCCCCACAACCGCGCGCAGGTGCTCTACTACATCGCCGAAAACCTGGACGTCCGCTCCGAGGAATTCGCCGGCCGCCTGCGCGCGATGACGGGGGCCTCGAAAAAGGCGGCCACGCGCGAAGTCGAGCAGAGCGTCGAGCGCCTCTTCACCTCCGCCGCTTGGGCCGACAAGTACGGCGGCACCGTGCAGGAGACGACCCTCGGCGGCTTCGTCGTGGCTCACCGCGAGCCCGTCGGCGTCGTCGGTATCGCCTGCCCGGACGAGAAGCCGCTCCTGGCGTTCGTCTCGCTCGTGGGGCCCGCCATTGCGCGCGGCAACTCCGTGGTAGCCCTCCCGAGCCAGCCGCATCCGCTGGCCGCGACGGACCTTTACCAGGTGCTCGATACCTCAGACCTGCCCGGCGGCGTCGTCAATATCGTCACCGGCGACCGCGACCACCTGACGCGCACGCTCGTCGAGCACGACGACGTGGACGCGATGTGGTACTTCGGCCCCCGGGGCGAGGAGGGGGCGCGCGGCAGCCGCGAGGTCGAGGCGCGTTCTGCCACGAACATGAAACGCACCTGGGTCGGCTACGGGGAGGGCCGCGACTGGGCGAGCGAGGAGGAGGGCGAAGGCCGCGAGTTTCTGCGCGAGGCCGTGCAGGTCAAGAACATCTGGATTCCGACGGGGGTGTGACGTTGCTATGCACGGCTCAGTAAGGGGGCCGGCGCTCGCCATCCAAATCTCGGGACCTGCGAACACCCCCGTTCCTCAACACTACAATTCTCCGACACGCTCCCGCACCCCCCACGTATCCATGCCCCTGTTCCTGCGAAGCACGTTGCCCGTCGCTGCCGTCGCGCTGCTTCTGGCGGGCTCGGCCTGCGTGCCCAGCGACGCGACGCGCCGGGAGGAGCCCCCCGAGGAGCAACCCGAGGAGGTGGACCTCGCGCAGTATGAAGACTTCGACCCCTCCCCCTACCGCGAGGAGGTACCCTCCACGGGCGAGGAAGAGAGCGCCGAACACGACGTGCCGGAACGCCTGCTTTCGGGAACGGCCGCCGAGGGCGTCGAGCAGACCGTCCAGGGCTTTCGCGTGCAGGTGCTTTCCTCGAAAGACCAGAGCGCGGCGGAGAACGCGGCCACCGAGGCGCAGCAGTGGTGGCGCGAAAACGCCGGTTCCGCGCCCGAGGGGCTCTTTTCCGATGAGGATGGACTGCCCGTCTACACCGTCTACCGCCAGCCCTACTATCGCGTGCGCGTCGGCAACTTCACCGACCGCGCCGAGGCGGAGCGCGCCCTCCAGTTTCTCCAGCAGCGTTACGGCGACGCCTTCATCGCCCGCAGTGAGGTGACGGTCACGCAGTAGCGAGGAAACGGGTCGCCCCTCTTCCGAGGCGCTCGCCACTGAACGCGCTGGCGAGGAGGCCAGCAGAGCGGCGGCCTGCTCGCAGAAGACGTGTCTGTCGTCAATCCCGACGTGATCGCCCGCGAAATGCGGCCCGAGCGGTCGGAAGACGCAGCGTTTGAAGCCGGGCGCGAGGCGCTGCGCCGCCGGAGCGCGTTTTTGGAAGAGCGCCCTAAATCGAGGATTGTTGTACCTGTGTTGTGCCGTCAAACACGTAAACCTCTGCAAAGCAGGGGCCTACGGCTGCCTCATGTGGGTCAGTGTGTACCAGCTCTACGCCGATGAGTGGGGACTCAACCCCACCGGCGGCAACTGGTCGGCAATCAGTGCCTGGGCGTGGGGCCTACGTCGGATGATGGACTACGCCGTGCAGACCGAGGCCATCGACGCCGACCGGGCAATCGCCGTGGGCCACTCGCGCTTGGCCAAGACTGCTCTTTGGGCCGGTGCCAACGACCGGCGTTTCGCCGCCGTGATCGACAACGCCTCCGGATGCGGCGGGTCGGCCCTCTTTCGACGTCGGTACGGCGAGCGGGTCGTGCACATCGACAAAACCTTTCCGCACTGG
>PXTS01000037.1 GCA_003022485.1 Bacteroidetes bacterium QS_8_68_28
TCTGCATCTCGCGCGCCGTGCCGAGCGGCACGAGCACCCGCGAAAAGCCGGAGAGCGCCGCCTTTTCTTCCGAGAGCAGGCCGGCCACGCGCATCGGGTAGTTCTTCTTCTCGATGGGGAGCCCCGAGAGGCCGCGCTGCAGCATCGTGGCCGCCGCGCCAATCTCGCCGAGGTCGAGCGTGGCCGTGGTAAGCGTTACCGTATCGCCGACCGCGTTGCCGGGCCTGTCGTAGCCGAGGCGCCGCGCCATCGAGGGGCTCGCCAGGAGCGCCTGTGCGCCCGTCGAGTCGAAGAAGGTGCCCCGCGCGGGCCGGTACGCTTTCAGTTGGCGGAAGCGCATCGGGATGGCCTCGGCATTGGCCACGACAGCGCGCGCGCCGTTGCCGGTGCCGTGCTGGATTTGCACGGGAAAGCCGATCTCGGGGTAGGCCGCCATGACGCCGCCCAGGCCGCGGATCTCGGTGAGCAGACTGTCGGTGACGGGCGTGCGCGCCGTGTCGGGTTGCGTGGAGTCGGGGCGGAAGGCAAGCCCGCCGACCTTGTCGAGGGCCGAGGGGGAAGAGGTCACGCGCAGCGTGTTGTAGAGCCGCAGCGCGTTGAACTCCCCGCGCACGGCCCGCTGCACGCCGCTGCCGTAGGAGAGGAGCGCCAAGAGCGCCGCTGCCCCGATCATCACGCCCACGAGCGTGAGCACGCTGCGCGCGCGGTTGCGCCGCAGGTTGGCTACGGCCATTTTCAGCAGGTCAGTCAGGCGCATGGCATCTGGGAAGGGAGAAAGGCGCACGTCGCTCGCCGAAGGTCTGAAGGGGGGAAGGAGGGAACGTGACGCGAGAAACGTTCCTTCTCCCCCTCCCCCCTTCCTTCCTAAACGAGTTGTCCGTCGCGCAGGCAAAAGACCTCTTCCGCCGCGTCCTCGACCTCTTCGACGTGGTGCGTGACGACGATCACGGTGCGGCCCTGCCCCGCATGAATCTCGCGCAGGAGGTCGATCACGGCCCCGCCCGTCTCGGAGTCGAGGTTGCCGGTCGGCTCGTCGGCCAGGAGGACGGGCGGGTCGCTGGTGAGGGCGCGCGCGACGGCCACGCGCTGCTGCTCCCCGCCGGAGAGCTCGGCGGGACGGTGCCCGGTACGGTCCGCCAGGCCGACCATCGCAAGGCATTCTTCGGCGCGGGCGCGGCGACGCTCGGGGGCGGCCCCGGCCAAGATCATCGGCAGCGCGACATTTTCGCGCGCCGTCATGGTGGGGACGAGGTGGAACTGTTGGAAGACGATCCCGACCATCCGGCGGCGAAACTGGGCCTGCTCGCCGCGCGAAAGCTCGGCCAGGTGCCAGTCCCCGAGCTGGATCTGCCCGACGGTGGGGCGGTCGAGCGCGGCAACCAGGTGCAGGAGCGTGGACTTGCCTGACCCGCTGGGGCCGACGACGGCGGCGAACTGGCCGGCGGGCACCGTTAGCGACACGTCGCGCAGGGCATCGACGGCGGCGCGTCCCTGCCGGTAACGCTTTGAGACGCCGCGCAGCGCGAGGTCGGCGGGGGCGTGGCCGTTCGAAGAGGCGGTCATGCGGGCGGAAGGATGGGAAGGTACCACATGCTTTCCTACTACGACGCGCCGCTCGTAGTTTTTAGAACAACTGGCGAAGACGACGGCTTTTTTACCCTTTCCGGCGAGCCGATGAGCACGCCCGTGTCCGAACAGGCAGGTGAAAACGGCTGCCGGGGAAAAAGGCCACGCGGCCGCCGTTCGCGGTGAAAATGCCTTGCACCCTGCGCAGGCGGTGGCACTTTCGCGCGGCAGTCCGTATCGTACACGCCCGCCTTCCCACGCCTTCCGCCTGGTCGCCATGCCTTCCCCGCTCGCTCTCCAGTCCTCGCGCACCGCCGCCATCGACCGGCTGCGTGCCGCCGATACCGCTGCCGCCACGCAGGCGCTCGGCGTTGTCGGCTTCACGCTCCTGACGGCGCTGGGAGCGCAGATCCGCTTCCTGCCGCCCGGCTGGGAGGTGCCCATCACGTTTCAGACGCTCGCCGTCTACGGCAGCGGCCTCTTCCTGGGATCGCGCAACGGGGCGCTCGCGCAGCTTCTGTACCTGGCGCTGGGGCTGTTTCTGCCCGTCTTCCAGGGCGACGGGCACGGGCTGGCCTACTTCGCGGGCACGTACTCGGCGGGCTACCTGCTGGCCTACCCGCTCTCGGCAGCGGCCATCGGCTACCTCTCGAAGCGCTGGAAAACGCTCCCCGGCAGTGTGCTGGCGCTCGTAGCTGGCTCGGCGGTGCTCTTTGCAACGGGCGTGACGTGGCTGCACTACGCCGCCGGCCACGCTTCGTGGATGACCTCCATCCAGGAGGGGTGGCTCAGCTTCGCAGCGATTGATCTCCTGAAGATGCTGGTCGTGGCGTTCGTCTACACCGGGATGCGCCGCTTCTGAATTTCGGTGGGCGATTTTGATGGGCGATGGGGTGGTAGGCCGAAGGGCGTGGCCTCCAGCAGCGGGGCGGCGTCCTTTTCGTTTTTTCGGAGGAGGCGCCGCCGCTGCGTTCACCTCGTAGAACGGTTCAGGGAGCACGCCCCTGTCCGAAAAACTGGCGTCGCTTTTGCTTTGCATACGGCGAGCCATGCGCCGCTGGAACGCCCCCGCGCGGCGCGCGGTACGCCTCCCGGATGCCGAAAAACGCCAAAAACGACGCCCCGCGATGCGCCGCCTTCCCAACACGTTGCCCCTTCTCGCCGCGTTGCTGGCGGTCCTGCTCGCCGGCCCCGCCGCGTCGCAATCCGCCGTCGCGCGGTCCCAGCAGCGCGTGGCCACCGCCCAGCAGCAGGGCACCCAGGCGCAACGCGGCGAGCCGTCGGTACTGAAGAGCGACTTCGTGCGAAAGGCGGGACGGCGCGGGCTCGGGTTCCTATACAACATGAAGTTCAGAGAGGCCGAGCGCGCCTTCTCGAAGATCAGCAAACGCTACCCCGACCACCCCGTTGGCCCCTTCCTCCAGGGGCTCACCACGTGGTGGCGCGTCCTGCTCGACCTGACGGACACCCGCCACGACGAGCGCTTCCACGAGCAGATGAAAACGGTCGTCGAACGCGCCAACGACCTGCTCGACGAGAGTCCCGAAAGCCGAGACGCAACCTTCTTCAAAGCCGCCGCGCTGGGCTTTCAGGGGCGGCTGCACTCCAACCGCAGCGAGTGGTGGGGGGCTGCCAATGCCGCCCGCCGCGCCCTCGGGCCGGTTCTCACGCTCGTCGAGCGCAACCCGCAGAACGCCGACTTCGCCTTCGGCAAGGGGATTTACGACTACTACACGTCCCTCTTTGCCGAGGAGTATCCCGTGGCCAAGCCGTTCATGGGCCTCTTCCCCGAGGGCAGCAAAGAACGCGGGCTCAAGGCCCTGCGCCGCACCGCCGAAGACGGCTGGTTCATCCAGACGGAGGCCAACTACTTTTTGCTCCAGATCCAGTACCGCTACGAGGAAAGCTTCGCCAAGAGCCGAGAGCGCGTGGAGTGGCTGCGGCGCGAGCACCCGAACAACCCGTTTTTCCACAACTTCGAGGGGCGCGTCTACGCCAAGTGGGGCCGCTGGAAGGAAGCGCGCGACATCTTCGACACCGTGCTGGCGCGCTACTACGGCGGGCGCACTGGGTACAACGACCACATGGCCGAAATCGCCCTCTACTACATGGGGCGTAGCCACCTCGTCTACGACGAGTACCGCAAAGCGCTCGGCTACTTCGTGGACCTGGAACGCCTGACGAAAAGCGAAGAAGGCGGCGAGGAGAGCTTCTTCCGCACGCTCGGCCGGCTGCGCCAGGGCATGGTGTACGACGCCCTCGGCGAGCGCGCGGCGGCCAAGCAGCGCTACCGGAGCGTCCTGAAGATGCAGGACCACGCCGACGCCCACGCCCGCGCCGAGCGGTTCCTGAAGGAGGCGTATGACGGGTGAAGACGGCGAAACGGCCCCGTCGCGTGCAGCCGGGGTTCCAGAAAGCGCCCGGGCTACGTTTCCTGGCCGGGCGCTTCGTGGCACTCCACGCACCGGAAGTAGCCCCTCCCGAGGTGCGCGATCCACCGCGTCCGGCGGCCGCATTGCTTGCAGTAGCTCGTCGTCAGGTGGCACGGGCTGAGTGAGACAGCCATTTGCGAGAAGGAACGTTTGATTTTGCTGAACACGCTCATAGGGAAGGACGGAAGGGAGGAGCAGCATCGCGCTCGGTTAGAGCGCTGAGGCGGGCCACTTGTTCGAGGAAAAAATTTGCTGTAACCGCTTCCGGCGCAGTACTTAATGGTTTCTTGTTTTGTTAGCGCCTCCATCTCGCCGACTGGGAGCGAGAGGCGAGTGCTTCCGCGATCCGCTTCGCAGAAAATCCGCCCCCAGCCCTCCCGAACCCACCTGCCCGCGCCGACGTTTACTCGCCGCCCTTCTTCCGACACATCCCCGCCCCGGAGCCATGGATTTCCGATATGTCGAGTGGGACCCTGAACGCCACGGTACCCAGAAACCGATCTTCGACCAGCTGCTGGATCTCTTTGAGGAGCTGCTACAGCACACCGCCGGCGACGCCGAGGAGGCACTCAACTGGATGGAGCAGCTCGACGAGCGCTACGGCCTCACCGACGGAGAAGACATGGATCTCGACGACTTCGTCGAAGAGATGAAACGGCGCGGCTACTTGCAGGAGGAGGGCGACGGCGAAGAGAGCGAAGGCAGCGTCCAGCTCACCGCCCGGGCCGAGCGCGCCCTGCGCCAGAAGGCGCTCGACGCGATCTTCGACCAGCTCAAGAAAGGCATGCCCGGCGACCACGACACGCCCCACCAGGGCGGCGGCGAGGAGCGCATGCCCGAGACGCGCCCCTACCGCTTCGGCGACGACCCGCACCGCATGGACGTTACCGGCACGATCAACAACAGTTTCCGCAACAGCTTTGGCCGCACCGGGAGCCTCGACGACTGGGAGCTGCGCCGCGAGGACTTCCGGATACAGGAGACCAACCACAAGACCTCGATGGCGACGGTCCTGATGATCGACTTGAGCCACTCGATGGTCCTCTACGGCGAGGACCGCATCACGCCGGCGCGCAAGACCGCCCTCGCCCTTGCCGAGCTCATCATGACGAAGTACTCGAAAGACACCCTCGACATTGTGGCCTTCGGCAACGAGGCGTGGCGCGTGGAGGTCAAGGACCTGCCGTACCTGGAGGTGGGGCCGTACCACACGAACACGCGCGCCGGCCTGCAGCGCGCCCGCGACATCCTGCACCGGCGCCGCAACGCCAACAAGCAGATCTTCATGATTACCGACGGCAAGCCCAGCTGCCACGTCGAGAACGGACGCCTCTACAAAAACTCGATGGGCCTGGACCGCAAAATCGTCAACAAGGTGCTCGACGAGGCGGTCGTTTGCCGCCGCGAGGGCATTCCGATCACGACCTTCATGATCGCGCGCGACCCGTACCTGCAAAACTTCGTCGAGGAGCTGACCGAGGCCAACCAGGGCCGCGCCTACTACGCCGGCCTCGACGACTTGGGCGAGTTCATGTTCGAGGACTACGTCCGCAACCGCAAGCGCCGCATTCGGTGACTTCGTGGGTTGAGGGGTGAACGTTGAAGGTTCCTCGCGCACTGACGAACTTTCAACCTTGAACCCGCAACTCGAAATCGCGCAACGCGCATGACTGTCCCGTTTCGCCCGAAGCAGAGTCTGGGGCAACACTTCCTGCGTGACCCCAACACCGCGCGCAAGATTGCCCGCACGCTTCGAGCCGACCCGGGCGACGCGGTCGTCGAGATTGGTCCCGGCGACGGAGCGCTCACCGAGATCCTGCTAAAAGAACATTCGTCGCTCGTGGCGCTCGAGCTCGACCAGCGCGCCGTCGCCGCGCTGCGAAAGACGATGCCACGTCTCGACGTGCGCGAAGCTGACGCCACCGAAGCCGACTGGGGCGCCCTTTCCGACGAGCTGGGCGGCGCCCTTCACGTCGTCGGCAACCTGCCGTACAACGTGACCAGCCCGATCCTCTTTTCGCTGCTGAACGCGCGCTCCCGGCTCGCTGAGGCGGTCTTGATGATGCAGAAGGAGGTCGCCGAGCGTCTCACCGCCGCCCCGGGCACAAAGGACTACGGCATCCCGAGCGTGCTTACCCAGCTCTGGAGCGCGCCGGAGAAATGCTTCGACGTGTCGCCGCACGTCTTTTCCCCGCAGCCGCGCGTCGAGAGCGCCGTCGTGCGCCTCGACTTTCACCCGGAAAAAGACGCCGCCGCGCAGGTGGGCGACGACTGGGTGCGTCGCGTGGTGCGCACCGCCTTCGGCAAGCGGCGCAAGATGCTGCGCAACAGCCTGCGCGAGTGGACCAAAGACGCCGGGATCTCCTTTCCGCACGACGGTTGGGACCGCAAGCGCCCCGAAGCGCTCACGCCCGCCGAGCTGGCCGAGCTGGCACGCTACCTGCGCGAGCGGCTCGACGAGCGCGCCTGATGGCGGGCCCCGGACGGCAGCAGGTTCGTCCCCGCAAGGGCGGCTACATTGCGAAACCCCTCGGCCCGCCCGCGCTCCGGCCAACCTTCGACTTCCGGCCTTTCAACTCTTCAAGCTGAGTAAACTTTTCAAGCTGAATCAACTTGCAACCTGAACCCGCGCGAAGTGCCATGCCCGGCCCCGCCGCTGTCACCGACGAGAACGAGCGCCCCGGTGGCCTGCTCGAAATCGACGAAGCCGTCGCCGCCGACCTCGCCGCGCTCTTGGACGAAGACGCGCGCGGCATGGTCCTCAACCTCGTGGCCGATCTCTACCCGGCCGACCTGGCGCTGCTGCTAAGCCGCCTCGAGACCGAGCAAGGGCAGAAACTGCTCACCTGGCTGGCGCCGGCGCAGGGCGCGGAGGCGCTCCCTGAGCTCGACCACAACTACCGCACGCAGCTCCTGGCCGACCTGCCGGCCACGCACCTCACCGCTCTCGTCGACGCGCTCGACACCGACGACGCCGCCGACGTCCTGGCCGACCTGCCGGAGATGCTGGCCGTGCGCGTCCTCCCGCGTCTGGGCGATGCCGACGACCTGACCGAACTCCTCGGCTACGGCGAGGAGACCGCCGGCGGCATTATGGCGGCGGAGTACGTGGCCGTCCCGCCCGCCTGGACGGTCGCCGACGTGACCGAGGAGGTGCGCCGCGTGGCCCGCATGGTCGAGGAGGTCTACGCGGTCTTCGTCGTCGGCGAAGGGCGCGTGCTCGAAGGCGTCGTCTCGCTCAAAAAACTGCTGCTCTCCCCCGCCGAGCGTTCCATCGCCGAGATCATGGAGCGTGACTTCATCAGCGTCACCACCAACGTGGACCAGGAGGAGGCCGCGCAGGTCATGGAGCGCTACGACCTCGTGTCGA
>PXTS01000033.1 GCA_003022485.1 Bacteroidetes bacterium QS_8_68_28
TTCGGGCCAGCTCCGCGAGCTTTCGCTAAAGACGGTCGGTGCCGAGGTGGCGGACGCGCCGCTCGCCGAGGGCGGCGCCCACCGCACCAGCGCCGCCGCGTCGTCGTCGAACTGAACGGGCGGGCCGCGCGCGCCGCGGGCGTTGCATAAAAAAGCCGCCACGCCGCCCCTGGTTAGCCGCCCCTTGTTGCTCGAAGCGCACCTGCACCGGCCGGCCTGTGTCGATGGCCTGCTGGGCGGCCCGGTCGAAACGTCTCGGCCTTCCCGACCGGGGGGTGCTCTTCAACGACGACCTCGCCGGCGTCTTGCTGCTGCTGCTGCGACGGGGAGCGCGTGAGATTGTTCGAGGGGCGCACGTCACCTTGATGTGCATCGGCTTGATGTGCATCAGCGAGTACAGGCCGAAGGTAGGGCGCGGTTCGAGAGAACCTTCAGCTTTCCAATTGTTCTTCCAGGTCCTCGATGCTGTCGCGCAGCTCGGCGGCGCGCTCGAACTCGAGGTTGTCCGCCGCCTCCAGCATCTCCTCGCGCATCTGCTCCAGGAGGTCGCGCTTCTGGTCGTCGCTGAGGTACTCGACGACCGGGTCGGCCACTTGTGCGGTGAGCTGCTCTTGGTCGCCGTAGTGATGGCGCGTGGCCTCGCGGTCCTCCTCCTTGCGCTCATCCGCAATCGAGGTGCCCTGCTCGATCTGGTCGTCGGACTTGCTGACCGTCTCGGGCGTGATGTCGTGCTTTTCGTTGTATTCGAGCTGGCGATCGCGGCGGCGCTCGGTTTCATTCATCATGCGCTCCATCGCGCCGGTGATCTCGTCGGCATACAGGATCACGCGCCCGTTGGCGTTGCGCGCCGCGCGGCCCGCCGTCTGAATCAGCGAACGCTCGCTGCGGAGGAAGCCTTCCTTGTCGGCGTCGAGGATCGCTACCAGCGAGACTTCCGGCAGGTCGAGCCCCTCGCGCAGCAGGTTCACGCCCACCAGCACATCGAAGTCGCCCATGCGCAGGCCACGCAGAATGTCCACCCGTTCGAGCGCGTCGATCTCGGAGTGCAGCCAACGCACGCGCACCCCGTAGTCTTCGAGGTAGTCGGTCAGGTCCTCCGACATGCGCTTCGTCAGCGTGGTGACGAGGACGCGCTCGTTGCGCTCGGCGCGTTGCTGGATCTCCTCCAGCAGATCGTCGATCTGGTTCTCCGTCGGACGCACGTCCACCTCCGGGTCCGGCACGCCGGTGGGACGCACGACTTGCTCGACGAAGACGCCGCCGCTTTTTTCGAGCTCGTAGTCGCCGGGCGTGGCGCTCATGAACACCGTCTGGTCGGTCAGCGCCTCGAATTCCTCGAAGGTGAGCGGGCGGTTGTCCAGCGCCGAGGGCAGCCGGAAGCCGTGCTCCACGAGCTTGAGCTTGCGCGCGCGGTCGCCATTATACATCGCGCGCACCTGCGGTACCGTCACGTGGCTCTCGTCCATGACCAGCAGGAAGTCGTCGGGGAAGTAGTCGAGCAGGCAGTACGGCCGTTCGCCCGGATCGCGCCCGCTCATGTGGCGGGAGTAGTTCTCGATGCCGGAGCAGTAGCCGACCTCCTCCATCATTTCCAGATCGAACATCGTGCGCTGCTCCAGGCGCTGCGCTTCCACCATCTTGCCTTCTTCGCGCAGCACCGCCAGCCGCCACTTTAGCTCCTCGCGAATGTTCTGCATCGCTGCGTTGAGGCGGTCCTCGGGCGTCACGAAGATCTTGGCCGGGTAGAGCGTAAAGACCTCCTGCTCCAGCGGGCTCGTCTGCCCCGTTTCGGGGTCGAGCTTTTGGATGCTGTCAATCTCGTCGCCCCACAACTCGATGCGAAACGCCCGGTCTTCGAGGTAGGCGGGAAAGATGTCCACCTGGTCGCCGCGCACGCGGAAGGTGCCGGGCTCGAATTCGATGTCGTTGCGCTCGTAGAAAATGTCGATCAGTTTGCGCAGCAGGTCGCGCCGTTCGATGTGCATGCCCGGCTGAAACTGCGCGATCTCCTTGCGAAACTCCTCCGGCGAGCCGAGGCCGTAGATGCAGCTCACGCTGGCGACGACGATCACGTCGGAGCGCCCCGAGACAAGCGCCGAGGTGGCGCGCAGGCGAAGCCGCTCGATGCGGTCGTTGATCGCCACGTCCTTCTCGATGTACTTGTCGGACGGGACGATGTAGCTCTCTGGCTGGTAGTAATCGTAATACGAAATGAAGTACTCGACGGCGTTCTCGGGGAAGAACTGCTTCAGCTCGCTGTACAGCTGCGCAGCGAGGGTTTTGTTGTGGCTCATCACGAGGACGGGCCGCTGCACGTTTTCGATTACTTTAGAAATTGTAAATGTCTTGCCCGTGCCCGTCGCTCCCAGCAGCGTCTGGAAATCGTCGCCGCGCTTGATTCCCTGGGTCAGCTCGTCGATGGCCTGCGGCTGGTCGCCCATCGGTTCGAAGTCGCTGACGACCTCGTAGGGACGGCCTACGTCAAGCGTGGCAGGCATTTCTTGCGGAGAAAGGGGAAAAGGAGATGGGCAAGAGAGGGCCCACCTTCAACCCAGCGATGCCTGCCGGTGTTGCGCTGCGTCGCTCCCGGTGAGAAGCGCACGGTTGCGTCGGCCGTTTGCCGTTACGTCTTCGGGGGCAGTTACAGCCAGGGGCACGTCGGGGAGCTTCGGACCGAAATTCGACTTGCCGTCGAACGGCTGCGACACCTCGGTGCCGGCAGGCAGGTCCTTCTGCACGCCGATGCCTACGTCTTCTGCCCGATGCCTATGTCTTCTGCCGGCAGGTCCTCGGCGAGAACCACGTGGTCCATCTCGTTGACCAAGATCAGCGCTCCTGTTCGGAGAGGTGACATCCCGCATGTTTTCCCCAGAGAGCGCCTGCGGGCCAGTTTTGGAGAGGTGGGCCTGGCGGGACTCGAACCCGCGACCTACCGATTATGAGTCGGCGGCTCTGACCAACTGAGCTACAGGCCCGCGTCTCAGGTCTGTAGGGGCGTAGGGGGAAAGAGGGGAGGAAGGCTCGTGGTGCACGTCCTTGCTAAACTACACACTTACAAAACATAGTACAAAACACTTACAAACCCACGCCCCTACTCGATCACCTCGTGTCGGCGCCCCACTTCGGCGAACGCCTCTACGGCCCGGTCGAGTTGCTCCTGGGTGTGCGCCGCCGAGACCTGCACACGGATGCGCGCCTCTCCCTTCGGCACGACCGGGTACGAAAAGCCGATCACGTAGATGCCCTCGTCGAGCAGATCGTCGGCCATCTCGCTGGCGAGGCGCGCCTTCCCCAGCATGATCGGCACGATGGGGTGCTCCCCTTCCTTGATGGCGAAACCCGCCTCCGTCATGGCTCCCCGGAAGTAGCGCGTGTTCTCCCGGAGCGTGTCGCGCAGGTCCGTCGTCTCCTCCAGGAGGTCGAGCGCCTTGAGGCTGGTGTAGACGATGGGCGGGGCCACCGAGTTGGAAAACAGGTACGGTCGCGACTGTTGCCGCAACAGGTCCACCACGTCCTGCCGGGCCGCCGTGAAGCCGCCGGTGGCGCCGCCGAGGGCCTTCCCGAGCGTCGAGGTCACGATGTCCACCCGGCCCAGCGTATCGGTGTATTCCAGCGAGCCGCGCCCCGTCTCGCCGAAAAAACCCGTGCCGTGGCAGTCATCGACCATCACCATCGCGTCGTACGCGTCGGCGAGGTCGCAAATTTCGCTCAGCTTCGCCACGTCGCCGTCCATCGAGAAGACCCCGTCGGTGGCGATGAGGCGCACGCGCTGGTCTTGGGCCTCCTGGAGCTTCGCTTCCAGGTCGTCCATGTCGCTGTGAGCGAAGCGATAGCGCTCCGCTTTGCAGAGACGGATGCCGTCGATGATGGAGGCGTGGTTCAGCGCGTCGCTGATGACGGCGTCCTCCTCGCCGAGAAGGGTTTCGAAGAGGCCCGTGTTGGCGTCGAAGCAGGCGGCGTATAGAATCGCGTCGTCGGTTTCGAAGAAGTTCGCCAGCCGCGCTTCGAGCTGTTTGTGAATCGTCTGCGTGCCGCAGATGAAGCGCACCGATGCGAGGCCGAAGCCGTAGCGGTCCACGCCTTCCTTCGCGGCGGCTTCGAGGCGCTCGTCGTTGGCGAGGCCGAGGTAGTTGTTCGCGCAGAAATTGATGACGTGCTTCTCAGGGACCTGCTCGGCAGAGGTCGGGGCGCCGTCGCCGGAGTAGCTTGCGCTGGGCGTGGGGTCCGGCGCGGCCACATCGATGTCGGCGTCCTGTTCGCTGGTGAGGACGCGCTCTTTTTTGTAGAGACCGGCCTCGCGGATGTCGTCAAGGCGTTCCTGGTAAACATGGGCGGCAGTATCCATTTTGGACTGAGGGTTTGGGATGAGGGGTTCTCGCGTCGCTCAGGGGGTGAAGGAACGTTCAACCTTCAACTTTCGACTTGAAACCCGCCTGCAAGTGCCCGATCATGTCGTCTGCGAGGGCGCCCAGGTCGTACTGCGGCTGCCAGCCCCAATCGTCGCGGGCGGGCTGGTCGTCGACGGTAGCGGGCCAGGAGTCGGCGATCTGCTGGCGCTCCGGGTCCGGCTCGTAGCGGCAGTCGAAGCCGCCGGGGGCGCGGGCGGCGAGGGCCTCGGCCAGCTCGGCGGCGGTGAAGCTCAGCGCGCCGACGTTGTAGCTGGTGCGCGCGGTGAGCGCCTCGGCGGGGGCGTCCATCAGATCGAGCGTGGCGCGGAGCGCGTCGGGCATGTACATCATCGGGAGGCGCGTCGCAGGCTCAAGGAAGCAGGTGTAAGAGCGCTCCTCGGCGGCGGCGCGGCACATCTCCACGGCGTAGTCGGTGGTTCCCCCGCCCGGCGGGGCCGCGTGGCTGACAAGGCCCGGGTAGCGCAGGCCGCGCACGTCCACGCCGTACTTCTGGTGATAGTAGCGGCACAGAAACTCCCCGCTCACTTTGGTCACGCCGTACATCGTCTGCGGGTCGAGCACCGCCTGCTGCGGGGCGGGCGTGCCGGTGGCCGGGCCGAAGGCGGCAATCGAGCTGGGCCAGAAGACGCGCACCGAGTGGTCCGCACCATCGCGGCGCCCCTCGTTTTCCCCGCAGGCGCGCGCGAGGTCGAGCACGTGCTTCAGCCCGTTCGTGTTCACGTCCCAGGCGCGGTCGGGCGCCTCCTCGCCGCTGGCCGAAAGCAGGCTCGCCAGGTGAAAGACGGTGTCCACGTGGTGCTCCCGCATCGCGCGCTCAAGCGCCGCGCGGTCGCGTACGTCGAGGACTTCGTGCGGCCCGCTCGCCGTGGCAGAGCCGTTGCCGGCGGGAGCGCCCGGCGGCGGCCTCAGGTCCGCCCCGACGACGTGCTCGACGCCCGCCCGTTCGCGGAGTGCCGCGACCAGTTCGCTCCCGATCTGGCCGTTGGCGCCGGTGACGAGCACGCGCTGCATGAAGGGCGTAGAGGCTTTGTCAAAGAGGGAGGAAAAGACCCAACAGCGCGAAGCGAGCGGAAGATTCGCGCGCAAGCGCATTTTCACGCCGCTGCTCCCCGGGCACGATATCGGCAGGACAGAACGCACGCAGCAACGCGCCCTTCGCTTCAAAAAAACCAACACCTGAGTCCCACGACCCGTCAGTTAAAAATCGGCCAGTAGACCCCGAAGCGAAAACGCCGCGCGGGCAGCGGGTAGACAGGCGCCCCCAGCACGCCACGTTGCACCTGGGTGTCCGCGAGCGCGTTTTCGTAGGAGAAAAAGAGCGTGGCCGTGCGAATCTGCGCCTCCGCGTGCAGGTCGAGCGTCCCGGCGGGCCCCAGCACCGGGCTCCCCGGCGGCGGGTGCACGAGACGCCCGGTGGGGCCGTGGAGTGTGCGCCCCGTCATGCGCGACCAGAGGTGCCCCTCGGCGTAGGCGTCCACGGCGAGATCGTCGGTGAAGAAGGCGTAGCGCGCGCCCAGCCGCGCCCGTCCGTGGACCTGCGGCACGCTGGGGGCCGCCGCCGGGGCGAAGGGCGGCGTGCTTTCGTCGAGGTAGGCCGTGCCCGTCGCCGTAGCATAGAAGCCGCGCTCGGCCTCGGTGCGCCAGCGCGTCGCGAGCGAAGCCCCGGTGCGCCGCGAGCTCCCGTTGGCGACGCGTGCCCGGACCACGACGGCCCGGTCGAGGGCCCGCAGGTAGAGCCGGCGCGAGGTGCGCTCGCCAAAGAGCGTGAGCTGCGTCCGCACCGGGCCGAGCGTGGCACGCGCCCCTGCCTCGGCCGTCAAGACGGAGCCAGGCCCGCGATCCCCGGCCAGCGGCTCAACGAGGCGAATGCCGGGCGTCCCCAGGCCCTGCGCCTCGACCCAGGACACGGACTGGCCGCTCAGGCCGGCCTCGGCGAAGAGGTCGACAGCCCCATCGAGCGCCGGGGCCGCCAGCCGCACGCTGGCGGAGGGATACGTCTGCCTCGGCCCAGTATGGAGTCCGGCGCTCAGGACGGCCGCCAGGCCCGCCAGGCGCGTCGAGTCGCGGGCGCTCAGGTGCAGGCGCGCGCGCGCCGCATCGTCGGGCAGCGCGTTGCCGCCGGTGAAGGCGTCACGCCAGGCGTGCGCCTTGAGCGCGAGCGCGTGCCGCCCGAAGTGCTCGGAGCGCAGCTCCAGCCGGGTCGCCAGCCGCAGGCCGTAGCGCGCCGTCGCGGCCTCGAGGGAGTCGGCGTCGAAGGTGCCCGGGGTGAGGGGCGGAGCGGCGGTCGTGTCCACGCCGAACGTCCCGGCCAGATCGGGATTTCGGTATCGGTGCGTCTGGCTCGTCCGGTAGACCGTCGCGGTGAACGGGACCCCCGCCGTCGGTGGCGAAAGGCTGTCGGGCGGCGCGCCCGCGACCCCTTCCGTGAGGTCGCGCAGGCGCAGCGTGGCCGCAAGGTCGGTGCGCAAAAGGCGCCGGCGCGCGTCGGGGTAGCGCGCCGTGCGCCTCGGGGTGAAGGCGATGGCCGGCGGCTGGCCGGCTTCGAGCGCCACCCCGCCACCAGCCCCGATGCGGCGGCGATTGTGCAGAACGGTCACCTCGGCCCCCCAGCCGCGCCGCCGGTAGCGCACGCGTCCCAGCAGGCGCCGCTCGCTGCGCAGTTCGGCACTGTTGTTGGGAAGCACGTCGAGGTTGTCGGCCCCGCGCCCGAAGTAGCCGCCGGTAAACTGTGCGAAGGCGGGCATACCGAAAAAGCGCACCTTGCGCTGTTGGGTATGCAGCGCGCCGATGCTTTGAAACCCGCCCGAGCGGTATCGCAGCGTCGTGAGCGGGCGTGCGTAGTCGTAGGGGCGCAGCGCGGCGCGCACGGCCTCGGGCGTCCCCAGCGGGCTGCCACTCGCCTGCGTGCGCAATGTGTCCAGGAAGGGCAACGGGAGCAGGTCGTAGCGCGGGCGGCCCGTCAGCAGGTCGTCGAAGGGCACTCCGTCCAGGGTGAGGGCCGCCTGGTCGGGCGAGCGGGCCTGAACGCTGATCCCGTGCGCCCCCCCGACGGCGCCGAGGTCGTAGCGAAAGGTGCCCGGCACGCGCGCGAGCAGTTCGGTAGCGTCGAGGGCGAGGGCACGCGGGGGCAGTCCGTTCACGGCGCGCGCGGCACGCGGGGGATCGAGCGGCAGGGCCTCGGCTTTCGCCAGCGTGCGCCGGGGGGCGCGGGCCGTCGTGTCGCGCCGCGTGGTGTCGCGCCGCGTGGTGTCGCGCCGGGTCGTATCTGCCGGGACGCGCGCCGTGTCAGAGGGGGCGCGGGTGGTGTCCTGCGCCTGCGCTGGTACAGCCGCAAGCAAAAGAGCCAGCAGAATGCCCGGTGCCCGGCTCCTCCCCCGCACACGCACACCCCGTCCCACCTTCATACCTTCACCCCTCGTCTGGGAAGAGGCCGAAGAGGCGGCTCTCGATGCGGCTCACCACGTCGCGGCGGTCTTCGTCGGAGTGCACGAAGTCCAACTCGTCGACGTCCACGATCATCTTGGGACCTTCGTCGTAGCGTTCGATCCAGCGCTCGTAGTGCTTCTGGAGGCGTTCGAGGTACTCGATACGAATCGCCGATTCGTACTCGCGCCCCCGCGACTGGATGTGCCCGATCAAGGTCGGCACCGAGGCGCGCAGGTACACCAGCAGGCTCGGCGGGCGCAAGTACGAGGTCATGATGCCGAAGAGCTCAACGTAGTTCTCAAAGTCGCGCTTCGACATCAGCCCCATCTCGTAGAGGTTGCGCGCAAAGATTTCGACGTCTTCGTAGATCGAACGATCCTGCACGACCGAGCGTTCAGACTGCTCGATGGCCCGCTGGTGGCGGAAGCGGCTGGACAGAAAGTAGACCTGGAGGTTGAAGCTCCAGCGCCGCATGTCCTCGTAGAAGTCTGAAAGATACGGATTGTCGTCCACTTTTTCATAGAAGGTTTCCCACCCGAAGGACTGGCCCAGCACCTCGGTGAGCGAGCTTTTGCCCGCCCCGATGTTGCCGGCGACGGCGACGTACTTGCGCGGGCGCTCCCCCGCCCCGTCGCGCGATTCTTTTTTTTCTTCGGAAGACGGCCCCGGGCGCTCCCAGCCGGAGGTTTCCATTCCGGCGAAAAGGTCGGCGGGCGCGCTGCGGGGCAGGTCCTCGGGCGGCGGTTTTTCGTCGGGCGCGGGGGCGTCGTCGGCGCCTTTGGGGAAGGCATTCGGGGAAGAGGGGGCGGGACCGGTCACGGACACGCGCGGGCGGCGAGAAGCAGATCAAGCGGCAAGAAGCAGATCAAGACGCGACCCGCCAAACTACAAAGCGGGCGCCGGGACGCGCAGGGGCTGCATATGGCGTTCGCGTAAAATCGCGGGGCGCCCGGGTAGCGCGCGGCCTCCCGGCAACGCGTCGCTGCTCGAAAAATGCCCACCCCCTTGCCCCCGTGCTACTCGTCCAAGTGAATCACGTCGGCGTCGGTGGCCCGGCCGTCGTCCAGGTGCAGGCGCACGCAGGTTTTCTGCTGGTGGCGTCCGTGCCGTCCGGCCGCGCCGGGGTTCAGGAAGAGCATGTCGCCCAGCGCGGCCACACGCTCGATTTGCAGGATGTGGCTGTGGCCACAGACGAACACGTCCGGCGGCCCCTCCTCGGCCAAGCGCTTTCCGATACCGCGCTGCCAGCGCCCGGGACGCCCGGCGATATGCGTCATCCAGAAATTCAGTCTCCCCGCCTCGAAGCGTTCGGTTTCCGGCCGGCGACTGCGCACGCCGGGGCCGTCCACGTTGCCGAAGACCGCGCGCACCGGGGCGACGGCCTCCAGCCCGTCGAGAATGGCCGGGTCGCCCACGTCGCCGGCGTGCAGGATCAGGTCCACCCCCGCCAACACATCGGCCAGATTGGGATGAAAGTAACCGTGCGTGTCGCTGAGAATGCCGAGTTCGATTGCGGATGGGCGATGTGCGATGGCAGATCGGCGAGGGTTCTTGGAAGATCCCGTCACGGGGCGGCGTTCCCCGGTGGGGGCTTGGCATGAAGTGAAAACGGCAGCAGCGACGATGCCTCTGAGCGCAGCCTCGGCCCGCTCATTATCGACGCTTACGACGCGAGCGTCCGCGACGGTCCTTCGACCGAACCGGACCTGATCGAGGCACGCATGAAAGGGAGGCGGACCTGCACGGCCCAGGAACGGATGCGCCGGAGTCGGAGCAGGGCCTGCGCATCGTCGAGGGCGAAGAAGACGTGCAGGAAGACGCGCGCGTCGAGATCGAAGAGTAGCGCAAAACAAGCGCGCGCGCTTCCGGTTGGCACCAAATGTGACCTTATCGAAAGACACGTTCCCGTTCGGGAACGTGTCTGCGCTGTTCTGTCGCCCTTTCGCTGCCTGCGCCCGTGCCCGAATCCGCTTCCGCCGAATCCGTCGTCGAGGTCGAGGGCCTGTACAAGGTCTTCGGCCCGCGTCCCGAGCGCGCCCTCGAGCTGCTGAAGGAGGACGGGAACAAGGAAGACATTCTCGAAGAAACCGGCTCGACGGTGGCCATCGATGACGCGAGCTTCGAGGTGCACCGCGGCGAGACGTTCGTCGTGATGGGGCTGTCGGGCAGCGGCAAGTCGACGGTGCTGCGCTGCCTCAATCGCCTGATCGAGCCGACGCGCGGCTCCATTCGCGTCGGAGGGACGGAGGTCACGCAGATGAGCGACGAGGAGGTGCGCGAGCTGTGCAAAACCATGTCGGTCGTTTTCCAGCACTTCGGCCTCCTGCCGCACCGCACGGTGCAGGCCAACGTCGAGTTCGGATTGG
>PXTS01000034.1:0-13122 GCA_003022485.1 Bacteroidetes bacterium QS_8_68_28
GAGGGTGACTTCGCTAAACTTGGTCGCCATCCCCAGCACCGCCGTCACCCACATCCAGAAGAGGGCCCCCGGCCCCCCGAAGTGGATGGCCAGGGCCACGCCCGCCACGTTGCCCGTCCCGATCGTCGCCGAAAGGGCCGTCGAGAGCGCTGCGAAGTGCGTCACGTCCCCCGGGTCGTCGGGGTTGTCATACGTTCCGCTGGTGACGGCCACCCCGTGCGCGAAGTGCCGGATCTGCGCAAAGCCGGTGCGCAGCGTCAGGTACAGCCCCGCTCCCAGCAGCAGGATCGCCACGAGCGGGATGCCCGCGATACCGAATTCCCAGACGGCATAGGAAAGCGTGTCGATGAGGCTTTGCAGGACGTCCATGCGAGCGGGAAGCCGGGCGTAAATTGAAAGAAACGTGCCACGCCGCCGAGAAGCGGCTACGGCGATGCAATATAACCGCCGCCCTGCGCCGCGCGCAAACGGGGGCCGACGCTTCTCGAACGCTCGCTACGACGGCCCGGAGCGCGGGGAGACCTCCTTCTTCTCGGCGGTGGAGGCGCTCGTCTCCGTCTCTCGGCCGCCGCTGCCTCGGCCGCTGTCGCCTTTCCCGTCGCGCCGTTCGGCTGTGCGTTGCTCCTCGGCGGTCGCCTCGTCGCCCGGTGCTTCCGCCGCCCCGTCGCCCGGCGCTTTCAGGGACTCCGCCGGCGCGCGCCGCTTTGCCGCGTGCTGCTCGCCGCGATTCTCACGCTGAAACTGCTCCAGCACTGGCGCGAAACGGTTGTACACCAGCGTCAGCGCCACCATGAAGAGCGCCGCGACCACCCCCAGCGCCGCGCCCAGAAGCGGCGGTCCCGCCAGCGCGAGGCGGATCATCACGGTCGCCACGGCGAAGCCGGAATTGCGGAAGACGACGTGATAGGTGGTCGAGTACCCCAGCGAGATGAGCACCACCAACACGTCGCTGAAGATAAGCACCGTGTAGAACGTGTCGAAAAAGGGAAACCGCTCCGCCTCCAAGAGCAGATGGCCGACGGTGTAGCCGCCCACCCCGACGAAGATCGCCATCAGCAGGAGCGACACCGCCTTCTTGGCCGTGACGAATCGGTACTGCTCGGCAGCGTCGGCGGTGATGCGGCGGTGGTACTGGCGGCTGTAGTAAAACCCTACGAGGGCAAAGATAATCAGCGCCCCCGTTGCGTCGCCGGCCACTTCGAGCACCGGCCGGCTCAGGCGGTCCCACGTGAGCGGCTCGGGGAACTCCGCCAGTGCTTTGAAGGACCGACGCAGCAGGATCAGTGAGAAAATCTCGACCTGCTTGCCGGCGGCGTTGGCCACCGAGGTGGCCAGCCCGAAAATCAACCCGACGACCTCCGCCGCCAGAAAGAGCGTAAAGGCCAAGTCGATGGCGTAGAAGTGGTTCGCCGGCACCCCGGAGGCAAGCGGGCTCGGCAGCCACCCCTGGCGCTGCACCTCGATGAGCACGAGCGCCGCCAGGAAGCTTCCCCGAAGCACCTCTACGGAAAGGACCGTAACTTGCGAGGCCGCACTACTGCGGGGGGATGGTAGATCGTGGATGGTGAATGGTTTCCGGGCTTGACAGGTCCGGCCGTTCGATTTTCCCTGCCCCCCTCCCGCGCTTAGATCGCCGCTCAGATCGTCTCCGGGTCCACCTCCACGAGCTGGCCGTTCATCAGGGCGAGCGTGCGGGTGGGATACTCGCGCACGATGCGGTAGTCATGGGTGGCCGTCAGCAGAGTCATGCCCTGGCGGTGCAGGCCCATGAGCAGCTTCTGGATCTCGTCACCGACGCCCGGGTCGAGGTTGCCCGTCGGTTCGTCGGCCAGGAGGATCCACGGCTCGTTGGCGATGGCCCGCGCGATGGCGACGCGCTGCTGCTCCCCGCCGCTGATCTCGTGCGGGTAGCGCTTGCGCTTGTGCGTGAGCCCGACGCGCGCGAGCACCTGGAGGACGCGGTTTTTGACGGCGGAGCCGCTCTTGCCGGTGGCGTGGAGCGCGAAGGCGACGTTGTCGTAGACGGTGCGGTCGGGCAGGAGCTGGAAGTCCTGAAAGACCACGCCCACCGAGCGGCGCAGGTAGGGGATGTCTCCTGCGTCGATGCGGTCGGTGCGGTAGTCGCCGACCTTCGCGCGCCCGCGGTCGGGCAACAGGTCCATGTAGAGCAGGCGCAAAATCGTGGACTTGCCACTCCCGGTGGGTCCAATGAGAAAGACGCGCTCTCCCCGGTCGATGCTGAGCGAGAGGTTCTCGACGACGGGCTGGTGCTCGCCGCCGGGCGGGTCGTAGGAGAGCGTCACGTCGCGGAGTTCGATCACGCGCCTTCGGCGGTTTCAGGTTCGAGGGTTCGCGTTTGGGTTCGTGTTCTCAACCTACAGACGCACACACTTACTCCCGTAACTGCGCCAGCCAGTGGACGCGGCGGCTTTCGTCGGTGGCGGGATCGGTGGTGAGGCCGTCGAAGGCGGCGACGGTCGCCAGCGGCGAGGCGCGAAGGAGCGCGCGGATCTCGCCCGGCTCATAGGCGCGCTGCACGTGGCGCTCGGTGCGGCGCCCTTCCCCGGCCGGCCCGTCAAGAACGAAAGTCGTCACGTGAAGGCCCCGGTCGGGGTCGTAGCGGCTCTTGCGCCAGTAGTGTCCGTCCCCGCCGCCTGCGCGCTCGAAGGCGCCTTCGTACTCGAACGCACCTTCGTACTCGAACGCGCCCGAAGCGGCGGCGGAGTTGGCCGGCGTGCTCTGGTCAAAGAGAAAGAGGCCGCCGGGCCGCAACACGCGCGCCACCTCCGCCAGCAGGCGGCGCACCCGGCGCTTCTTCAGCAGGTAGTTGAGCCCGTCGTAGAGCAGCAACGCCGCGTCGAACGGCGGCCCCAGCGGCGGCTCCACCTTGGCGAGATCGCCAGCCACGCAGGTAAAGCGGGCCGGGCGGAAGCGGACCGGCAGCGACTGGGCGCGGGCCTTGCGACGGGCCACCGCGAGCATCGCCTCGGAGGCGTCGGTGGCGAGGTAGCGATACGGCCCGCGCGGCTGGAGATGCCGCGCCAACGCCCCGGTGCCGCTTCCCAGCTCCAAGAGGCGACGCGGCCCCAGCGGCCACTTTTCGGGGGGCGCGTGCTCTTGCAGCAGGTCGTGGGCGTGGCCGGCCCAGCGGGGATAGTCCACGTGCGCCATGACCGCCTCGTAGGCCTCTGCCAGCGGCTCGGTGTAGATGTTGGATTGAAAAGCCATGTGGGCCGGTCACGCTGGATTCTGCGGTCTGCCGTCCGCCGCCGCCGTCCGCCGTCTTCGAGCAATGGCGGCGGCGAGGCGCAAGGCCGCCTTCATGCTGCCGGGGTCGGCCTGCCCTTCCCCCGCAATGTCGAAGGCGGTGCCGTGGTCCGGCGAGGTGCGCACCACCGGCAGGCCCGCCGTCACGTTGACCCCGCCGCCGAAGGTGAGCGCCTTGAACGGGGCCAGCCCCTGGTCGTGGTACATCGCCAGCACCGCATCGGCGCGCTCCCATCCGCGCGCGCCGAAGAAGCCGTCCGCCGGCAACGGGCCGTCGAGCGTGACGCCTTGTTCGGAAAGGCCGTCCTCGCGGCGGGCCGCGTCGAGCGCCGGGGCGATGCGCTCTTCCTCCGCGGCCCCCAGCGCGCCGCCGTCGCCGGCGTGCGGGTTGAGCCCCAGCACGGCGATGCGGGGCCGCTCGACACCGAAGTCGCGCCGCAGGCTTTCCGACAGGAGGCCCAGCTTGCGCCGGATCGCCCCGGGCGTCACCGAGCGCGGCACCTCCGCCAGTGGCTCGTGCACGCTCACCAGCCCGACGCGAAGCGCCGCGTCGCCGACGGCAGGGTCGCCGACCATCAGCATGAGCGGCTCGAGCGGCTGTTCGGGACGCCCGGTGCGCTCGGCGATAAACTCGGTGTGGCCGGGGGCACGGTAGCCGGCGCGGGCGATGGCGGCCTTCGAGATGGGCGCGGTCGTCATCGCGTCGGCGGCGCCGGAGCGGCAGAGGTCCACGGCGCGCGCCACGGCGCGCATCGAGAGACGCCCGCCGGCGGTCGCTCCGGCGTCGCCGAACGCGAACGCAGGCTCGTCGCCCCCGGCCACGTCGAGCACGGGAAGCGCGCGGCGGGGGAACGGCTCGGGCACCTCGCGCACGACCTCGACGGGCGGCCCGGCGTGTCCCAGCGCCTCGGCGTGAGCGCGCAGCACGGCGGCACTGCCGACGAGCAGCAACCGCGCCTGCCGGCGGATCGTCCCGGCGGCGGCCTTCAGCGCCACCTCTGGCCCGATGCCGCCGGGGTCGCCCAGCGAGACGGCGATGATGGGGCGTCGGCGGTCGCTCATGCGTGCGGTGCTCTTTCCAAGAACTCCTTCGCTCGGGTCCGCCACGTTCGAGAACGTCGCGAGGACTTCCCTGGTTGAAAAACGCGTCGGCGGCCTGTCGTCCTCACCCCGACTGCGCCTTCATTGCGGCGGCCAGCTCGGTGGCTTCGCCGTCGGAGAGGGCCGGGCCTTCTTCCTCCACATCGATGAACTGCGGAGCGGCGTCGAGCACGTCACGCAGGGCGCGCTCCAGCGAGTAGCCTTCGAGGTAGGCGCCGCTGGCATTGCGGTGCCCGCCCCCGCCGAAGGAGCGCGCCCAGCCGTCCACGTGCGTGTCGCCTTCGGAGCGGAAGCTGACTTTCGTGCCTCCTTGCGTCTCGGTGAAGAGCAGCGCCGCGCCGACCCCGGCTACGCTGAGCACATGGCTGACGAGGCCGTGCTTGTCCTCCGACCCCGCGCCGGCGGCTTCCAGCACCTCCGGCGTGATGGAGGTGTAGCCCACGAACCCGTCGTAACGCAGGCGGATGCGGCCCAAAGCCCGCCCCAGCAGGCGCAGCGATGCGAGCGAGCGGTTGTCGTAGAGCGCCGAGTGGATGGGCGCGGGCGCGATGCTGCCGCGCTCCAGAAGCGTGGCCGTCGTGCGGTGCACCTGCGGCGTCACGCTGGAGTAGCGAAACGAGCCGGTGTCTGTCATCAAGCCGGTGTAGAGCGGCGTAGCAACCTCTGGGTCGATCAGCGCCGGGTCGCCTGCTTCGATCACTTCGCAGAGCAGCTCGGCGGTGGCGGCGGCGGTGTCGCGCTGAAAGGCGTGGTCGAACCAGTCCTCCGGCTCGGTGTGGTGGTCGATTAGGAGCACTTCGCTCCCGCCCTGGCGGATCGGCTCGGCCAGCGCCCCGAGGCGTTCGGCGGCGTTGGTGTCGAGCACGACGGCGAGCTCCGCCTCGGCGAGCGCCTTCTTTTGCTCGAAGGCGCCCTCCGCGAAGACCTCGACGCCCTCCGCGCCCGGCAGGAACGCGAGGTGGTCGGGCAGGTCGTCGTCGTTGAGGATGGTGACGGACTTGCCCCGCGCCCGCAGGTAGTGTGCCAGCCCCAGCTCCGAGCCGATGGCATCGCCGTCGGGGCTGGTGTGGGTCGTCAGCAGGATGGGGTCGTGCGCGTCGAGAAGCGCGTGCGCGTCGGCGGCGGAGGCGATGCTCATGCGTCGGAAAGGCAGACGGCGGCGGGAAGAGACAGAGCCGTTTGCCAACGCGACGGGGACGCAGGTGTTGCGGGGTGGGTCCAGTGGAGGCCAGCTGTTGGGGACGCCCCGCCCCGATGCAGCACCCAAACGCTCCAACCCCCGAGTACCACATCACACGCCGAACATGAAACCGACAGCATGCTTCTCAGCGCGGAACTCGCCCGTCACCGTCAGGGTGCCTTCGCGCGGAGGCTGACCCGGCGGCGAGGCGGTGCCCTGGAGGGTGACCTGGAACGTGCCTTCGATGAGCGTGTCGGTGGCGGTGGTGAGCTCCACCGTACCGCTCTGCGAGCTGAACGAACGGCGCATCCCGGCGCGGTAGATCACTGTGAACGATTTATTAGAACTCCCACGCAAGCTGTCGTAGCGACCCACGGGCGGGCGGTTGACAATCTGGTAGGTGCCGGCCTGGGGGCGCGCTGTATCGGGCCGGGCGAGGTAGACGCCGCTGGTCACGTCCCCGCCGACGCGCATCGAGACGACCCACTGCCGCCGCCGCGTAACCGGGTCGAAGATGACCCCGAACCGTGCGCTGCCGCGCAGGGTATCGCGCAGCATCCCCCGCACCACGGCCTCGTAGCGGTACTCCGGGCCGGCGTCGCCTTCCGATGCGGCAGCAGCCACCGTCACGCTGTCGCCGCCGGTCGCGGGCGCGTCTTCCTCCGCGCCGGAGCGGCACGCGGAGGCCATCAGCACCAAAAGCAGCAGCGCCAGCGGAACGCTTCTGCGAAAAAAACGCGCACGAGAGGCCGGACGGGCGAAGCAAGGCGGCATAGAAAGCGGGGGCAGCGCACCGGAAGGACCGTGCAAAGAAGACCGTGAAGGGAACGAGGCCGGGGATCGCTCGGGATCGGGCGGGGTCGTGTGCCTATGGTCGTATCAGTATAGCGGAAAACGCGCCGCCCCGCAACGCGCGCGGTCTCATCGCGGCTGCATGTCTTCGAAGCGCCCTCGGGCCATCACCGTCGCGGCAGCGTCGGAGGCCGCCTCGCTCGATGAAGCCACGCAGGCGCAGGTAGGCGTTCATGAGGGGGAAAGCGGGGGCTTCGCGCCCGCTCTCTTGCTGCGAAACGACGAAGATGCGCTCGGCCGCCGCCGGCCGCGCAGCCAAAGGAGACGCCTGCCCGCACCGGGCCAGCCGGTCACTCGTCTTCCCCGCGCTCCATCGCACGCAGACGCTGCTGTATCTGGGCGTCCACCTCCTCCGCCTCGTGCGGGATGCGTTCAGAGATTGACACCATGCCCGGCAGGATGAGCCGCGCGGAGCGGTCGTAGGTGAAGTAGTTGAAGATCCAGTCCACGAAGACGTTCACGCGATTGCGGAAGCCGACGAGCTTGGCGATGTGGATGAAGACCCACGCCAGCCACGCCACCAGCCCCTCCAGGCGCACGCCGCCGGGCAGTTCGGCCACTGCCGCGTTGCGCCCGATGGTAGCCATCTTGCCAAGGTTGCGGTAGGAGAACGGTTCGGGGGGCCGCCCCTCGGCCCGGCGCATTGCCTGCCGGGCCGCGTGAGCGCCCTGCTGCATGGCGACGGGCGCGAGCTGGGCGTACAGCTTGCCCTCTTCGTCCGCCCCGGCGCTCATGTCACCGACGGCAAAGATGCGCTCCCGCCCGGCCACGCGCAGGGCCGGGCCGGTTTTCAGGCGTCCGCCGTCGGTCTGCTCGCCGCCCTCGACGAGCCCGGCGACCGGACTGGCTTCCACGCCCGCCGCCCACAGCAGCGTCTCGGTGGCGATTCGCTCCCCGTCCGCGAGGTGGACGGCGTGTTCTTCGACGCGCCCGACCGCCTGGCCGAGGCGCACCTGCACCCCGCGCGTTTCGAGCACCCGGCGCGCGTATTCGCCCTGGCGGCGCGCATAGCCGGGCAGAAGCTGCTCGCCCATCTCCACGAGCACCACCTCGGCGGCGGTCGTGTCGAAGCGCTTGTAGTCGCGCCGCATCACCTTGAAAAGCTCGGTGAGCGCGCCGGCGGTTTCCACGCCCGTCGGGCCGCCGCCCACCACCACGAAGCGCAGGACGCCCCGTCGGGCCTCGCGGTCGGCGTCGGGGGCGCGCTCGCGAGCCACGCGCTCGAACTGGCGCAAAACGCGGTTGCGCAGCGCCACGGCGTCGGGGAGGGTCTTGAGCGGGAAGCTGTGCTCGGCGGCGCCCTCCACGCCAAAGTAGCTCGTGGTCGCCCCAGCGGCCAGGATGAGGTAGTCATAAGAAATCTGCGTCCCGCTGCGCGTGGACACCTGCCGCCGCTCGGCGTCGATGCCGTTGACGGTGGCGAGCTGGAAGTCTACGTTGTCGGCGCGGCGGAATACGTCGCGCACGTTGTGGGCGATGCTGTCGGGTTCGAGCCCCGAGGTAGCCACCTGGTACAGGAGCGGCTGGAATTTGTGGTAGTTGTTTCGATCCACCAGCGTGACTCGGGCCGGCTCGCCGGCGAGGGCCTTCGCTGCCTCCAGCCCCGCAAAGCCGGCTCCTACGATGACCACGTGCGGGCGCTCGCCGGGACGAGCGGTGCCCTTTCGCGTTCCATTCCGGGAAAAGATTGCGCGGCGGGCGCGCCTCGTCAGCGCGTCGAGCATAACCGGGGCGGGGTAGGCAAGGGGAACTGGTCTTTGGCGTCGTCAAAGTGGTCAAACACCGCGCGAAAACCAATTGATTCTCGCGCGGATGCCGCGCGCCGGCGATTTCCCCGACGAGTGCCACGAACATCACATCTGCGGGCCGAACTTCACGTCTTGGCGGGTGTAGGGCTCAAACGTTCACAGCGTCGTTTCGCGCAGGCCGCGCGCCCTCTTTCCCTGAGTTCCCCCCAGCAGCACGCGCCTCCCCGCGCATCATGGCAGAATCCATTCACGTCGGCCTCATCTACGGCGGGCGCTCCCCCGAGCACGAGGTGTCCATCGACTCGGCTCGCAACGTTTTCGAGGCGCTCGAACGCCGTGCGCGCCACCGCGTGACGCCGATCCGCATCGACCGCCGGGGACGCTGGCACGTCGAAGCGCCCGAACACACCGCGCTGCGCTCCGGCTCCGCCGAGCCGTCCGGCGACCGTGCGGGGCAGCGCACCTTTCTCGCCCCCGCCGAGGAAGACGCCGAGGTCCTCACCGGCCCCGGCGGCGGAGCGGCGGCGCTCGAACCGCTGGCGCTGGACGTGGCCTTCCCCCTCCTGCACGGCCCTAACGGGGAAGACGGACGCGTGCAGGGCCTTCTCCACACGCTGGGCCTGCCCTACGTGGG
The DNA here is from genome assembly GCA_003022485.1 of Bacteroidetes bacterium QS_8_68_28. Taxonomy (GTDB): domain Bacteria; phylum Bacteroidota; class Rhodothermia; order Rhodothermales; family Salinibacteraceae; genus QS-8-64-10. The sequence goes on from PXTS01000034.1 coordinate 8,783, forward strand.
CCCCGACGTGCTCGGCTCGGCCCTCTGCATGGACAAAGACGTCGCCAAGCGCCTCCTGCGCGACGCGGATCTGCCGGTCGTCCCGTTTCGCGTGCTGCGCTACGGAGCGGAGCGCCTCCCGTTCGATGAGGTCGCCGGGGCGATCGGCACGCCGTTCTTCGTAAAGCCGGCCAACGCCGGCTCCTCGGTGGGCACCGCGAAAGTGGAGGCGAAACCCGAATACGCGCCGGCCGTCCAGAGCGCCTTCGCGTTCGACAACAAGGTGCTCCTGGAGACCGCCATCGACGGGCGCGAGATCGAGTGCGCGGTCATCGGCAACGAAGAGCCGCGCGCCGCCGGCCCCGGCGAAATCGTCTCGGAGGACACCTTCTACACCTACGAGGCCAAGTACGATGAAGAGCTCGACGCCGCCCACATGGAAGTTCCCGCCGATCTGCCCGGCGGCGTGCCCGAGCGCGTCCGCTCGCTGGCGGAGCGCGCCTACCGCCTGACCGGCTGCGAGGGCCTGGCGCGCGTGGACTTCTTTTTCACCGAAGAAGACGACCGGCACGACCTGTTCCTCAACGAAATCAACACGATTCCCGGCTTTACCGAGCGCAGTATGTTTCCCGTCATGTGGGAAGAGGCGGGGCTCCCCGCCGGCGACCTGGCCGCCGAACTCATCCAGCTCGCCTTGGACCGCCACAAACGCGACGCCCGCCTCAAGATGACGCCGTAAATGGGTCGATGGTGGTGGTGAATGGATTTCTGGAAATGGCCGCTCCCGCCGCCTGGTGGCGTTCGGGAAGAAGCGCCAACCTGGAAGAAGCGCCAATTCGCTCGCCGCACCAGCGAAGCAGCGCCGCCGTAGACACCATCCATAATCTACCCTCCACCGCTTCCCTTCGGCACGGCGCCCCCAACGACGCGCCCGATATAGCCCCCAACGCCATAGCCCTCAACCTCAATGACTTACTCGAAGGACACGCGCACCATCGCGCCCGGCGAGGTCTACGTCGCCATCGAGGGCGAGCACCACGACGGGCACGACTTCATCCCCGAAGCCATCGAGAAAGGCGCTTCGGGCATCGTCACCGAACGGGCCCTCCCCGGCGTGGACGTGCCCGCGGCCGTCGAGGTGATCCGGGTGGAGGACACGATTGGCTACCTCACCGACCAAGCCACCGAAAAAATCGAGCGCCTGGCTCCGGATATCCTTGCCATCACCGGCTCGATGGGCAAGACCACCACCAAAGAGGCGATTCGCGCGGTGCTTTCGGAAGCCTTCGACGTGATCGTCTCGGCGGGCAACAAAAACACGCCGCTGGGGCTCTCGCTCTTGGTCCTTAACCGCGAGATTGCACCGGAGACGAAGCTGGTGCTGGAAATGGGCGCGCGCCTCGAAGGGGACCTCAAGGAGCTCTGCTCGTACTTCCCGCCGGTCGTCTCGGTCATCACGAACGTGCGGCGCGTCCACATCGAGACGTTCGGCAGCATCGAGGGCGTGCAGCGCGAGAAGTCCGAGCTCGTGCGAGCGCTTCCCGAGCACGGCATTGCCTGCCTCAACGGCGACGACGAGCGCGTGATGGCGATGGACGACGTGAACGCCGGGAGCGCGATCACCTACGGCCTGGGCGACGGCTGCGCGGTGCGTCCCGAGCACGTCACCGCCCGGCTCCCGAGCCTGGGCGAGCCGGCCCAGTACACAGCCCTGGCCGCAATGAGCGCGGGGCGAGCCTTCGGCCTGGACGATGACCAGATCAACGAGGGCCTCGAAAAGCAAGAGCCGAAGAAGGGCCGCCTGCGCCGCTTGCCGGGGCGCTCGGGAAGCGTCCTCATCGACGACAGCTACAACGCCTCGCCCGAGGCGGTGCGCGCCGCCCTCGACGTGCTGACCGAGCAGGCCCAGCAGCAACGCGAAGAACACGCGCAGGCCCGCTGCGTGGCTTTCCTCGGCGATATGCTCGAACTGGGCGACACCGAGGATCAGCAGCACGCCGACATTCTCCGCGAAGCCCTCGAAGCGACTGACGAGCTGCATGCCGTGGGCGAGATCATGGCGCGCGGCGCTGCGAAGCTCTCCTCGGCAGAGCGCGCGCAGGTCACGCTGCACGACACCTCCAGCGCCCTCGCCGAGGCGCTCCGTGCGGGCACGGTCTACGAGCCCCGGCGCGGCGACGTGGTCCTGGTGAAAGGCTCGCAGGGACCGCGCATGGAACGCGTCTCCGAGGCGCTGCTGCCCCCCGACACCGACCCCGCCGACGTGCTGGTGCGCCAGTCCGAGAGCTGGAAGCAGATCGCGTGACGGGTCCGGGGTTTGATGTTCGGAGTTCGCACTTTATCACCCCCAAACTCTAACCCCCAAACCCGAAACCGTTGCGCATCGCCGTCATCTCCGACGTTCATTCCAACCTCGAAGCCCTGGAGGCCGTCTACTGCCTCGGCGACGTGGTGGGATACGGACCCGCCGCCGCCGCGTGCGTGGAACGCGTCCGCGAGTGGTGCGACGGGGTCGTCATGGGCAACCACGACGCCGTCGTCGCGCGCGCGGAAGGCACCGACGTGCTCCCCGGCGACGGCCAGGCCGCTGCCCGCCACAACCGCGAGCAGCTTTCCGACGAGCAGCTCGACTGGCTGGCGGACTTGCCGCTCTCGCAGGCGGTCGAGGCCGGCGGCCACGCGTTGCGCATCGTCCACGCCAGTCCCGACCGGCCCGCCGCCTGGACGCGTCTCGACGGCTTCCGCGCGGCCAAAGCGCAGTTCGACGCCTTCGACGAGGCGGTCTGCTTCGTCGGGCACACGCACCGCCCCGCCGTCATGGCCGACCGGCTGGGCGTTTTGAGCGTGCGTCCCGGCCACCGCTACCTCATCAATCCCGGCAGCGTCGGCCAGCCGCGCGACGGGACGCCCCGGCCCAGCTTCGGGCTCTTCGACACCGAGACGTTTGGCTACGAGAACGTGCGTGTGCCCTACAACGCTGACCGCGCCGCCGAGAAGATCAGAGCCGCCGGCCTGCCGGAGCGCCTGGCCGAGCGCTTGCTACGCGGCAAGTAGCACGCGGCAAATAGCGGGAGGCCAGGCGGTGAGTAGTAGACGGCTCTTCTCCGGCAACGCTTCCGCTGGGCGTCCCTCCTCTACAACTGACCATCCACAATCTACGAACTATCCACAATCTACGAATCGTCCCCGATGGTACACCGCGACGGGACGGCCCACCAGCTCCGTCCCCACGAAGGGCGTGTTCCGGCTCTTCGAGCGGATGTGGCTTTCGGAAAACGTCCAGCGCGCCCCTGGGTCGAAGATCGTCAGGTTCGCCGGCTTCCCTTCCGCGAGGCGCGCGGCGGGCAGCCCCAGCACCTCGCGCGGGGCGGCGGTGAGCTTCTGGATTGCCTCCGCCAGCGTGAGCACGCCCGGTTCGACCAACTCGCGTCCCACCAGGCCGAAGGCTGTCCCCAGCCCGATGATGCCGCTGGGCGCAGCGGTGAAGGCGACCTCTTTCTCGAAGGAAGCGTGCGGGGCGTGATCGGTGCAGATCGCGTCGACGGTGCCGTCGGCGAGGCCGTTTTTTAGCGCCTCCACGTGCTCGGGGCCGCGCAGGGGCGGGTGCATTTTCGTGTGCGTAGAAAACGCGGTGTCCTCCACGGCGCGGTCGGTGAGAGCAAGGTGGTGCGTGCACACCTCGGCGGTGACATTGAGGCCGCGCGCCTTCGCCCGGCGCACCGCCTCGACGCCGCCTTTCGTGGAAAGGTGTGCCACGTGCAGACGCCCGCCGGTCGCCTCGGCGAGCCGCACGTCGCGGGCGATCATCACGTCGTCGGCGAGGGCGGGGATGCCGCCGAGCCCGAGGCGCGCGGAGACTTCGCCCTCGTGCATGTGGCCGTTTTTCGAAAGCGCGCGCTCTTCCATGTGGTTGACGACCGGCGCGCCGACCATGCGGCTGTACTCCAGCGCGCGGCGCATCAGGGCGGCGTCGTAGACGGGCGCCCCGTCGTCACTGAAAGCCACGGCCCCGCCCTCCGCCAGCGCGCCCATCTCGGCCAGCTCGCGCCCGTCGCGCCCCTTCGAGACGCACCCAATAGGGTGCACGGCCACGGGCTGCCCCTCGGCCTGCTCGCGCACAAACTCCACGCCCTCGCGCGTGTCGAGCGGGGGGTCGGTGTTCGGCATGCAGGCCACGCCGGTGAAGCCGCCGGCCGCCGCCGCGCGCGTGCCGGTCTGGATGGTTTCTTTGTGCTCCTGCCCCGGCTCGCGCAGATGCACGTGCAGGTCCATCCAGCCGGGCGAGATGGTCAGCCCCTCGGCGTCGAAGGGTTCCACATCTTCCGCCGAAAGGTCTTCGCCGATCTGCGCGATCTCGCCGC
>PXTS01000034.1:13249-65817 GCA_003022485.1 Bacteroidetes bacterium QS_8_68_28
TTCGCGGCCCTCTTCGAGAATCGTGCGGTAGATCAGACCGGGGTTGTCGCGGTGGCGCCCCAGCACCGAGGGCGTGGCCACGAGCACGTCCATCGCCACCTTCCGCCGGTCGGTGCCCTCGGGCACAACGACCAGCAGGTCGAGGTCGCTTTCAGGCTCCGCTTCGCACCGCGCCCGCGAGCCGAACAGGAGAATGCGCAAGGGCTGTACCGCCGCCACGATGTCGCGCACGAAGCGCTTGACGACGGCGTCGTCGGGCAACGCGTCGCCGGTAGGCGCGCCGGGCCGCGTCTGCGTGGAGGAGGAATCCATCGGGACTGGGGGCGTTGCCGAAAAGCTGCTCACGCCGCCTCAGCCTCGCGCCGGGCCGTCACGTCGCGCTGGATGGCCACGTAGTGCGTCACCTCACCCTCCGCGTTCTCGACCGGGGCCACCTTCCACTCAATCCGAAATGCGGAGCCGTCCTTTTTGTAGTTGACCGTCTCGCCCTGGAACACCTTGCCATCCTGGAGGTCCTGAGCCAGGCGGTCCAGCTCGTCCTGGTCGGTCTTGGGCCCTTGCATGAGGCCGGGCGTCTCGCCGAGGACCTCCTCCTCGGTGTAGCCGGTCATTTCGGTGAAGGCGTCGTTGACGAAGATGATGGGCCCGTTGCCCGTCTCCTCGGCGGTCGTGACCATGATGGAGTTGAAGGCGTGCGAGGCCGCCTCGAAAAAGAGGTCGCGCGCCACGTCGGCGTCGAGGTGGGAAAGCTCGTCAGGAAGCGTTGGCATGAGTACTGCTGGGGGAGGGGGAATAGGTGAGTAGGTGACTGGGTAGCAGCCACGCGGCAATGGGGTTTCCCCTGGCGGGCGCGTTGCCTATTTCATTACACGACATTAGTAATTGTACTGGCTTTAGAGAGGCGGCTGCTCCTCTCAAACCTGCAATCGAAAATCGCCAATCGCGCCCCGAGCGGAGCGAGGAAGTGCTCTTGACATTCAACACCGTTGCTTGACATTCAACACCGTTGCTGGGGTGAAAATCGCCGATCCCTACCGTCGCCCCTCCGCCGGCACGGCCTCGGCTTTCTCCTCGCCCGCCGCGATGGCCCCCTCCGGCGTGGCCAAGTTTTCCTGCACGAAGTCGGTCAGCATCGTGAAGAGGTGCAGGCGCGTCCCACCGCCGGCGATGCCGTGATCCTTGCCGGGGTAGACCATGTACTCAAACTGCTTGCCGGCGTTCTGGAGCGCGGCGGCCATCTGCTGGCTGTTCTGGAAGTGCACGTTGTCATCGAAGTCCCCGTGCACCATCAGCAGGCGCTGCTCCTCCAAGTTTTCGGCGTAGTTGATCGGAGATCCCTCGTCGTAGCCTTCAGGGTTTTTCTGCGGCGTGGACATATAGCGCTCGGTGTAGATCGTGTCATAAAAACGCCAGTCGGTGACGGGCGCCACGGCCATGCCCGCGTCGAAGATCTGCGGCCCCTGGTCTTTGAGCATCGAGAGGAGCGTCAGGTAGCCGCCGTAGCTCCATCCCCAGATGCCGATGCGTCCGCCGTCCACGAACGACTGGTCGGCAAAGTAGCGCGCGGCGGCCTGCTGGTCACGCGCCTCGGGGACGCCGAGTTGCCCGTAGGGCACGTTCTGGAAGGCCTTGCCGCGCCCGCCGGTGCCCCGGTTGTCTACGCTGGCGACGACCATGCCCAGTTCGTCGGCGAGGTATTTGTGCCACAGCTCGCGCGGTCCACCCCAGCGGTTCATGACCGTCTGTACGCCGGGCCCGCCGTAGATGTAGACGAGCATCGGATACTGCTCCGAGGCGTCGAAGTCGGTGGGCTTGACGAGGTAAGCGTTGAGCCGATAGTCCCCCGCGCCGGGCACCGTCGTAAACTCCGGCTCCGGGAGCGGGCCCATTTCGCCCAGACGCCCGCGCAGTTCCTCGTTGCCTTCCAGCACTTTCAAGCGCTCCCCGCCCGGCGCGGCGTGGAGCGTCGTAATCGGCGGGGTGTCGGCGGCAGAGAAGTCGTCGATGAAGTAATCCTGCGACGGCGCCATGTTGACGCTGTGCGTGCCGCTACGCTCGGTAACGCGCGTGGCCTCACCGGCCGTGCTGAATGCTTCCGTCGAAAACGGCACGCGATACAGATGGCGCTCGATGGCGCTCTTCTTTGTGCCGGTCACATAGGCGCGCCCGTTCTCTTTGTCGATGCCGTGGAAGCCGGTTACTTCCCACTCGCCGCCGGTGAGCGGGCGGAGGCGCTCGCCCGTGGCCGCGTCGTGCAAGTAAAGGTGGCGGTAGCCGCTGTTCTCGCTGGCGAATACGAAGTGGCCGGGGTCGCCGGCACCATCGTTCCCTGCGAGATAGTTGATCTTCGCCCCGCTCACGTCGATGTAGCTGTCCTCCTGCTCGGTGAGCACCGTCTCCACATCCATGCTCTGCGGATCGCCGTAGAGCAGCCCGAGGCGGTTCTGGTCGCGGTTCAGGCGGAGCATCCAGACCCGTGCGCTACCGTCTACGTTTTCGAGCGGCGGCGTCCAGCCCATGCGGGCGATGTACTCGTAGCGTTCGTCATTCGAGGAGTAGTCGTCGCTCCACGTCTGCGTGTCGAAGTATTCGATGGCCGGGCGCTCCTCCCCGCCGACCGTGCTCATGTCGATCACGCCGACTTTGATCTCGCTGTTTTCTTCCCCAGCCTTCGGGTAGCGAAACTCCTTGTAGGTCGGGTAGCGCGTCTGGAAGTTCGTCAGCGAAAAGTCGCGCGTCTGGCTTTCGTCGAGCTTGAAAAACGCGATGCGGTTCCCGCTCGGGCTCCACCGAAAGCCGTCGCGCAGGCCGAACTCCTCTTCGTAAACCCAGTCGAAGGTGCCATTGATAATTTGTCCGTCCGCCCCGTCGAAGGTAAGTTGCGTTTCTTCGCCGGAGGAAAGATCCGTCACGAAGAGGTTGCGCTCGCGCACGAAGGCCACGCGATCGCCGCTGGGGCCGAACTTGGCGAACTTTTGGAACCCCTTTTCGCGCTCGGCAATGGGCGTCAACTCGCCGCTCGACAGGTCGTAGCGATAGTAGTAGCCTTTCGTCTTGTAGCGCCAGACGCGCTCCGCATCGGTGAAGAGCAGGAGGCGCTCCTCGTCGGGGCCGTAGGCGTAGTCCTCGATCACGAGCGGATGGTCCACGCCCGGGGGCGTGAGCGTGGTGCCGTCGATGATCTGCTCGCGCTCGCCGGTCTGGAGGTTGCGGCGCACAAGATGCGTGACAGGCTGCTCCCGGCCGCCGACCTGCGCCTGCTCTGACTGGATGTAGGTGATGACGGCGCCTTCGTCGGCCCACGTTCCGCTCTGAAAGGAACTGGGGTAAAAAGCGCCGGAGGCGTGGATGTCCTTCAGCGTGAGGGGGGAGCCCTCGTCCTCCTCGGCCTGCTGCTGGGCCTGCGCGGGCGGCGCCAGCAGGAGCGCGCAGGCCAGAAACCAAGCGAACAGCGGGCGAGCGCGAGAAGGCGACGGCATTCGGCGGGCGGGCGTCGGAGAGGCGAATACGACTCGACGGACGCATACCCGCCCGGTAGCGGCAAAGATCCGGCGAAACCGGTCGCCGCACGCGCTCCCGCCGCTTGCGCCCCCACCCCCAGCGCGCTATCATGGAGGCCCCCTTGTGTTACCAAACCATTAATGCTTGTCTTCGTGTGTCCCGCGCTCGCCTCGCTCTTTTTGTTCTTTCGATCAGCGTGCTCCCGGTCGGCGCGTCCCTCGCCCACGCCCAGGAAACGACCGACGCCGAAGCGAAGCGCCCCGACGTGGAACTGACGCTCGGCGGGACGCTCCAGCCGCGCTTCAGCCACGGGCGCCTCGACTCCATGGACCCGGGCCCGGATCGCGAGCGCACCGGCTTCGGCCTGCGGCGGGCCCGGCTCCGCGCGACGGCTACGCTGGCCGAGCGCGCCGGAGCGTACTTCCAGCTCGGCGCGGCGGGCGCCTCCGTTCAGCTCCTCGACGCGGAGGTCTTCTTCGACGTGACCGACGCGCTTCGCCTGCGCGCGGGTCGCTTTACGGTCGCGCAGCCACGGGCCTTCCAGCTCACCTCGCACAAGCAGATCGACCTGACGGCCCGCGCAGCCATCGCCCGGCGCTGGGGCGACGGCGCGCTGGGCAACGCCGGGCGCGACTTCGGCCTGGAAGCGTTCTACGAAACGAACCGCTTCACTGCGCGCGCCGCCCTCCACAACGGCAACGGCTCGTGGGACCGCGCCCTCGGCAACTACCGCGAAGACGAAGTGGGCGATCCCATCGGCGGCCTCCACACGCGCGGTGTGGCCGTCAGCGCCTACGGGGCGTGGCGGCCCGCCGCGCTGCCCCGCGTGGAGGCCGGCGGCTACGCCGGCTACAACGGCGCGCGCAACCGGGCCACGCTCCCGCCCGGCGGGGGCGCCTCGCCTCTGGAAGACGCCACGCGCCCCTACGCCGGCTACTCCGGCCACCTCTACTGGGGCCCTCGGCCCGGCAGCCAGCCGGTACGCCTCAAGGCCGACCTCATCGGCACACGCTACGGGGCGCTCTCGGGCGAGGGCACCGGCGACCTCAGCCAGCACGCCCTCGGTGCGTCGCTGCTGGGCGCGGTGGGCCTTTTCGACCGAAGCGCGGAACTGCTCGCGCGCGCCGAGCGCTACGATCCGCGGCTCGACAGCGACGGCGACGCGACCGACTACCTCAGCGCCGGAGCGAGCCTGAGCCTCAGCGCCCTGCGAGGCCGCCCCTACGAGCGCCAGCGCCTCACCCTGAGCTACGCCACGCGCCTGGATGACGAACGAAACCCGCACCTCGCCGTGCTGCAGGCGCAGATCGTTTTTTGAAGAGGACCCGTCGTCTACGGTCGGATCCACTTACGGTATCATCCTTGCATGGTTTGCTTCTGCCCCTTCCGCAGAAGTCTTTCCCCGCCGCCCTTGCGCTGTGCCCGCGACTGACACGTCCCCTCCCGCCGGCGACGCACTCGCCGACGACGCGCTCCTCACGCCCACCACGGCCACGGTGGACTTGAGCGCCGTGCGCCACAACGCGCGCCTCGTCCAGCAACGCGCCGCGCCGGCCGACCTGATGGCCGTCGTGAAGGCTGATGCCTACGGCCACGGTGCCATCCGTGTGGCGCGCGCGCTGCGCGCGGAAGGCGTCTCACACTTCGCCGTGGCGCGCGTGCCGGAGGCCCTCGAACTGCGCGCGGCGGGCATCGAGGCGCCCATCCAGGTCTTCGCGGCACCTTTGCCGGAGCACCTGCCTGCCTACGCGCGCCACCGGCTGGGCGTGACGGTCTCCTCCCCCGCCATTGCCGACGCGCTCGTCGAACTGGCGGCGGGGCGCGCCCCGAGCGCCGCCCCGATTCGCGCGCATGTCAAGGTGGAGACGGGCATGGAGCGCCTCGGGGAACCGCCCGAAGAGGCCGCCGCGACGGTTCGCCGTCTCGCTGGCACCGACGGCGTTGAGGTGGCGGGGCTGTGGACCCACTTCGCCGCCGCCGCCGACCCCGAGCAGGAAGCCTTCACACGCCGCCAGCTCGAGATCTTGCAGGAAGCCGCCGAAGCCGCCGGCCCGCTCCCGAACGGGCGCGTCCACGCGGCCAACACCCCTGCCACGATGCACTTCGAGGAAAGCTTCCGCGCGCTGGGTCCCACGTTCGTGCGATGCGGGCTCGCGCTCTACGGGCTCACCCTCTTCCCGCCGGCGGTGCGCGCCTCCCTGGACGGGGCGCAGCTTCGCCCGGCCATGCGCTTTTCCTCGAAAATTACGCACCTGAAAACCATCGAGGCAGGTGCGTCGGTTTCCTACGGGCGCGGCTGGACGGCCCCGGAGCGGGTGCGCCTGGCGACGGTGGGCTGCGGGTACGGCGACGGCTACGCGCGCATCCTTTCGGGCCGCGCGGAGGTGGGGGTCGCCGGGCAACGCTTCCCCGTCGTAGGTCGCATCTGCATGGACCTGATGATGGTGAACCTCGGCCCGCCGGCGGACGCCCCGCCCGCCGAGGTCGGTGACGAGGTGGTACTCTTCGGCCCCGGGGGCCCCCACGCGCAGGAAGTGGCTGACTGGAGCGAGACGATTCCCTACGAAGTGGCCACGCGCGTGACGACCCGCGTGCCTCGCCGCTACCCCGGTGAGGCGACCGCGACGGCAGCGGCGACCGCGCCTCGTGTGCCGGCCCACGCTTCGAGCAATGGGCACGCGGAGTGAGCACGTCCCGCGATTTTACGGCAAAATGGCCCGGCATGGAACGACGGGCGCTCGTGCCCATTGCGCTTTACGATATTTTTGAGTGATCTTCTTACAGGAAGTTCTCCACTCATTGAGCGGCGCGGCGCCCTCGCCGTGCGCGCTGCTGTTCCGTTTCTGCCTTCACCCAACCCCCCTTTCGTTCCATGCCCACTCCCGCCGATCCCGCCGACATCAACGTCCTCGTTGTCGACGACGAAGAAGACGTCGTCGAAGTCGTCAGCCACTTTCTCCAGCAGGAAGGCTACAACGTGCTTCAGGCCTTCGACGGCGAAGAGGCCCTCCAGAAGGCCAACCCCGACGTCGACATCATTGTGCTCGACATCATGCTGCCGGGCCTGGACGGCTACGAGGTCTGCGAAAAGCTGCGCTCGCGCGTGGAGACCGAGCAGATCCCGATTATTTTCCTCAGCGCCAAGACTGAAGAGGAAGACCAGATTCAGGGCCTCATGATGGGTGGCGACGACTACCTGACCAAGCCGGTGAGCCCGCAGATCGTGGTCGCCCACGTCAAGGCGGTGCTGCGCCGCAGCGGCGTGGAGGAGAGCAAGACCATCGAGATCAAAAACCTCAAGATTTTCGAGGACGAGTACCGCGCCACCCTGGGCGGCGAAGACCTGGGGCTGACGCTCACCGAGTTTGAGCTGTTGCGCTATCTGGTGCGTCACCCGCGCAAGGCCTTCACCCGCCAGCAGCTTTTGGAAACCATTTGGAAGGACGCCATGATGGTCACCGAGCGCACCGTAGACGCCCACATCAAAAATCTGCGCGAGAAGCTCGACGACTTCGCCAAGCACATCCAGACGGTGCGCGGTGTGGGCTACCGCTTCGTAGAAGAAGAAGAATCCTCTGCCGAGGCTTCTTCCTGAGTGCGGGAGTTCCTGAATGCGGGAGTTTTCGTACTACGAACATTTTCGCCCCGAGAACCCCCGTACCTCCGCACGCCCGCCCCCCTCTACTGGTCTCCAATCAGCATGGCGCCTGCGCCCCGGCACGGCGCTGAGGGAACCGCATGGGTATCTTGCGAAGAATCCAACGCTGGGTCTTCCCGCCGCGCGCCTCGACGCAGACGTGGATGTTTCTGACGTTTGCGCTGTTCGTGGGGGTGGCCGTGGGGGCGGTAGGCCTCTATGCCGCGCTGGCGTTGCGCGGGCAGACGCGCACGGCGACTCAAGAGATGATGCTGGCGCAAGCGCAGCGCGTGGCCGCCCAGGTGGACCGGACCTCCAGCCCCGTTGAGCGCCGGCGCGTCGTCCGCCAGATCGAGCAGTTCGCGGACCTGGAAATCACCGTCGCTGACGCGGACACGGTGCGGGCCGGACGCCTGCCGCGCGGAGGGGCCGGCTCGCAAAACGCCGGCAGCCCGGCGCCGGGCGCACCGAGAAACGGCAGCGCGCGCTACACTGTGCGGGAGACCCCGGGCGGAGAAGAAATGTTCTTTCTCAGCCTCTACCGTCCAAACTCGAACTTGCTGGTGCGCGTGGGCCAGCCTGCCTCGCCGCTCTACGAGCTCGTGAAGCACCAACAGACGGTGCTGGTGGTGGGCATGGCCATGGCCCTGGCGCTGGCGCTGCTGGGCAGCTGGCTGGCGACCTACCAGATCGTGACGCCCCTCAAGCGCATTCGTAACTCGGCGCGCGCGGTGGGCCTCGGCCGCTTCGAGGGACAGATCGAGATCGACTCGCGCGCAGCGGAGTTCCAGGACCTGGCTGACAGCCTCAATCGCGCCTCCGACGCCTTCCGCGAAAAGATCGACGAGCTGGAGCGCGTGACCCAGCTGCAGAAAGAGTTCATCGGCAACGTGAGCCACGAGGTGCGCAATCCCATCCACGCCATCGGCGGGTACCTCGAGGCACTCTCCTCGCCGGGCCTGCCCGAAAAGCAGCGCAAGAGCTACGCCGAGAAGGCCCTCGGCAACCTGCACCGCCTGCAGACGCTCTTCGACGACCTGATCGACATCGCGCAGCTCGAGTACCGCGAAGACCTCGTCGAAGCGGAGACCTTCGACCTCCAGCACCTGATCGACGAAGTCAGCGACATGCTGCGGCCGAAGGCCGAGGAAAAGGGCCTGGCACTCCAGACGCAAAACCCGCCCATCCACGTCCACGCCGACCGCTCGCGCATCCGCCAGGTGCTGACCAACCTGATCGACAACGCCCTCGCCTACACGCCGGAGGGTACCGTGCGCTGCCGCACACGAAAGCGCCTGGACAAGGTGCGCATCGAGGTCGTCGACACCGGCCAGGGCATCGACGAGGAGCACCTCGAGCGCATCTTCGACCGCTTTTACCGCGCCGAGAGCCATCGCGCGCGCAAGAGCGGCGGCACGGGACTGGGCCTCTCCATCGTGCAGCAGATCTTGCAGGCGCACGGCGAGGAGATCTGCGTGGAGAGCACCAAGGGGCGCGGCACGCGCTTCTGGTTTGAGTTGCCGCACGAGGAGGCGCCGGAGCCCGTCCCCGAGGCGGCATGAAGCCCCACAGAAGCGGCATGAAGCCCCACAGAACGGGCCCGTCGGCACCACGCGCATAACTTTTGCGCGGCGCCCCCGTTGGGTTTGCACGCGCCTCTTCCCTGCTTTTCGGGGCGCGTTCCCCTCGCCGACGTATTCCCTTCTTCGACGCTTTCCCTCATGACGCTGCGCCGCTTTCTCCCGCTTTTCGTCGCGCTGCTTCTGGCCGGCTCCGTCGCCGCCGGCTGCTCGACCTCGCGCGAGACCGCGCGGCCCAACCCGGCCCCGCCGCAAACGGAAGACGCCCCGCCGGCCGACACGCAAGAGCCCGTCCCGAGCGACCCGCCCGGCGAAGAGGATGCCGAGCCGGCGCCGAACGGAACCAAAGACGCGACGGCCCCCGGCCGGGCGCCCACCGACTGGCAGCATGCCAGCGCGGAGGACGGCGGCAGCTCCCTCGGCATCGGCACCGAACAGGCATACACCTTCCTCGAAGGACGCGCGCCTCAGGACACCGTCGTGGTGGCCGTCCTCGACAGCGGCGTGGATCCGGCTCACGAAGACCTCGACGACGTGCTCTGGACCAACGCCGACGAGGTGCCCGGCAACGACCGCGACGACGACCAGAACGGCTACGTCGACGACGTGCACGGCTGGAACTTCCTCGGCAGCCCCGACGGTGAAAACGTCGAGCACGACACCTTCGAGGTCACGCGCCTCTACGTCGAACTGCGCGCCCCCTACGAAGGCGCCGACCCCGACACCCTGACCGCTGCCGAGCGCGACACGTACCGCCGCTACCAGCGCATCAAAGCCGACTTCCAGAAGCAAAAGCAGAAGTTCGAGCAACGGTACGGCCAAGTTCAGCAGATCAACAGCTTTCTCGAGCAGGCGCGCCCGCTGCTCGAAGGCGCACTGGGAACCGGCGCGCCCATCACGCGCGAGCGTCTCGGGAACCTGGGGGCCGGCGCCGGCTCGCGCGCTCGGCAAGCCGCCCGGCTCGTGGACAACCTCCTCCAGCAGACCGGCACCGTCGACTTGGCGACGCTGGCGGAGGACCTCGAAAAGGCCGAGGAGCAGCTTCACACGCGCGTCGAGTACAACTTCAACACCGACTATAACCCGCGCCCCATCGTGGGCGACGACTACTCCGACGCCACCGAGCGCATCTACGGCAACCCCGACGTGAAAGGCCCCGACGCCGGGCACGGCACAGGCGTGGCCAGCCTCATCGCCGCCGAGCGCGGCAATGACCTCGGCATCCGCGGCGTGGCCGATGCGGTGAAAATCATGCCCGTGCGCGCCGTCCCCGGCGGCGACGAGCGCGACAAAGACGTGGCCAATGCCATCCGCTACGCCACCGCGAACGGCGCGGACATCATCAACATGAGTTTCGGCAAGGCCTACTCCCCGCGCAAGGAGGTCGTCGACGCCGCCGTCCAGCAGGCCGACTCGGCGGGCGTCCTCATGGTCCACGCCGCCGGCAACGACGGCACCGACGTGGACACGACCGACAGCTACCCCTCCTCATACTACGCCGACGGCAGCGGCGCGGCCGAAAACTGGGTCGAGGTGGGCGCCTCCACCGCCGAGGGCGACAGCACGCTGGCCGCCTCTTTTTCCAACTACGGTGACGAGCGCGTGGACCTCTTCGCCCCGGGCGCCTCGATGCAGGTGGCGCGTCCCGGTGACGCCTACGGCCGCGCGCAGGGCACCAGCTTCGCCGCCCCGGTCGTCTCGGGCGTGGCCGCACTGGTGATGGCCTACTACCCGTCTCTCTCTGCCAACCAGGTCAAAAAGGCACTCCTTACCTCTACCACCGACTACGCAGGCACGATGGTGAAGCGCCCCGGTGGGGACGAGATGGTCCGCTTCGGTACCCTCTCACGCACCGGCGGCGTGGTGAATGCCCACGCGGCCCTCCGTGCAGCCGAACGGAGGGCCGAACGGTGATCCCGGCCTTTAGGACGATCCCGGCCTTTAGGACGATCCCGACGCCCGTTCCGCGTCGCAGGGACCCCTCAGCGGCGTGAGCCGGCGGAGGTCGGCTGCGTCGCCGTTTCTTTTTTGACGCTTGTTTTATACGTTGTTTTACACGTTGGAAATTCATTACCAGGCCGTTTAGCCATTCACCGAACAATCCTGTCAGATTGTGCCCTCCCGGACCGCGATCCGGCGCTGAGAGCGTAGCGACGAGTCGACAGGTCATGCCCGTGGGGCGAGTCCACTGCGGACCCGCACAAGCTCATTGGGACGGATCTCTTTCGGGAAGGTTGCCACCGTTCCTGTGAAGATCCCCCGCAAGGGGATGACATAAGACCCCTGCATCAAGTGCGGAATGACGGCTCGTTTTTTAGAGAATGACAGCCCGTTTTTTAGAGGTTGGCAGTCTGGAAAAGACTTTTCCGAGGAGCTTTTCCGAAAGGGTCCGGCGGTGAGAGGTGGTTTGAGCAGGCCCGGCACGTCTCTTTCTGCTCGTCGGCTCTTTTTCGATAGACAAACGGTTCACAACGACGTTCCCTTCATGGAAGACCCCTCCGCCTCTCAGGAACAGGCCCAGAAAGACGTACAGGAAGCCTTCTCCGGCGAAGCCGACCCGCCCGAAAGCGTCGCCGCGAACGGCAGTTCCTCAAACGACCGACCCGCCATTGACGACCGCCCCGTCAGCTACGAGGGTGACCTGGAGATCGACTTTCGCGGGCCGCAGGACTTCGCCCCCGACGCGCTACGGAGTGCCTTCCGCACGATGCTGCTCTCGCGGCGGCTCGACGAGAAGATGATGACGCTCCTCAAGCAGGGGCGCGGTTTCTTTCACATCGGCTGCGCGGGACACGAGGGCGCGCAGGCAGCGCTGGGGATGCACACGCGGCCCGGGCCCATTGATGAAAGCGGTTACGATCGCTTCTGCTTCTACTACCGCGACCTGTGCATGGCCCTCTCCCTGGGAATGACCCCGAGGCAGGGCCTGCTGGCGCACCTCGCCAAGAAGGACGACCCCAATAGCGGCGGGCGCCAGATGCCCGAGCACTTCGGGCTGCGGGACCTCGGCGTGATGACGACCGCCTCGTCGGTCGGGGCGCAGTTTTTGCCGGCACTGGGCTTTGCCATGAAAATGCAACGCTCGGGCAGCTCCGGCGAAGGCGACAGTCCCTTCGTGTACTGCTCCTGCGGGGAAGGCGCCACCAGCCAGGGCGACTTCCATGAGGCCCTCAACTGGGCGGCGCGCGAGCAAGCGCCGGTCCTCTTTTTCATCCAAGACAACAAGTACGCCATCAGCGTGCCAGTGGAAGACCAAACTGCCGGCGGCACCCCCCACAAGCTGGCGCGCGGCTACGAGGGCCTCGCCCGCATGCGCGTGGACGGGACGGACTTTTTCCACATGCACGCTGCCGGCCGGGCTGCCATCGACCACCTCCGCTCGGGGAACGGCCCGGTCTGCCTCACCGCCGACCTCGTGCGCCTCTTCTCACACTCTTCCTCCGACGACCACAGCAAGTATAAGACCGACGCCGAGCTGGAGCAGGACCAGCAGGTCGATCCCATCGGGCGGATGCAGCACGAACTCGAGAAGGCAGGAATCTTCGGCGACCACGACGCCGAGAACATGCGCGAAGAGGTCCGCCGGCAGGTGGATGAGGCCGCCGAGTGGGCCAAAGCGCAGGACGATCCTGCTCCCGAGACGGCTGCCGACCACGTCTACTTCGAGGGCACTCTGGATCTGGACTTCGACGCGGGCGCCGTCGAGGAGACCGACGGCAACCTGATGGTGATGGTCGACGGCATCAACCAGGCGCACAAGGAAGAGATGCGCCGCGACGACCGCGTGATCGCCTACGGGGAAGACGTGGCCGGCAACAAAGGCGGCGTCTTCACTGCCACGCGCGGCCTGACCGACGAGTTTGGCGCGGACCGTTGCTTCAACTCGCCTCTGGCGGAGGCCTCGATCGTCGGCACGGCGGTCGGACAGGCAGCCTCGGGCATGCGCCCGGTCGTCGAGATTCAGTTTGCCGACTACATCTGGCCGGCGATGCAGCAAATTCGCAACCAGGTGGCTCCGTTTCGCTACCGCTCGAACGGCCAGTGGAGCTGCCCGATGGTGATCCGCGTGCCGTGCGGGGGCTACATCCACGGCGGCCTGTGCCACTCGCAGAACGTGGAGTCGATCTTCGGCCACACGCCGGGGCTGGTCGTCGTAATGCCCTCGACCGCCGCCGACGCGAAGGGGATGCTTAAGACGGCGATCCGTTCGGAAGACCCGGTGATGTTCCTGGAACACAAGGCGCTCTATCGCGCCGCGCCGGCGCGCACGGGCCGCCCCACCGACGACTACCTCGTGCCGCTCGGCGAGGCGCGCACCCACCGCGAGGGCGCGGACCTCTCAGTGGTCACTTACGGCATGATGGTGCACAAGGCCAACGAGGTCGCCAAGACGCTCTCGAGGGAAGACGACGCGGAGGTGGAGATCATCGACCTGCGCTCGATCACCCCGCTTGACACCGAAGCCGTGCTGGACTCGATCAAGAAGACGAACCGCGCGCTCGTTCTTTACGAAGACCACGAGCACATCGGCTTCGGCGCGGAGATCAGCGCGCAGATCGGCGACAAGGCGTTCGAGCACCTCGACGCGCCCATTCGCCGCCACGCGGGGGCGTTTACGCCCATCCCCTTCGCCGACCCGCTGGAGAGCGCGGTGCTGCCGTCGAACGAGGGCATCCTGGAGGCCGCACGCGAGGTGCTTTCGTACTGACGGCGGGCGTTCCAACAGCGGGCGTTCCGGGGGACGCCGAGGCCCATACGGCCGTGGCTTCCACTGGCTGCTTTCTATCAGCAGCGCGGACTTCGGAGAGCCGCTTTCTGGAAGCCCCGCCAGTAGGGTTCCGTCCGTGGGTCCCGTCAGTTCAGGCGGAAGGTAACGGGCTGGCTCATGCGCATCTTCACCGTCTCGCCGTTCTGGCGGGCAGGCGTGAATTTTTTCTCCTCAAGCGCCGCGACGGCGGCCTCGGCGAGCGCGTCGTGCGGACTGCGCAACACCTGAATGTCTTGCGGGCGCCCGCTCTCGTCCACGATGAACTGGAGGATTACTTGGCCCTGGATGTTGGCTCGCCGGGCTTCCTTCGGGTACTCGGGGTCGAGCCTGCCCTGCATCTGAGCGTTCTGGTCGGCCGTGCCTTTTTTGAACACCTTGTTCTTGGGCGGGCTCGGGTTCGGGCTGGGATTGGAGTTCGTCTGCGGAGCCGGTTCGCTGCTGGTCTGCCCCACGTCAGTATTCAGATCTTGGATGTCCACCGGCTCTGCGGAGGTCTCCGGTTCTTCTTGAACCTGCTCGTCGGGCACTTCTTGGCGCTGCTGGTTTTTTTGTACCTTCGGCTCGGGCTGGGGCTCCGGCTCGGGCTCGGGTTCGGGCGGCTCCGGCTCCGGCGGCGTGGGACGCACGTCACGCAGACGAATCTCGTCGCGCGCCTCGGCGGCCATGTCGTCTCCCGACTCGGGGTTGCCCCAGCTGAGGTTGAAGGCCAGAATGACCAAGCACAGCGCGGCGATGATGGCCAGCTCGCGCCATATGAGCGTGTTCTTGGTGCGGTCCTCGCGCCGCTGCTCGCGCTTCTCCAGCGAGTTGGGCCCGCTTTTTTTGGTCGGCGTCTGCTGCTGCGAGCCGGCAGGAGACGAAGAAGCTTGCTCTTCGCTCATATCAGGTCGTGTCGGGAAAAGAAGAAAAGACGGCCTTTGTCGGTCAACGGCTTTTGTCGGTCAGAGGTCTCAGCAGTCAGACAGAAAATTTCGAAAGGGCGGGCCGTGTTCCCCAGTTGGCGCGCCTCAACTTCACCGTTCCTGCAACGTGGGCCCAACGGCTCTTTATCTGCTTTCACCCGGCTTTTCACGAGGCGTCGCGAACTGTGAATTCTCGCACGTCTTCTGCTCGCTCTCGGGGCGCTGGTGAGCGGGGGCGTCCCGTATGCGAGTGGGACGCATTGCCCACCGGTGAAACAGAACGTGGGAGCTGCGGTGCTGGTATGTTGTCCCGGGCGTCGGGTTCGTTCCTTGTGCCCGCAAACGCCCTACTTCGTGCCCGCAAACGCCCCAACACGCCCCCCGACCGACATGCCTGAAAGCGTCTGGGACTACCCGCGCCCCCCGGCTCTCGAGCCCGACGAGCGGCGCGTGCGCGTCGTCTTCGCCGGCGAAACCGTCGCCGACACGACCGACGCGAAGCGCGTTCTGGAAACGAGCCACCCGCCCGTCTACTATCTCCCGCCGGGGGACGTGCGCACCGACGTGCTCGAAAAGGAAGCGCGCACTTCGCTCTGTGAGTTCAAGGGCCGCGCGGACTACTACACGCTACGCGCCGGGGGGCGCGTGGCCGAGCACGCCGCTTGGGCCTACGCCGACCCCGTGGACCGCTACGCCGCTCTCGCCGGGCACTTCGCCTTCTACCTCTCGAAGGTGGATGCCGGCTACGTTGGCGAAGAAGAGGCGCAGCCGCAGGAGGGCGACTTTTACGGCGGCTGGGTCACGGACGAGGTCGAGGGCCCCTTCAAGGGCGGCCCCGGTACGATGGGCTGGTGAGACGATTCTCGATTGGCGACTGGACGACCGCTATGCGGCGCGCGTTTACTGCGTAGGCTCTGACTGCGCAGGCGAACGCGGCGCGGCACGGCGCCCCGAAAACCCCAGCCCGCCTCTATCGAGCGACGTGTCGCGCACGGCGTGAAAGGCCCCCTCCACATGCAACGCCTCCCCCTCCTCGCTGCCCTCGAAGAACGGCGCGAGGCGCGCGTCGATGCGCCCGGTAAGTGCCTCTTCGCTGGAGGACACCACCTCGACCGTGCCGTCCTGTGGCTGGTAGGCCACGCCGCCCACCGTGGCGCTCACCGCGACGTTGGTGAGGCGGGTGGGAACGGCGGAGTACGTCCCCTCGCTCGGCCGGCCGCCGCTCAGGCGCTGGAGCTGGATTAGAGGTCGCGGCCCGCTTTCTCCTTCAGGAGCGAGGTTTACCACGAACGGCGACTCGGCCCCGCCGGGAATCGGGACTTCCAACGAGTCGGCAAACCCGAGGTCAAAGGTGAAGAACCCCGCCTCGCCAGAAAGCGTCTCGTCCGCAGCCCCGTCGAGGGTCACGTCAAAGGTTCCTGGCGCAAGGTCTACCGGCTCGGGGCCGTCGTCTTCGACGTCGGAGTCGCAAGCGGGCGTGGCCAGAAGCAGGCCGGCTCCCATCAGCAACGCGAGCAGGCGGCGGGGCAGGCCATAGAGACGCATGGCAACGCGGGGGCTTTCCAGGAAAAATTGCGCACGTTAATGCACGCTCCTGGCGCGCCCCCCGCAAGTCCGGCGCAAGCGTTCTTTTTTTTTCACGTCGCCGCCAGCGCCTGGTCGAGGTCCTCCCGCAAGTCATCGAGGGCTTCCACGCCCACCGAGAGGCGAATCAGCGAATCGAGCAGACCGGCCTCGCGGCGCTTCTCGGCGGGGATGGAGGCGTGCGTCATCGAGGCGGGGTGCTCGATGAGGCTTTCCACGCCGCCGAGGCTCTCGGCCAGCTCGAAGACCTCGGTGCGCGCGATGAAAGACTGGGCCGCTTCGGCGCGGTCGTCGGCGAGCGCGAAGGAGACCATGCCGCCGAAACCGCTCATTTGCTTCTGGGCCGTCTCGTGGCCGGGGTCGCCGGGCAGGCCAGGGTAGCGCACGCGGCCGGTCTCAGGGTGATCCTCGAGGAACTCGGCGACGGCCTGCGCGCTCCGGCAGTGGCGTTCCATGCGCAGGTGCAGCGTCTTGGTGCCGCGCAGGGCCAGGAAGCAGTCCATCGGGCCCGGCGCGGCGCCAGCGCTCTTGAGCTGGAAGCGCAGCGTCTCCGCCCATTCGTCCGCGTCGGTGCAGACCGCGCCGAGGATGAGGTCGGAGTGGCCGCCGAGGTACTTCGTGCCGCTATGCAGGACGAGGTCGGCCCCCAGATCGAGCGGCTGCTGGAGCGCAGGCGAGGCGAACGTGTTGTCGACGGCTACGTCGGCCCCGGCGTCGTGGGCGATTTCGGCCAGCCGCGCGATGTCGGAGACGCGCAGGAGCGGGTTGGTGGGCGTCTCCACCCAGAGCAGCTTCGTCTCGGGCCGCATGGCCGCCTCGGCGGCCTCCGGGTCCGTCAGGTCGGTGAAGGTGAAGTCCACGCCGTACGGCTCGTACACCTCCTGAAAGAGCCGAAAGGTGCCGCCGTAGAGGTCGTTGGTCGAGACGACGTGGTCGCCGGGACGCAACCCGCCCTTGACGATGGCGTCGATGCCGGCCACCCCGCTGGAAAAGGCGATGCCGTGGACGGCCCCTTCGAGGGCGGCGAGGTTTCCCTCCAGCGCCGAGCGCGTCGGGTTCGAGACGCGCGAATATTCGTGGCCCTTGTGGTCGCCGGGCGCCGCCTGCGCGTAGGTGGAGGTCTGGTAGATGGGCGTCATGATGGCCCCAGTGGCCGGGTCGGGCTGCTGGCCGGCGTGCACGCAGCGCGTGGCAAAGCGGCGGTCGCGGTCCTCGGCGGGGAAGCCCGGATCGTCCGCCGGGGTCTGTGGGGGCGTGGGAGCATCGGGCTCGACGGGCATAGGCGTTACAGTCTCGGGTTTCAGCGGGTCAGTTCGACGGGACGCCTGCCTGCCGCAAACGTCTGCAGCAGAGCGCGCTGCACCGGGCGTCCCGCCCATTCACGAAAAAAGGCCCGGCCTCCGCGCAGGGAGAGCCGAGCCCAATGTATTCAGCCGACGCGTTCGCCCCATACGCACAGCGATACGCACAGCGCTACTGCTCGTCGCCGCTGTCTGGGAAGTTTGCGCACTGCTCAACCTGCTGCGCCTTCTCGCGCTGGTTGGTCTGCACGTACGCCGTGAAGAGCGGGCGGCAGATCTGCTCTTCGTTCAGGTTCGTGTCCGAAGCGTCCTGCTGGAGCTGCTGCCGCGCCGCCGTCAACGGGTCGATGGACTGCCGGAACAGCTCGGTGCGCCGCTCGGCCAGCTGGCTGATCTGCTGGTCGAGTTCTTGTATTTCCTGATCGGAAAGCTGTTCGCTCTGGGAGCTGCGCCGCTCGTCGAGCGTGCGGATGCTGTCGTTGACCGCAACGGCCTTGTTGCGGTAGGCCACGCCCAGGTTGAAATGCGCGTTAATATTGTCGGGATTGAGCTCTACCGCTCGCCGAAGCTGCTCGATGGCCGCGTCGAAGCGGTCGGCGTTGAGCAGCATTGAGCCGTAGTTGGCGCGGTAGGTCGCATTTTGCGGATTGGTCTGAATGGCCTCCTCGTAGGCGGTCATGGCCTGCTCGGTATTGCCGGCTCGCACGTAGGCGTTCAGCAGTTGCGAGCGGAGGTCGGCGTTTTCGGGGTACTGGTCGGTAGCGTCCTCCAGCAGGGAGATCGCGTCTTCGGTACGCTGCTGCTGGGCGTAGAGCTGCGCGAGCGTGTTGTACGTGGGCACCTCGACGTCGCCGATCTCAATGATGCGCTCGTAGGGGGCGATGGCCGCCTCGTAGTCGCCGGCGTTGATGTAGGAGTTGGCCGCCAGGCGAATGGCACGCACGGAGTCGGGCCGAATCTGCGAGGCGGCCTCGAAGTAGGAAGCAGCCTCACGGAACGTCTCGGGGTCGTCCAGCGAGTCGGCGCGGTTGTACGCCTGGGCCCCCCGGCCGAACTCCTGCTGGTAGGCCTGAATCAGGCGCAACTCGATGGCCTCCTGCATCCCCGGGTCGATCTCGATGGCCCGGTCGTAGGAACTGCGCATTTCACTAATCAACTCGGCGCGGCGCTCGGGGGCGTCCGCGTTCTGCGCCTGCTGGTAGAAAATGTTAGCCTTCAGGCGGTGCGCCTGGGCGTTCGTCGAGTCGGCTGCAATGGCCTTGTTGACGCTCTGGAGCGCCTGATCGTAGTTCTGGTTTTCGAGGGCGCTCTCCGCGTCGCTGATGTTGGGATTGCTGGATCCGCACCCGGTGGCGGCGACCAGAAGCAACCCGCTCATCAGCAAGGCGAAGAACGGACGGCGGCGAAGCGGCGTGGACATGGCAGAAAGATCGCGGTTGAGGAAGAAAAGCGACACGAAAAAAGCAAGCCGAGCGGGAACCCCCCAGCGCACTTTTTCAGACGCGAAAGAATGAGTGTGAACCTGAAAGGTGCGCACGGACAAAAAAGACGTAAGATCCGATGTTGCGCCGAAGGCGTGAAATGCAGGAAACGACTTCAGCCGCTCCTCCGCGTGCCGGTCCCGAACTGGGCCGTCGGAGAAACTGCCTCGCGCGGCGCGCTTTGCAGAAAGCCGCTCCCTTTTTTCCCTGCTTCCGCCCGTCATGCCTCCCCCCGAGCGCGCCGCCGCGCCGGGCGCCCCCGACGACGCCACCAACGGCGAGGTCCCCGAACGCCTCCCCGACAGCCTCCGCGCCCTCCTGGGCAGCCTCGTCGATTACGCCGGCTACTTCCCCCCTGCCGATCTCTCGCTGCGCGAAGCCGTTCAGGACTACGCGCGCTACCGGCAAAAGGAGCACGCCTGGATGCTCTCGCGCTTCGTGATACCCATCGGTCTGCTCGCCGAGCTGGACGAATTCGCGCACCTCTTCGCTGAGGACGCCAATAGCGCGCGCGGCGAGGCCCCGCCCTACCGATTCAGCGTGCTGGGCACCGGCGGCGACACCGAAGAGGCTTTTCTCGATGCCTTTGCCGAAGACCTCGACGCGCTGGCCGCCTTCACTGCCCGCCGCCAGGGCCGCGCCGCCGCCGACATGATGGAGGTGCCGCTGCCAGCCGGGCTGCTGGAGGCGGGCAAAGGCGACCTCGAAACCTTCTTCGGCGTGGTGCACCGCCGCCTCGTGGCCGCCGGCACCGCGCGCCTCGACCTGTTTTACGAAATCCCTCTCGACGACGACGGCGTCGAGGCCGTCGCGCCGGCGGCCCGCGCCCTCGCCGCGCACAACGCCGGGCAGGAACGGCCGTTGCGCGCGGAGGCGAGCCTCAAGTTCCGCTGCGGCGGTGACACGGCGGCGGACGTCCCCGCCCCCGCCCACCTCGCACAGGCCATCGCCGCCTGCCGCGACGCCGACACGCGCTTCAAGGCCACCGCCGGGCTGCACCACCCCGTGCGCCACCGCGACGACGACCTCGGCGTGCACCGCCACGGCTTTCTCAACGTCTTCGGGGCCGCCGTGCTGGCGGAGGCGCAGGGCCTGGGCCCCAAGGCCCTCCGCGAGGTCCTGCTCGAAGAAAATGCCGACCACTTCCGCTTCCGCCCGGACGCGCTGGCCTGGAAGGATCGCACCGCGCCCACGGTCGCCATCGAGCGCGCTCGCGAGCATCTGGCCGCCTCCTTCGGCAGTTGCAGCTTCGAGGACCCCGTGGCCGACCTGCGCGACCTGGGACTGCTTTGACTTGGGAAGGGAGAGGGTTTGAAAGAATGTGAGGAAGGGGGGTCTCCACGCGCCCCTCTCTGGTCCAAACCTTCCCCCTCGGCGAGCGAAGTGAGCCACTGCCTCTTCTCCCCCGCTCCCCTATGAACCTCCACACCCACAACCCTACATGCCCACCGACCCGTCGCTTACCTCCTTCGTCGACGTTCCCGCCGGCTCGCACTTTCCCATACAGAACCTGCCCTACGGGGTCTTTCGCCCGCAGGAAGGCGTGATGCCGCGCCCGGGCGTAGCCATTGGCCCGGAGGTGCTGGACCTCTCGGCGCTTCAGAGCCGCGCGCTCTTCGACCACCCGCAGATCGCCGAGCGGCATCCGTTCTCGGGACCCACGCTGAACACCTTCATGGCGATGGGGCCGGACGTGTGGCAGCACGTCCGTGAGCGCCTCACCGAGTTGCTCCAAGAAGGTAGCGACCTCCACGAAGACGCGAACCTGCGGGAACGCGCGTTCTTCAACCGCGAGGACGTGGAGATGCTCCTGCCCGCCGAGATCGGCGACTACACCGACTTCTACTGCTCCGAGGAGCACGCCACGAACGTCGGCACCATCTTTCGCGGCCCCGAGAACGCCCTCAACCCCAACTGGAAGCACCTGCCGGTGGGCTACCACGGGCGCGCCTCCAGCGTCGTCCCCAGCGGCACGCCCGTGCGCCGCCCCTGCGGCCAGACGCGCCCCGATGACGACGAACCGCCCGTCTTCGGCCCCACCAAGCTGCTGGACTTTGAGCTGGAGATGGGCTTCTTCGTAGGGCCGGGCAATCGCCTCGGCGAAAACATCCCCATCGACCGCGCCGCCGACCACATCTTCGGCATGGCGCTGGTGAACGACTGGAGCGCGCGCGACATCCAGGGCTGGGAGTACGTGCCGCTGGGCCCGTTCCTGGGCAAGAGCTTCGCCACGACCGTCTCGCCCTGGATCGTCTCGATGGCCGCGCTGGAGCCCTTCCGCCAGGCCGGCCCCGAGCAGGACCCCGAGCCGCTGGACTACCTGCACACCGACCGCGACGGGGCCTACGACATTCACCTCGAAGCGTCGCTCACGCCCGCAGGCGGCACGGCGAAGACCATCTGCACGACGAACTTCGGCTACCTGTACTGGACGTTCCAGCAGCAGCTCGCGCACCACACCGTAGGCGGGTGCAACGTGCGGCCCGGCGACCTGATGGCCAGCGGCACGATCAGCGGCCCCGACCCCGGCAGCTACGGCAGCCTGCTGGAGCTGACGTGGCGCGGGGAAAACCCGATTCCCTTCGAGGCCGGCAGCGAGCGCACCTTCCTCGAAGACGGCGACTGCCTGACGCTGACCGGCTGGGCCGAGCACGACGACGGCTACCGCGTGGGCTTCGGCGAATGCACCGGTGAGGTACTGCCCGCGCAAGGGGGGTGAAAGAGCCTTCGGCCTTCAGCCCCTCGGGGGGCCCCGAAAAGCTGAGTGCTGAGAAAAGCTGAGTGCTGACCGCTGAGATCCCTGCCAAAAATGCAGCGCCGCCCCGCTGCTGGCCGGTCACGCTGTCAGCGCGGCTGACGAGGCTGTCGCCAGGGGGCGTGCGGCGGGCTGACAACATTTGCAGACGCGCGTTGCAGACCCGTCCTTCTGGCAGAGGCGACGGCGGCGGCACGCGGATTGATCTATGGGACAGGCGCGACATGGCGGCGCGGCCACGACGCCGCGTTGCTTTCCTCTCTTCTCTTCACAAATCCACCCGCTATTCCTTATGGCTAACCTCACTCGACGCCGCTCCACCTTCGACGACATGCGACGCGAAATGGACCGTGTGCTCGAAAGCTTCGTTCCGCGCGCCACCGGCGACGCGACCAGCACCGAGGGCGACGAGGCTGCCCGCCAGGCCGTCTGGTCCCCGCGCGTGGACGTGGCCGAGACCGAAGACGCCTACCAGGTGCACATGGACCTGCCGGGCCTCTCCTCCGGCGACATCGAAATCAACTACCACGACGGCACCCTCTCCGTCAGCGGAGAGCGGCAAATGGAGCACGCCGAGGACGGCACGAGCTTCTCGCGCATCGAACGGATGCACGGGCGCTTCTACCGCTCCTTCTCGCTCCCGCAGGCCGCCAACGCCGACGATATCGAGGCCAGCTTCGACAACGGCGTCCTCTCGATCAGCATTCCCAAGACGCCCGAGAGCCAGCCGCGCCGCATCGAGGTGGGCTGAGGCCGGCCTCTCGCTCTTTTTCGACGTCTGGCAACGCCCCGACCGGATTCGCCCCGGTCGGGCGTTGCTTTTTTGGGAACTACGCCGGGACCGCGGGCGATGGACGGCGGTTTTTCCTGGTGAGTGAACCGTCGTTTTTGCATTGCGGTGAAGTCAGAACGTCTCCCCAAGCGAGCGGCCCGAAGCAACAACGGACGGAAGACGATTAACCCTGTTTCAGTCCGAAGCCCCATCGCCTGTGCCCCGCTACCCGTCGTCATCCCGCCGACCTCCGTTCTGCTGGCCCCCCTCTCCACATGACCTCGCCCGACGCCGCCGGCGTTGCCACCGACTTTGCCGCGACGGGGCGCCGCCTGGAGCAACGCCTGGGCGGGCCGCTTCCCGGCTCTTCCGCTCAGGCGCGCACGGCCCCGAGCCCCCGCACCGCCGACTCGTCGCGGCTGTCCGTCGAGGGGCGTACCGACTGCCGGGAAGCCGGTGTGCTGGCGCTTCTCTTCCCCCAGGCGGAAGGCGCGGCGGAAGACGGGCGGCCCGTCCTGCTGCTCACCGAGCGCCGGGGCCACCTCGACGACCACGGCGGGCAGGTCTCTTTCCCCGGGGGGCAACGCGAGGCAGGCGAGGCGCTCGACGAGACGGCCCTGCGCGAAGCCCGGGAAGAAGTTGCCCTCGACCCGACGGGCGTGCGCCTGCTGGGGGCGCTCACGCCGCTCTACGTTCCACCCTCGCGCTTCTGCGTGCATCCGTTCGTGGGCGTGGCGGGAGCGGCGCCGCCCCTTCACCCCGCCGATGCGGAAGTCGCCCGGCTCCTGCGCGTCCCGCTGGCGGACCTGCTGGCGCCGGGCGCGCTCACCTGCGAGCCGTGGACGCTACACGGCCGCACGGTGGACGTGCCGTTCTTCGACGTGGCGGGCGCCCCGCCCATCTGGGGCGCCACCTCGATGATGCTGGCCGAGTTGCTGGCGGTTCTGGAAGACTGAGCGGTCGGGGGTTGGTTGTTGGGGTCGCCAACGACTAATCACCAACCGGCTACCCGGCCAGCTCGCGCCAGTAGACGAGGATGCCGCCGAGGCGGGGGTCGCGCAGGAAGTTCGAGGCCATCCCCTCCAGCCACAGCGACCCGCCGGAGGCAGTCTGGAACTCCAGGCGCCAGCAGTCGAACTTCTCCTCCGCGCGGGCCATGCGGGCGATGGCTTCTCGAACGCGCTCCCGCGACCCGTCGCACAAAAACGCCCGCAACGGCTTGCCGATGAACTCCTCGGCGTCGAAGCCCAGCAACCATTTGATCGGCGCGCTCTGATGGCGGACCACCCCTTCCCCGCTCAGTACGGCGACGACCTTCGAGGAGGTGCCGCTGAGATGCGGAATCAGCCGCCAGATCGGCTCCGACATTGAAGGAGCGGGCGTCTCGTCGTCGCCGCCCTCGCGCTCGTCGCCCCGCTCGGCGGACGGCCGGGGGGCCTCCTGGGAACCGCGCCGGGCCAGTTCGCGCTTCATCGCGCGCAACCCCCGACGCAGCCGCTCGACAGGGGCCGTCTTTCGGTCTCCCAGATGCCGCAGCGCGACGCGAAAGCGCCGCACGCTGCGCCGAAGCACACTCGTACGAAGACGGCTCATCTGTTCGGCATTCCACGAGTCGGTCATCATGAGGGAGCGGGCCTTGCCAGAAGAGAGCGGGGCGCGGCGGGACGTTCTTATCATACCCATCGCGCCGCCCTTCGGCAATAGGAGGATCCGCTGATTCACGCCTCTACTCCGCGCCCGTCCTCGTCGGGACGGCGACCGTCACGCACGTGCCCTCACCCGGCGCGCTGTCCACCTCGAGGCGCCCGTCCAGCAGGCGCAGGCGCTCGCGCATCTCGGCGAGGCCGTAGCCGCTGGGGCCGTCGTCATCCAGGCGCTCGGGGGCGAAGCCGTCGCCCGCATCGCTGACCTGCACGATCACGTCCGCTCCTTCGGTGCGGGCGTGGAGGCGGGCGCGGTCGACGTGCGCGTGCTTGACGACGTTGAACAACAACTCGCGCCCCGTGCGTAAGAGCAGCGCGCGCAGGTCGTGGTCGGGCACGGCGGGAGCCTCGCCTACGTCCGTCTCCACGGTGAGGGCGTAGCGCTCCTGCATGTGCTCGGCCAGCCAGCGCAGGATGTCGCTCAGCTCCTCTTCGCGCAAGACCGACGGGCTGAGCTCGGCAGAAAGCGTGCGCGTCGTCTCGACGGATTCTTCCAGAATGGCTTCGAGTTGGTCAAGCATCTCGGCTTTTTCCTGCCGCACCGCGCCGGTCAGCGGCTCCCCCTCGGCGGGCAGGCCCCGGCGCAACTGGCGTACGGTCATCTCCGCGCCGTAGATCTGCTGCTGGACCTCGTCGTGGAGGACCTGCCCGATGCGGCGGCGCTCGCGCTCCTCGGCCTGGACGAGCTGCGAGACGAGGCGGCGCACCTCGCGGGTGCGCTCGGCCACGCGCTCCTCGAGCTTTTCGTTGAGCCTGTTGAGCTCCTGTTCGCGCTCGCGGCGCTCGGTGTTGTCGCGCATCACCTTCGCAAAGCCGCGCAGGTCGCCGGTCGGATCGTAGAGCGCCGTCATCACGCCGCTGGCCCAGAAGCGCGAGCCGTCGGCGCGCACGTGCCAGCGCTCGTCGGCGGTCTGGCCCTCACGACGGGCCGCCTCCATCTCTTGCCGGGGAGCATCCTCGCCCCGGTCTTCCTCAGTGAAGATGAGCGCAGCCGGCCGCCCGACGATTTCGTCCTCGGCGTGGCCGAAGATCGCCTCGGCCCCCGCGCTCCAGGTGGAAATGCGGCCCTCCAGGTCGATCATGAAGATGGCGTATTCCTCCACGCCCTCCAGCAGGAGGCGGTAGCGCTCCTCGCTGCGGCGCAGCTCTGCCTCGGCCTCGCGGCGCTCGGTGATGTCCACAAAGCTCAAGACCACCCCGTCGATCTTGTCCTCGCGCGCGGTGCGGTAAGGGCGAATCTGCGCCAGAAAGTAGCGTCCCTCGTCGTTTTGCACCTCCTCCTCGATAGGCGCGAGCCGGTCCAGGACGCGCCGGGCGTCGTCGGTGAGCCCGTCGTAGTCGAAGCGCCGGGTGACGTGATCCAGCGGGCGGTTCCGGTCGCTCTCGATGATGTTGAACAGGTCCTTCGCGCGCGGCGTGAAGCGTTGCACGCGCAGGTCGCGGTCCAGAAAGACGGTGGCGATTTGCGTGGAGCGCAGCAGGTTTTGCAGATCACTGTTGAGTCGGCTGAGCTCTTCGTTTTTGTTCGTCAGCTCTTGGTTGACGGTCGTCAGCTCTTCGTTCATCGAGCGGAGCTCTTCTTTGGAAGTCTCCAGCTCCTCGGTGGTGGAGCGCAGTTCCTCGTTCATCGACTGCAGCTCCTCGTTGGAGGCGCGCAGTTCCTCCATCGAGGTTTCGTACTCCTGGACGGTGCCTTGCAACTCGCGGCGCGTCTGCCTGAGCTCCGTTTCGAGCTGCTCGATGATGTCGCCTGGGTGCCCTTCCGCCGGGACTTCCTCGGCAGGCGAAGGCGTCTCTTCGACGGGGGCCGTCGGTGCGGCGGAGCGGCCGTCCGTCTGCTCACCGGGCGGGGGGTCCTCATCGTCGGCGGGCTCGAAGCGCACCAGCGTGAAGGTGCTCTCCTCGACCGGGCGCGCGACGAGGCGCACGCGACGACGGCGCTCGTTCTGCTCCACTGGCACCGCGCGGCTGCGGACTTCGCGCTTCCCGCCCCGGACCTGGAAGAGCGCCGACCGCAGCGCCGCACGCAGCGCCGGGCGCACCATCTCGAGCACGTTGTGGGTGGGCGTGCCGTGCGCCACGCGCAGGTACGCGCCGGCCCCCTCGAAGACGTGCACGACGTCGTTCTGGTCGTTGACCACCACGCCCGGCGGGGCATACTCCTCCAGCAGCTGCTCGCGCACCTCCTCGAAGCGGGACGGCTCGCGCCTCGGCGCCGCGCCGGTCGCCTGCTCTTCCGTCAGCTCCGCCCCGCGCTGCAGGAACGGCATGTCGCGGAACTGCGGCGGCTGCGCCACGTCCTCGCGCCGCCGGTAGATGCGGTGGTCTTTGTTGAGGGGGCGAAAGAGGTCGCTCATGTCCTCGGCGCTCTCGGCGGAGCCGAGGAACAGGTAGCCGCCGGCCCGCAGGGCGTAGTGAAACACCTCGAAGATGCCTCGTTGCGCCTCGCGCTTGAGGTAGATCAAGAGGTTGCGGCACACCACCAGGTCCAGCCGCGAAAACGGCGGATCGCTCATCAGATCGTGCTTGGCGAAGATGACCGACTCGCGGATGCGCCGCCGCACGCGATAGCCGCCGGACTCGTTCTCGAAGAAGCGTTCCAGGCGCTCGTCGGAGAGGTCCGCCGCGATATTGTCGGAGTAGTAGCCCGCGCGGGCGGTGTGGACGGCCTCCTCGCCGAGGTCGGTGGCGAAGACCTGGATCTCCGGCACCGGCTCGTTGCTGCTCTGCAGCGCGACGGCGTGCTCGTGAAGCAGGATGGCCAGCGAGTAGGCTTCCTCGCCGGTGGCGCAGCCGGCGGCCCACACGCGCACGGTGTCTCCGGCATCCTTTTCCGCGAAAAGCTCGGGGACGACCTCTTCGCGGAGCGTCTCGAAGGCCTCCTCGTCGCGGAAGAAGTTCGTGACGGTGATGAGCAGGTCCTTGAAGAGTTCCTTCGCCTCGCCCTCGTGCTCGCGCAGGTAGGCCAGGTAGTCGGGCAAGCCCTCGATCTGGTGCACCTGCATCCGCCGCCCGATGCGGCGCAGCATGGTGGAGCGCTTGTAGTCGGAGAAGCCGTGCCCGAAGCGCGCACGGAGCTGGGCGAAGATCTGCGAGAGCACCTTCTCGTCGCTTTCGTCGAGGGCCTCGCCGTCCTCGGGAAGCTGGATTTTGGAAAGCGCGTCGCGGTAATCGACGAGCCGCTCGGCCAGCTCCGCGACTGGGGCCACCACGTCGACCAGCCCGGCGCGCACGGCGCTGCGGGGCATGCCTTCGAACTCCGCCTCCTCGGGATCTTGGACGAGGGTGGCCCCGTCGCGCTCCTTGATGCGCTTCAGCCCCGTGGTGCCGCCGCTGCCGGTGCCGCTGAGGACCACGCCCACGGCGTTTCCGTCCTGGCTGTCGGCCAGGGAGCGAAAGAAGAGGTCGATGGGCGCGCGCTCGGCGCGGGAGGCGGTCATCTCGGTGAGGTGTAGCTTGCCGCCGCCGTCGATGATCATATCACGCCCGGGAGGGATGACGTAGACGCGGTCGGGCGCCAGTTCCATGCCGCCGTCGTTCTCGACGTGCGTCACCTCCATGGCGGTGGCGTCTTGCAGCAGACGGGGCAGCTCGCTCTCGCGGTCGGGGTCGAGGTGTTGCACGAGGACGAACGCCATGCCGGGGTCGTCGGGCAGGTGCTCGAGGAAGCTCTGGAAGGCTCCCAGCCCGCCGGCGGAGGCTCCGATCCCGACGACGGGGAAGTCCAGGCGGTCGGGAGCGGCGTCCGTGTCGGCGTCGCGTTCGTCGTCAGCAGACATGGCGAGGCGGGTTTTTGATTCGGCAGGACATCCCCAGCAGGGGCCGGCCCCCCCGTGCCGGCCCAATGGCGTCGCGTCGGGGCCGAGGGAGGGCAACCACGGGGGGTTGCCCGTACGGGGGCGCAAATGGCATCGGGCGCAAAATGGGCCAATGGGCAGGCGCCCATGCCATCATGTTCGCCCCGCCGCCGCAGGGTTGTCGGCGAGGTAGCGGCGGATGCGTTCGAGATCCCGGCGATAGTCGTAGCTTTGCAGCCGGATCGACTGGCGGTCGTTTTTTTCCGGGTCGTAGGCCATGGTCCCGGGCGACCTTGCACGTGGAAAATGCCTGCTCCGTTCTGAGAACCCCTGCCTCGGCCCGATGGTTCGAAGCGGCGTGCGCCAGACGTCGCGGCGCGCCGTCACGGTTCCTCCCCGCCGTGCTCCACGCGCCAGGCCACGGCGTAGCGCGTGAGCTCGGCAGAGTTTTCCAGCTCCAGCTTCCGGCGCAGATTGCGGCGGTGCGACTCGACGGTCTTGACGCTCACGTGCAGGCGCTCGGCGATGTGGCGCGGGGCAAACCCCCGGCTCACCAGCAGAAAGATCTCCAGCTCGCGGTCGGTGAGCCGGTCGAGGGGGCGAGCCGTCTCGCCGTCCTCACCGGGTCCGCCGTCCTCACCGGGCACCTCAGTGCGTAGGGAGTCCGCTTTGGGCGCCTCATCCGCGAGGCGCTCGCGGATCGCGTCGCTCACGTAGGTGCGCCCGGCCAGCACCTGGCGCATCGCATCGAGCAGCACTTCGTCGGGCACGCGCTTCATGACGTAGCCCCGCGCCCCGGCCGCCAGCGCGCGGGTCGCGTAAAGCGTCTCGTCATACATCGAGACAGTCAGCACCGGCAGGTTCGGGTATGTGTCGCGGAGCCGACGGATGAGGTCGAGCCCTCTCGCCCCTCCGTTGAGGGTCACGTCCATGAGCACCAGATCCGGCCCGGCCTCCCCGATGCGATCCAAGGCCTCGGCGGGCGTCTCGGCCTCGCCCGCGACAGTCAGGTCGTCTGGCTCGTCGACGAGCTGGCGAAAGCCGCGCCGCACGACGGGGTGGTCGTCCACGATGAAGACGCGACGAGGAGAGCGGGGCATGGTCACTTGAGGGGGGAGGGGAGGCCGCCGACCCGCTCCCGCGTTTTTCGATGGAGCGCACCGGCAGCGGTACCTGCTCCCGACATGATACCATTCGCTGCCCTCCGCGTCAACTTTTTTTCCCATTCGCCGGATTTCGGGGAAGAGCAGCGCCTTCCGCTCCCGGTACGCTCCCGCTTCCGGCACGCCCCGCTTCCGGCACGCCCCGTCGCGCCTGTTGCTCGCGCCTGTTGCGATGCCGGGGCTTACGCTTGGGCGGCCGTTTCGTCGCCGGCCTTGCGCGCGACCTCGCCGCGCAGGCGGCGGTAGATGGCCGCCAGCCCCTGGGTGCGCTGCATCCCCAGCAGGCCGCTCAGGCCCAGGCGGTCGAGCAGGTCGTCAGGGGCGGCGCGCACGTCGGCGGGCGTAGCCCCGTCGAAGGCTTCGTGGAGGATGGCCGTGAAGGCGCGCGCGGTGGGGGCGCTCTCGGGCACGTCGGCGTGGACGCGCACCGTCTGCGCGCCGTTTTGCTCGATCTCCGGCATCAGGAAAACCGGCGACTGGCACTCGTGGACCATCGCCATACCGGCATCGCGCATCTCGGCGTAGCGCTCCGGCAACGGCGGGAGCTTATCGGTGTACTCCAGCAAAAGCTCCAGCCGCATGTCCGGCTCCATCATCTGGAAGGGCGCGGCGATGTCTTCGATGCTTCGCACAGTCGAGTGTGAGGGTGTGGGAGTGCGGGGGGGTTCACTGGCGGGCGCGGCTACCACCAGA
Organism: Bacteroidetes bacterium QS_8_68_28; assembly: GCA_003022485.1. Taxonomy (GTDB): domain Bacteria; phylum Bacteroidota; class Rhodothermia; order Rhodothermales; family Salinibacteraceae; genus QS-8-64-10. The sequence continues at coordinate 42,887 of PXTS01000034.1, forward strand.
CGGCAACGCGCCTGCTGATTGGAAACGATCCAGCGAGCCGCAGGCGAGCAGACGACCCATGAACCGGTGAGCGTGAACCGGTGAGCGGGCGATCTACGAACCTGCTTCGCCGGTTTCGATGGGAGCGCCGACGAGGTTGCCCCATTCGGTCCACGAGCCGTCGTAGTTTTTGACCTGATCGAAGCCCAGCAGGTACGTCAACACGAACCACGTGTGGCTGGAGCGCTCCCCAATGCGGCAGTAGGCGATGGTATCGTCTTGCGCGTTTAGCCCTTCCTCGTCCTCGTAGATCTCGGCCAGCTCGGCGGGGGGGCGGAAGGTGCCGTCCTCGTCGTTGGCCGCGCGGGCCCAGGGCACGTTGCGCGCGCCGGGGATGTGGCCAGGGCGCATCGCGCTTTCCTCCGGAAGGCCGGGAACGTGCGTAATCTCGCCCTTGAACTCCTCAGGGGAGCGCACGTCCACCATCGGGCCGCCGCGTCGCATGTGCTCCTCGACTTCCTGACGGAAGGCGCGGATGGACGAGTCGGCGCTACCGGGTACGGGGTAGTCGGTTTCCGCGAAGTCGGGGGAGTCGGTGGTCATTTCGCGGCCTTCTTGCTCCCACTTTTTGCGCCCGCCGTCCATCACGGCGCAGTCGGCGTGGCCGTAGAGCTTGAAGACCCAGAAGGCGTAGCAGGCCCACCAGTTGTTCTTGTCTCCGTAGAAGACGACGTGCGTGTCCTCTTCGATCCCCATCCGCGAGCAAAGGGCCGCGAACTGCTCGGCATCGATGAAGTCGCGCACGGTGTCGTCCTGAAGGTCCTGCACCCAGTCCACGTTGACGGCATTGGGCAGGTGGCCGGTTTTGTAGAGGAGCACGTCTTCGTTGGCTTCGACGAAGCGCACGCGGTCGGTGTCGTCGAGGTGCTCGGCGGCCCAGTCGGTGGAGACGAGGACCTCGGGGTGGGCGTAGTCGGGCATGGGACTTGGGTGAGCGGTGAGTTCGTGAATGGTGAGTAGGAGCTCGATGCGTCGTGTCCGGATTGGCGTCGTGTCCGGATTGTTGAAGTCGCCGCGCAACGCAAAAAACGCAAAAAAGCCCTCCTCGGGGCGAGAAGGGCGCGGCGAATCGTCGGAAAGCGGCGAGGCCGTCAACGGGCCTGCGACCGCCGAGGGACCGCGCCCTTCGGCTTTCGGCAGCAACAGCAACACATCGTAGCGCGGGTGTGGCATTGCAGAAGGCACGCGACAATGGTGCGCGTCCGGCAGCGGAATGTTCCGCTCCGATGACAGATCGACGCAGCGTCTTTCCGTCAAATCATTGCCGGCCTCTCTACAGCCTGTTCGATGAGCAACCGTCACGCCTCCTCCACGTACTGCCGCAGGTAGCCGGCTACCGCCGCCGGATTTTCCAGCCGGTAACGCGCCGCCGTCGCGCCCCCGCCGACGCGCACGGTGACGGCGCGGCCGTCGGCGGCTTCGTCGGCCAGTTCCTCGAAGGCATCCTCGTCGGTCGTGTCGTCGCCGAGGTAGACGGGCACGCGCCCGGGGTGCTCATCGACCACGCGGCGCACGGCAGTGCCTTTGGTGAGGCCCTGGGGACGCAGCTCGACGACCTTCTTGCCCCAGATGGCCGCCAACGTGGGGGGCATCCCCGAGGCCCAGTCGCGGAGCTGGGCGAGCACCTCGTCCACGTCGGGCGCGGCGCGGTAGTGCACGGCGAAGGCGTGCCCCTTGTCTTCGACCTCGACCCCTTCGAGGGGCGGGAGCGCCCGGCGCATCCGAGCGAGCGCCTGCACCGCCTCCTCGGAGGCGAGGCTTTCGGCGCCGGCCCCCAGCACGCCCTCTTTCATTCCGTGCAACCCGATGGCCGGAAGCCGCAGGTCCAACAGTTCCGCCTTTTCAAAGAAGCTCTCCACGTCGGCCAGGTCCCGGCCCGTGACGATCCAGACGGGATGGCGCGCGGCCAGCTCGGGGAGCAGCGCCGGCACGTCCGGGTGGGGGTGCGCCTCGGTGGGGTCGTCCACGATGGGCGCGAGCGTGCCGTCGTAGTCGAGGAAAAACAGCGGCGCGTCGGCGGTCGGTACTCGTCCGCTCGCCTTCGGCTCGCTGGATCGTTTTTGCATAACCGGCGTGGCTGCTGGGTGAAACACGAACAACGAACCCACGACCAACGACCTCACGAACCCTCGCGCCGGGCGGCCAGGCGGTCGAGGAAGTCGTCGGCCCACCGGTGGACGTTGAGATCGGCGACGGTGGACTTGAGCGCCCGGATGCGGTCGCGGCGCTCTTCGTCGGGCATCTCGATGGCGGTGCGGATGGCCTCCGCGAGGCCGCTCTGGTCGTAGGGGTTGACCTGAAGGGCCTCGGGAAGGAGGTACGCCGCGCCGGTGAGCTCCGACAGGATAATGACGCCCTGCTCGGTCGCGGCGGTGATGAACTCCTGCGTGACCAGGTTCATCCCGTCGCGCAGCGGCGTGATGAGCGCCACGTCGGCAGCGCGGTAAAAGGAGCACAGCTCCTCCTGAGTGTAGGTGCGGTAGCGGTAGTGCACCGGCACCCAGTAGTCCCCGGCAAACTGCCCGTTGATGCGCCCGACCGCCTCGTCGACCTCGCGCTTGAGCTGCTGGTAGCTCTCGACTTCCGTGCGGCTGGGGGTGGCTACCTGAAAGAGCGACACCTTGCCGTGGTAGTCCGGGTTTTCTTCGAGGAACTCCTCGAAGGCTTTCAGCCGCGAGAGCACGCCCTTCGTGTAGTCGAGCCGGTCGATGCCCACAACCAGGCTCTCCGCGCCAAACTCCTCGCGCACCTCCTCGGTCTCGCGCTTGACCTTGTCCGATTCGCTCATGCGCTCGAAGCGCCCCACCTCGATCCCGATGGGGTGCGCCTCGACGTGCACCTCGCGCCCCTTCCAGTGGATGATGCCTTCCGGCCGCTCGACCTCTGCGCCCAAGAGCACCTCGGCGCTTTCGACGAAGTTCTTGGCGTACTCTTCGACGTGAAAGCCGATCAGGTCGTTGCCCAGCATGCCGCGCAGAATCTTGCGCGCGCCCGGCAGGATGCGAAAGACCTCCATCGCCGGCCACGGAATGTGCCAGAAGTGGCCCATCACGGCGTCGGGGTGCGCCTCGCGCACCAGCGCCGGCGCAAATGTCAGGTGGTAGTCCTGCATCCAGATCACGTCCCCCTCCTGGTACTCTTCATTCACCGCCTCGGCGAAGCGCTCGTTGACCTGGCGGTAGTGCTCGAAGAACTCGTCGCGCAGGTCGAGGTGCTGGACCATGTAGTGCGAGAGCGGCCAGAGCACACTGTTGGCCATGCCGTAGTAGTAGCCGTCGAGTTCCTCCTGGCTGAGCGGCACGCGGCGCACGCGGAAGTTGGGATCCTCGGCAGGGTAGTCCTGCTGCTCGGGCAGGTCCGGCTCCTCCCCCATCGCCACCCAGGTGCCGCCTTGGTCGCTCAAGACGGGCAGCAGCGCCGTGGTGAGGCCGCCGACGGACGTGACCCAGTCGCCCTCCTCGGTGCGGCTGATGGGAGCGCGGTTGGCAACGACGGTAAGACGCACAGGACCGGCAGGGAAGCGGGTGAGAGACGGGTGACTGGTGGGGCGGTCCTACCTTTGCCCCGCGCCCAACGATTCGTGACGGCCCGCTCTCGGGCGTTACGAATGTGCAAGAGTTGCCGGGCACGTTTGTATACGCGCAGAAGGGGGGAAGTTTGGAGGCGGCGAAAGACTGACCCTTCACGGAGAATCTGCTGCCCGTGGCCGACGAGTCGTTCTCCATGCGCGCGGCGGCTTGGCCGCCAGGCCCGTGCGGAAAGCTGGACGCGGCTGTAAGCTGGACGCGGCTGTAAGCTGGACGCGGCTGTGGGGCCTGGAAGTCCCCGCGCTCGGGCTCGTGGCGCTGGACGCGTGGATCCCTTTCGCCGTCGAAGGTAGCGGCCTGGATCGGCGTCTCGAACGTTTCCTTCTTCGGCCCCTGCGCCACCGTGTTCGCCGGCCAGCTCTGGGTAAAGGCGCGGCAACGCGCCGGGCGTCGTAGGCCTCTCCTCTTACAGCCCGCCGCTGTCACCGCGCGTCACCCGCAGCCGGTACGTCGCCCCCGCGTAGCTGCCGAAAAGGCCCGTCCCGCCCTCCACGCGCTCGATCACGTTGGGGATCGCTCCCGGCGAAAATGTCGAGCCCCCCTGCTGGACGTTCTGGGAGCGCACGAAGTCGTAGTAATTGTCCCCCAGGGCGCGGATGGCAATCTCATTGGGGCCATAGAAGTTGGCCACCAGCCACGGAATGTCGATGGTCAGCGTGCCGCGCGGGCTGAGCTCGTAGTTCCCCCCGTTGATGACGGGCGACTCGGTGACGGCCAGCTCGTTAATCGAGACCTCCTCTCCCTCGGCGCGGTCGAGGATCCGGGCGGCCAGCGGCGTGAGGTTTTCGCGGGACGGCGCCAGGGCGGTCGTCGCGACGATGAAGCGGGCGCGGCGGCCCGGGTACTGGCTCTGCGTGAGCGTGGCGCGCAGCTCGTCCTGCCGCCACGTCAGCGTGTCGCCGCTCGTCTCCACGATGCCGAAGGTATCGGGCACAACCGTCTCGGCGGTGACCTCTTCGGTGGCGATGCCATCGCCGGCGGGCGGGCGCACCGTCAGGCGGTAGCGGGCCAGCGGCTGGGCCACCCCGGCGCCTTCGGGGCGACTGGGGAGCTCGGCGGGCCGGTAGACGCCCGCGCTGTCGGCCCGCTCGACGTAGCCGACGGGCGGAGCGTCGTCCACGTCCACGCGGCGCACCTGCACCTCCGCGTTCGAGACGGCCTGCTTGTTGAATTCGTAGGTCGCCTCCACCGGCGCCGTGCGGCTCAGGCGTACCGGTGGCAGCGTGTCGGCGGCGCGCAGGTACGCCTCCACCACGTACTGCTTATCGACCCCCGCCGGCTGGTACGTGTCGCAGCCGGCGGCGACGAGCAGCACGGCGGCGCCCACGACGGGCGCGAGGAGCAACGCGAGAAGACGACATTTCATGAACGCGGATTTCGTTGTTTGTGGATCGTTGTTCGTGTCTCGCCCGGCAGGCGCGTCCGTCGAGCGGGAACGTCTCACGAACCAGCGAACGGAGTGAGCGAACGATCCCCCAGCGAGTGAGCACCGCAGAGGCATGACCTTCGGCCCCCGGAGGCGAGCGGACGCACTAAAATTCCACCGTCAGCGACACGTTGGGGAGCGGGACCGGGAGCTGGGGCACCTCCTCGCGCTCCACGTCGCCGTCTTCGCCGGTTTCGTAGAAGTAAAACCAGACGTTGCGCCGATCGTAGGCGTTGAGGAGTTGCACCTGGAACTCCGTCTCCAGCCCAAAGAGCGTGGCGAGGCGGCGCACGCCCACGTCCAGGCGGTGGTACGGCGGCAGGCGCGCCCCGTTGAACGGGCTGACCAGCGCGTCGCGCGTGGTTTCGCGTCCGGGGTCGTCGTAGAGCCTGAACTGCGACTGCGGCTTGGTGTACGGCTGGCCGGTGGCATAGGTGAACACGCCCGTCGCGCGCCACTTTTCGGCGAAGTCGTAATTGAGCACCGCCTTGAAGTCGTGGCGGCGGTCGTACTTGGGCGGGTAGGCCCCGCCGAGCGCGTTGCGCGCGTTGACGGCCCCCAGTGACGAGCGTTTTGGGGCGTCCCCCGCGTTGATGAACGGAAAGCGCCGCCGCGTCTGCGCGTAGGTGTACGCCAGAAAGCCCGCGAGGCGCCCCTCGGTGCGCTCCAGCCTCGTCTCGATCCCGTAGGCGTAGCCGCGTCCGAACTGGAACGCCTCGTCGTAGGGCAAGCCGGCAATGTCTTGAACGAACGGGTCGACCTCGAAGAGGTCGCGCATGGTGCGGTAGTAGCCCTCCACGTCCAGGCGCAGCGACGACGTTAAATCCACCTTCACCCCGCTCACCAGCTGGTCGCCGTAAGACGGCGGCACGCCCTGCCCGGCGGCGTACCACGTGTCGGCCCCGCTGAAGAAGGAACTCGTCTGGAGCGCGAGGTACTGGTTGTAGCGCCCGTAGCCGGCCTGCAGGCGCAGGCGCCCGTCCAGCGCAGCGGGGCGGTACTGCACCGCGAGGCGGGGCCCCAGGCGCAGGTGTTGCCCGCGCGTGTGGTAGGCTCCACGCAGCCCCGCCGTGACGCGCCACGCGCTCTCGTCCCCGCCACCGGGGCGCCACGTGTCTTGCACGTAGGCCGAAAGGCGCCCCGTCTGCGTGGTGGGACTGAAGAGCACCTCGTCGTCGAGGCTCCGCTCCAGCGCAGTGGTGAAGTAGCTCCCGCGCAGCCCCACGCGCAGGGTGTGCGCGCCGATGGTCGTCTCCAGCGAAGCCGTGCCGGCGAGGTCCGTCAGCGTGTTGGCGCGGCGGAAGGTGTTGCCCGCCAGCTCGAAGGTCGGCTCGTTGAAGTAGCGCGAGGCGCTGGCGGTCACCTTCGAGAAAGTGCCCTCCTCCCACAGGTGGGTCCAGCCGAGCATGGCCGTGCGGTTGCCGTAGGGCGCCTCGACGCGCGCGTTTTCAAGGAAGGAAAAGTCGAGAGCGTCGGCCCCGGCGTAGGCGCTGATCTTGAGGCGGTCGCGCCGCGAGAGCCAGGTGTCCACCCGTGCGTTGAGGTCGTAGAAACGGAAGCTGTTGGGAATGCCCTCCACGTTCTGGTCGCGCAGCACGGCAAAGAGCGGTTCGAGCGTCGAGCGGCGCGCGGCCCCCATCCACGAGCCGGTGCGCGTCGAGTCTGCCGCCGAGAGCGCTCCGGGAAGGGGCCCGCCGGCGGCCACGCGCCCGGCCAAGAGTCCCAGGCTGGCCGTGCCGCGGATTTGCTCGCGGCTCCCGCGCCGGTTTTCCAGATCCACCACCGCGCCGAGGCGCCCGCCGTAGGAGGCCGGGTAGCCGCCCTTAAAGAGCCGCACATCGCCGATGGCGTCGGGGTTGAACGTGGAGAAAAAGCCGAAAAAGTGCGTCGGGTTGTAGACGGTCGTGGGGCCGAGGCGCACGAGCGTCTGGTCGGGGCTGCCGCCGCGAATGTAGAGGCCGCTCGAAAAGTCCGATGCCGCCTTGACGCCCGGCAGGAGCTGGAGCGCGCGAAAGACGTCCGGCTGAAAGGGGGTGGGCAGCCGCTCGATCTCGGCAGGGGTGATGCGCTCGACGCCGAGGGCGCGCTCGGCCTCCGCTTCGAGCTGCTCGTCGGTGACGGTCACGCGCTCGGCCTCGAGCCGCGAGGGAGCGAGGGAAAACGTGAGCCGGCGCGTCTCGCCTTCGCCCAGCGCCACCTGCTGCTCGGCGGTCTGGTAGCCGAGGTAGCTGGCGCGCACGGTGTATTCGCCCCCCGGCAGGTCCCCGATCTGGAAGCGCCCATCCTCGTCAGCGGCGGTGCCTCGACGCTGGTCGTTTCCTTCCACCAGCACGCTGGCGCCCGGGAGCGAAGCCCCCGACTCGGCATTGCGCACGACGCCGCGCACGGCGGCGCTGCCTTCAGACTGCGCGCGCGCACTCGCTCCTCCCAGCATGAGCAACGCGGCACAGCAAAGCGTGCACCAGCGGCGGGCGGCGCGCTTCATTCGCAGACAGGGGAGCACTTCATGCGAGCACGAACGACGGGTTTCCCCGAGAGGGGAAGACGGCGAGCGCGCGAAGAGGAGACTTCGCTCTTGCCAACCCCCGTCCCACCGTATTGGTTCGCTGGCGCGCTACTCCTCCACCAAGAACCGCCCGCGCGCCGGGTAGTCGGTAATCAGCCCGCTCGCGCCCAGCGCCTTCAACTCGCGCATCCGCGCCGGGTCGTTCACCGTCCACGGGACCACCGGGAGGCCGCGCTCGGTGGCCTGTTGGATCATCGCTTCGTCCACCAGCCGGTGGTCGGGGCTGTACACATCGGGCGCGAAGCCGAGGGCCTCGACGTGCGCGGGCAGTGCGCCCTCGCGCTCCCGCCCTACCAAAAGCGCCAGCCGCCCGCCGAAGCCCATCCGGCGCGCCGCCCGAAGCGTGCGCGCGTCGAAGGACTGGATCATCGCGCGGCGCGTGAGGCCCGCTTCCGCGATGGTTTCGATGAGAAGGCGTGTAAACGTTTCAGGCGCAGGGTGAAAACGCCCGTCCCAGACGGGCCGCGTCTTGGTCTCGATGTTGTAGAACGGGCGCGGGCGGCCCCCCGCGGCGGCCAGCGCCTCGGCCTCGCGGAGCACGTCGGCCAGGCGCGGCTTGGGGGCGGCCACCGGCTGCTGTTCAGGAAAGCCCGGTGCGCAGCGGCTGCCGCAATTGTAGCGGGCGATTTCGTCGTAGGTCATCTCGAAGAGCGCGTGCTTTTTCCCCTCGCCTTCGGGAATCACCGCGCCGCCGGGCTGGCGGCAGAGCGCCGGGCGCATCCACGGCTCGTGGCTGAGCACGATTTGCGAATCGGCCGTGACGGCGGCGTCCATCTCCAGCGTGACGGCCCCGGCGCGCAGGGCGTGCCGGAAGGCCGGCCGCGTGTTCTCGGGTCGCGCGCCGCGCGCGCCCCGGTGGCCCTGGAGGTCGAAGACGGGCGGTGCCGGCGCGCGGTCGGGGGGCGCCGGCTCGGAAGGGAACGGCATCACAGAGCAGGCCGAGAATAGAAACGCGAGCAGCGCGGCTGTGGAGAAGCGCACGAAAGAAACGGGCCTTCGAGCAGAATTGTGAACCTCCTGAGCGGGAGGCTCACGCGGCGGCCCTTCGGCGAGGGCGGGACCGCTTTTTACAAAGATAGCCCTGCGGCGCTCGCGCGTCCAGCGCGCTTTCGCGGCACGCCTCCACGTTTGCGTCGCATGGACGCGCGTCGTTACCTTTGGCCGACGGTAGTGATCCGCGCGCGTGCGCGGAAAAATCACGCGAAGGGCAAACCTTTTGCCGCGCCTCTTATTTTGAATCGAATGGCCGGGCCGGGCGCTCGCCAACGTGCCCGGCCCGTTCTTCTTCCCGCCCCCGCCCCGCCGACAATGGAGCCTTCCGACAAACGCATCATCCCGGTCAACATCGAGGAGGAGATGAAGTCCTCCTACATCGACTACTCGATGTCGGTGATCGTGAGCCGGGCCTTGCCAGACGCCCGCGACGGCCTCAAGCCTGTGCAACGGCGCATTCTCTACGCGATGGAGGACCTGGGGCTGGACCAGAGCGCCAACTACAAAAAGAGCGCTCGCATCGTGGGGGAGTGCTTCGTCGAAGGCACCCTCGTGTCGACCCCGCAGGGGCTGCGCCCCATCGAAGCCCTCGACGCCGGCGACGAAGTGTTCACGCAGAGCGGGGTGGAAACCGTCACCGAACGCTACGTCATGCCCGAGCAGCCGCTCTTGGACGTGACGCTCGACAACGGAATGTCCAACGTCACCACGCCGGGGCAACTCCTCAAAGTGCTCACGCCCGATCTGGACTACCAGTGGAAGCGTGCCGACGAGCTGGAGCCGGGCGACCACGTCGCCCTGCGCCAGGCGGCCTCGGAGCGCGAAGCGCTCGTTCAGCTCGGCGAAAATCACGCGCTCACGCCGGGCCTCGCTTACGTTCTGGGCCTCTTCGTTTCCGACGGATGGATCAGCGGGCCGCACAACCGCATCGGCTGGGGGACCACTGACCGGAGACCCATCGAGAAGGTGCAGCGGGTGTTGCGCGAGGATTTCGACTACGAAACGACCCTCCACGAAAAGGAAGCGCCGGGGCAGAAAACGCTTCACTACTGCCGCGCGAGCCGGGCGGACGTAACGGGCCTGTTTGTGGAGCATTTCGACCTCGCCGGGAAAACCGCCGGCACGAAAGAGATTCCCGAACCCGTCCTGCGCTCGCCCCAGCACGTCGTGTACGCCTTCTTGAGCGGGCTGATCGACGGCGACGGCTCCGTCCACGCCACGCGAAATTGCGTGCACTACGGCAGTACATCCGAACGGCTCATCGAACAGCTCCACACGTTGCTGTTCTCGCTGGGCCTCAGCCCGCATCGCCTCACGCAGGAGCCGTCGTCCGGCTCCAAGGTGAACGGCCACGTCGTGGAGGGAAATCATCCTCTCCATTCGCTGGAGGTCCGCTCGAAGGACTGCCTTTTTCTGGCTGAGAACCTCTCGCTCCAGGCCACGCGCAAGGCCGAGCGCCTCGACCGCCTCGGCAACGCCGAGAATCACAAGAAGCTCCAGGCGCACAACATTCCCCACGCCGGGCTGCACGTCTTCGGCGCCCTTTCGGAAGCGCATCTTGGCAGCGGCTGGTACGAAGACACTGACGGCAACAAGTTTCGGCAGGGCGTCAAGTACCCCGGCGGCACGAAGATCCGCTACCATGCCGACCTCCACGAGCAGGCACTGGGAAAAGGCCAGATCGTCAAGCTCGGGCTGTTGAAGAAGCTCGAACGCATCGGCCATCCGCTCGGCGAAAAACTGGGCCGCATGTTGCAGCAGGACGTGCAGTTTGCCGAGGTCGCCTCGGTCGAGCCCGCCGGCGAAGACGTGACCTACGACGTACAGGTCAGCGGCCCGCACGAATTTGTCGCGGGCGGCATGGTCGTGCATAACTGCCTGGGCAAGTATCACCCGCACGGCGACAGCGCCGTCTACGACGCGATGGTGCGCATGGCCCAGCCGTGGAGCCTGCGCTACCCGCTCGTCGACGGGCAGGGCAACTACGGCTCCCTCGACGGGGACGCCGCGGCGGCCATGCGCTACACCGAGGCGCGCATGGAGTCCGTCACCGAGGCGCTGCTCACCGACCTCGGCAAGGAAACGGTCGACTTCCGCGAAAATTTCGACGGCACCCTCGAGGAGCCGACCGTCCTGCCGGCGGGCTTCCCCAACATGCTCGTCACCGGCGCCAGCGGGATCGCCGTGGGCATGGCCACAAAGATTCCGCCGCACAACCTCGGCGAAACCATCGACGCGGTCGTCGCCCGCATCGAGGACCCCGAGGTCACGATCCCCGACCTCATGAAGCGTCTCCCCGCCCCGGACTTCCCGACCGGGGGGGTCATCTACGGCTACGGCGGCGTGCAGGACGCCTACAAAACGGGGCGCGGCCGCGTGGTGATGCGCGCGAAAATGCACGAAGAGGAGCTGGACACCGGCCGCCAAGCGCTCATCGCCACCGAGCTGCCCTACCAGGTCAACAAAAGCCGAATGCTCGAAAAGATCGCCGACCTGGTGCGCCAGGAGCGCGTCGAGGGCATCAACGGCCTCCGCGACGAGAGCGATCGCGAGGGCCTGCGCGTCGTGATCGAGCTGAAGCAGGGCGCGGTGCCGATGGTCGTCAAGAACAAGCTCTTCAAGCACTCGCACCTGCAGCAGACCTTCGGGGTCAACATGGTGGCGCTGGTGAACGGGCGCCCGCAGGTGCTCGACCTGCGCGAGGCCATCGACGTGTACGTCGAGCACCGCGAGGACGTGGTGCGGCGCCGCACCGAGTACGAATTGCGCCAGGCCGAGGAGCGCGCCCACGTGCTCGAAGGGCTCACCCTCGCCCTCGACCACCTCGACGCGGTCATCACCGTTATTCGCCACTCGCCGGACACCGGGACGGCCCGCGAAAATCTGATGGCCGGCACCTACCCCTCGGATCTCACCGAGGAAGACCTCGGCGAATTGGGCGTCCCGCTGGCGCCGCCCATCGACCAGCAGAGCGACGCGGGCCGTTCCGAATCGGGCGGCATCCAGCGACGCCTCGAGCTCGAAGAAGCAGAGGTCGGCAGCAACGGCGCCTCCGACGCCCCTGCCGAGGAGGGCGCCTGGCTCTCGCGCCGCCAGGCCGACGCGATCTTGAAGCTGCGCCTCTCGCGCCTGACGGGGCTGGAGCGCGACAAGATCGCCGGGGAGTACCGCGACATCATTCAGGAGATCGAGCGCCTGCGCGGCATCCTCGCCTCCCGCGAGCGGCGCCTGCAGATCATCAACGACGAATTGCTCGACGTAAAAGAGCAGTTCGACGACGAACGCCGCACCGAGATCGACTACACCGGCGGCGACTCGATCAACATGGAAGACCTGATCGACGACGAGCCGGTGGTGGTGACGGTGACGCACCAGGGCCTCTTGAAGCGCACGCCCATCACCGAGTACCGCGCGCAGGGGCGGGGCGGGCGCGGCGTTCGCGCCAGCGGCACCCGCGAGGACGACTACGTCGAGCACCTCTTCACCAGCACCACGCACGACTGGCTGCTCTTCTTCACCGACCACGGGCAGTGCTACTGGCTGCGCGTCTACGACATTCCCGAAGGAAGCCGCACCGCGAAGGGCCGCTCGATTCGCAACCTCATCCAGATCGCGCCGGACGACTCGCTGCGCGCCGTCCTCGCCATCGAGAAGGACGACTTCACCGACGAGGACTTCCTGAACAGCCACTACGTGCTGATGGCCACGCGCGGCGGCCAGGTCAAAAAGAGCACGCTCGAAGCGTTCTCGCGCCCGCGTGCCGACGGCATCATTGCCATCGAGACCACTGCGGACGACGAACTGCTGGAGGCCCACCTCACCAGCGGCGACGCCTGCGTAGTGATGGCCTCCTCGAGCGGCCACGCGATCCGCTTCGACGAAGAAGATGTGCGCCCGATGGGCCGCAAGGCGAGGGGCGTGCGCGGCATCCGGCTCACCGAGGGCGCCGAGGTCGTCGGCATGTTCACCTGCGGGGAAAGCGCCGCCGACGCGGTGCATCTCGCGGACGACCCGCACGTGCTCACCGTCGGCCAGAAGGGCTACGGCAAGCGCACGCCGCTCACGGACTACCGCCAGCAGGGACGCGGCGGCAAGGGCCTCGTCACGATGAACACGACCGACCGCACCGGCCCGCTGGTGACGGTGAAGGGCGTCACCGCCGAGGAAGACCTGATGGTCATCACCACCGCCGGCACGATGATCCGCACCGAGGTGGAGGGCATCTCCGCAATGGGGCGCAACACGCAGGGGGTCAAGGTCATCAACCTGCGCTCCGGCGACCGCATCGCCGACGTGACGCGCCTGGCCGACCCGGCGGAGCACAGCGGCGGGGCCGAGGAAGCGGAGGACCCCGCGCCCGCGACGAACGGGCAAACTTAGAGGGCTCGCCGCGGGGCTCGCCGAAGGCCCCGAAGGAAAGAAAGGGCACTTCCCAAACGCGCCCTCAGAATCCTTCCCGCTCCCTCATGGGCACCAGCGCATTCTCATGGGTACCAGCGCATTCTACTGCACCACCACGACCGAGCGCGTCTCCAGGAAGTCCTCTCCCTTGACGCGTACGTAGTAGACCCCGCTGGCGAGGCCGCCGGCCTCGACTGTGATCGTCGCCTGCCCGTCGTTGCCGGCGACAGCGAGCGAGCGCACGTGCCGCCCGCGCGCGTCGTAGAGCGCGGCGGTCGCGTTGGTCACGTCCGCGCCGCTATCTGACGAGGCGACCAGTCGCAGTTGGGTGCGCGACCGCGCGGGATTCGGAAAGGCTCCCGAAATCGAGAAGTCGCCCTCCGGCTCGACGATCTGGGTTTCGATGGTGGTAAGCAGCGCATCGTCGCCGCCGTTTCTGAACAGCTCCACGCGAAAGGTGTACCGCCCCGGCGTAGGCACATCCACGAGCACCTCGTAAGTTTGCTGCCCTCCCCCCTGCGCATCGACCGTAGCGACCGTCTCATACATGCCGCCGGCCCCGCAGTCTCCAAAGCAGCGCGAAATCACGAAGCGATCCACGTTCGCAACCGTGTTCGTAAATTCGAGGCGCACCTGGTCGCCCTTCCTTTCCGTCGTGACAGCCTCGGTGCTATCGATAGCCAAGTTCCCCTCAAGCACCCCGAGGGAGACCTGACAGGCGACGCCCAGTCTCCAGCCCATGTCGCCGAAGATGCCGCAGGTGATACCGCCGGGGCTACGCGCGATCTCCCGCCGGCCAAACTTCGGGGTCATCAGCGCGTCGGGATCGTCTTCCGCGCCGGGGTACTCGTCTTCGTCGAGATGCGAATAGCTGGACCCCTCGTCCCACGTGTCGGGCGTAAAGAGCTCGGGGGCCGAGCTGCCGGAATCGCCTCGCTCGGGCGCCCCCAGCCGCGCCTGCTCCCCGTCGAAGAGCACCTGGTCGGTCAAGACGTCGCCGAGCGCGTCGCTGGGGTTGGGATAGACCTCTTCGTTGAGCAGCGACGTGCCGTCGGGATCTTCGGTGAATACGTCGTAGATGACCGGGAAGTCATCCTCACCGAGGCCGATGCTGCCCGTCCCGTCTTCCACATCCGCCGAGCCGAGAAAGCCGAGCCCGTGCCCCAGCTCGTGCAGCACGACGGTCGTAAAGTGAAACTGGTCGGGCTGCGCGTTTTGCGCGTCTTCCCCGTAGAACCAGTCGAAATCGCTGTTGAAGCTGGCAAAGATATCGGCCCCGCCGTCGTTGTCCGGGTCGTTGTCAGCGAGGGAGAGGTCCTGCCCGGCCAGCGCGTCGGCCAGCGCGGTCGGGTAGAAGGTGTTCTCTTCCGGGGCGCTCGGGAAGTCGCGGTAGAAAAGACTCGGCCCCGCCGAGCCGAGGACGTTTTCTTCTTCAAACGATCTAAAGTTGGCATCCACCACAACCGGTTGGCTCGATTCGATGTGCCGCGCCCAGATGTCCACCGCGCGCTGAAACGCCTGACGCGCCTGCTCCGTGAACCCGGTGTAGTTGACGGTAATGTTAGCCGTTGCACGGGGATCGTTCGCGGTCGTGGTGGACACGGTCGGCCCCTCGGCCTCGTTGCGCGGCCCGGCCGGCGGGCGCCGCGCGGCGCGCAGCTGGCGGCGCGTGGCCGGGGAGAGCGCCCGGGGCGAGACGGCGCGCGCCGTGCCGTCGCCGGTAGCCACCAGCACGCAGGGAATCGGCGCTTCAACGGCTGTCATCGTCTGCGCGCTCGCGCCCGCTCCCCCGGCCAGCGAAAACACCAGCATGAACAGAAGCGCGCGGTAGGCCGGAAGGCGTTCGGGCAAGGCCATCGAAATGGGACGAAAGCGAGCAGACAGAGAAGTCCGAGAGCGAGCCTCCTTTTTATGAAGATAAACCGGGAGCCGAATGAAATCAACGCCTCGTGAACCGTCCCTCGGGGAATGCCGGAGGCGCGTCGACAGCCGCTTGCTTGCTACTGGCTCATCTGCCTGAGCGCGCGGCGCAGGGCGGCCAGGCCCTTGTCGATCTCGCCCTGGGCGATCGTGAGCGGCGGGCGAAAGCGAATCGTGCGCACCCCGCAGCCCAGGAGCACGACCCCTTCCTCGAAGCAGAGATCTTTGAGGTGGTCGCGGTGCTCGGGGCTGGGCATGTCGAAGGCGCACATGAGGCCGCGCCCGCGCGGGTTTGTCACCGCCTCGTGCTCCTCAGCGAGCGCGCGCACCTCCGCCAGCAGGTGATCGCCCACCTGCGCCGCGTGGCCGACGAGCTCCTCCTCCTCGATGATTTCGAGGATGCGGTCGAAGCGCACCATGTCTACGATGTTGCCGCCCCAGGTGGAGTTGATGCGGCTGGGCACCTCGAAGACGTGGTCGTCCACCTCGTCGAGCTTTTCCCCCGCCAGCACGCCGCAGACCTGCGCCTTCTTGCCGAAGGCCAGGAGATCCGGGCGCACGCCCAGCGCCTGGTGCGCCCAGAATTCGCCCGTGATGCCGACGCCGCTCTGCACCTCGTCGAAAACCAGCAGGGCGTCGTGCTGGTGCGCCAGCTCCTTGAGCGCTTTCAGAAACTGCGGGCGGAAGTGGTTGTCCCCCCCCTCCCCCTGAATGGGCTCGCAGATGACGGCGGCGATCTGGTCTTTTCGCTCGTGGAAGTAGCGCTCGGCCTGGCGCAACGCCTCCTCCTCGCGGGCGGCCACGCGCTCGGTCTCGGCTTCATCCACAGGGAAGCGGAGCGCCGGGTTGGCTACGCGCGGCCAGTCGAAGGTCGGGAAGTGCTTCGTCTTGGCCGGGTCGGCGGTGTTGGTGAGGCTGAGCGTGTAGCCGGTGCGCCCGTGAAAGGCCTGGTCGAGGTGGAGCACCTGGTGGCCGACCTCGCGGCGGTAGCCTTTCTGGTAGTTTTTGCGCACCTTCCAGTCGAAGGCCGCCTTCAGGCAATTCTCCACCGCCAGCGCCCCCCCGCTTATGAAGAAGGCATACGGCAGATAGTCGGGAATTCCCACGCGGCTGAAGGTCTTCACGAAACGCCCCAGCAGCGGGGTGCGCACGTCCGAGTTCGTTATCTTGTTGACGGCGGCGCTCCAGAGGCGCTCTTTGAAGTTCGCGCCCGCCTGGTCGCCGGCCAGCTTGGGATGGTTCATGCCCAGCGGGCTGGAGGCGTAAAAGCCGAAGAGGTCGATGTACGTCTCGCCGGTGCGCTGGTCGACGAGCGTGGTGCCGCGGCTCTCCTCCATGTCCAGAATGAGCGGCATCATGCCCTCCGTCAGCAGGTGCCGGTCGAGGGTCTCTTCGGCGCGGCGCGCGGCCTCGGCACGTCCGGCGCGGGGCGCGTCGTGGAGCGACGCGTTGCCGGTCGAGCCGTTCTGCTGGGGAGCCTCCTTCGTTTTCATGGGTCGTGTGGAAATGCCGGCATAGAAAAAAGAGAGAAGGCGGTGGCCCGTTGCTACGCCGCTGCGTCCACCGGGTCCGCGAAGTCCTCTTCGCAAACGTTTTCTCCCTCCGCCACGGCTTCGCGGTCCACCTCGTCGAACACGTGCGCGAGGAGGTCGTCGTCGACCAAGTCGGCCACGCACATTTCGACCGTTTGCTGGTCGAGCGAAGCGACGATGCACATGTCTTCGACCCAGAAGTAGCGCCCCCCGCCGTGCTCTCCTGTTCGCGCGTGGCGGGCCATGCGCTCGCGGAGATACGACGGTGTCAGGAAGGTAGCGACGTACTCGCGGCCGTCTTCAAGACGCACGTACACGTCCGCGAAGTCGTTCTCGGGATCGGCTACGGGGCCGAAAACATCGACCACGTAGGCTTCGGTTTTTGCAGGTTCAATGTCCATAAATTCGCCTCAGCCTGCTGATGACCTGTCGTTGATTGCTCTTGTTAGAATATGCAACGACTTGGATGGTCCCGCCGATCCGACGAAAGTAGACCCTCGCTCCGCTACGCGACCGCGCTTCGAGGATGTCGCCAAAAATATTTTTCGTCCCAATGCCCGGATCGAGGTTGCCCTTTCTGATGCGCTCGATCAACCGGTTCGCGTCGCTGCGCAATCTTGCGTTGCCCTCGAACGTTTTCGAGGCCAGCTTCAGCAACCGCCCATCTTGCTTCACGCTCGAGCGAACGCGGAACGTATATTCATTATCGTCAGGGAAGGCCAACGTGTCGCTCCGTCGTTTCGATGTGCGGGAAACGTGGCCAAGACGTTCTTGCTATACTCATTGTAGGATTCGTACCCGCCGGCCCCATCGCGGGTTCGGCAACGCATGGCCGCGGCCCCGAGCCGCCAGCAGGAACGGGCCCCTGCTCCTTTCGTACCCGATGGACCCGCACGACGAGGCCTTTTCTTTACTTCCTCGCCCCCGAGCGAATGCCTGACGCCGACCCCCACGCCGAGCCGAAAGCCCCCGGCGACATCGAACTCAAGAAAGCCCCGCAAGAGCCGCTCGCCCCCAGCAGCGACGGCCAGTCCGGCGATGGGGCCGCCGGCGGTGGACTGGAAGGAATGATCGACCTCCCGGTCGTGAAGAACCAGAACAAAAACCGCCGCGGCCAGCGGCCCGAGTGGTTGCGCGTGAAGCTGCCCTACGGCGAGACCTACAAAAACGTCCTCGACACCGTTGAGGAACACGACCTGCACACCGTCTGCCAGAGCGCGCAGTGCCCCAACATGGGCGAGTGCTGGTCGAAGGGCACGGCCACGTTCATGATCCTGGGCGACGTGTGCACGCGCTCCTGCGGCTTCTGCGCCGTCAAAACGGGCCGCCCCGAGGAGGCGGGCCTGGACTGGGACGAGCCGCGCCGCGTGGCGAAGGCCGCTGCCAAGATGGACCTCAGCCACGCCGTCATCACCAGCGTCAACCGGGATGAGCGAGAGGACGGCGGCGCGCCGATCTTCGCGGAGGTCATTCGCAAGATCCGCGAGAAGCAGCCCGGCTGCACCGTCGAAGTTCTCACGCCCGACTTTCGCGGCATCGAGAGCGCCATCGAGACCGTCTTCGAGGCGGAGCCGGATCTCTTCAACCACAACGTCGAGACGGTTCCGCGCCTCTATCGCCGCGTGCGTCCGCAGGCCGACTACGAACGCTCCCTGCGCGTCCTCGAAATGGCCAAGGACGCGGGCCTGCGCACCAAGAGCGGCATCATGGTGGGCCTCGGCGAGGAGCGCGACGAGGTACTCCAGATCATGGACGACTTCGTGGAGATCGGCCTCGACGTAATGACCATCGGGCAGTACCTCCAGCCCAGCGAGATGCACCTGCCGGTGGAGAGCTTCGTGCCCCCGGAGATATTCGACTGGTACAAGGAAGTCGGCGAGGACAAGGGGCTCGACCACGTCGAGTCGAGCCCACTCACGCGCTCCAGCTACCACGCCGAGGAGCACGTTTGATTGGAAGTTGGAAATTGACAATGGGTTCTCGGAGAACGTCTGGCTGGCGGGTTTCCCCCTCGCTCCTCCGGTAGCCCGAGGTGGTCGGTAGCCCGAGGTGGTCGATAGCCCGAAGTGGTCAATTGCAAATTCTCAATCACCAGTTTTCAATCGAAGTGGCTGGCGAGTATGACCTCAACTTCCGCGAGCACCCCGAGGCGTTTCGCTTCCAGCATGGAGAGCAGGGCGTCTTCAAGGTCGAGCCGTACAAGAGCGAAATCCTCCCGAACTGGCAGTACAAGGACGAATCTGCTGCCGAGGAATCGTCCGCCGCGATCTGGGAGCAGTTCATAGACTACCGCGCGGCGGAGGACTTCGTGGGGATGGACATGGCGCGCAAGTACCTCCAAATGGGCTTCACCCGCGCGATGCGCTACGCCAAGTACCCCGGCGGCCGGAAGTACGATGACGACGGCCACGAAAACGAGCCCCAGACCTGGGCCGACGAGGAGAAACGCGAAGCCGCCGTCGTCTTCAAGTCAACGCTCGACGCGGCCAAAGACGACGACACGTACCAGCGCCTGCGCGAGCGCCACAAGCGAGAGGTCTACGACCCCGACGCCAGCCCGATGTAGGCGCCGGGGGCGCGGTTTCGGGGGTGGCGTTCGGGGGGTGGCGTTCTTCGCCAGACTGACGAACCGACGAACTGACGAACCGACGAACCTTCCAACTTTCTAACTTTCCGACCTGCGACGTTCAACCAGCCGTGCGAGCGTGTTGTCGTCGAGGCGGTGGCCGCCCTCGAAGCGCAATACGTCGTACGCCACGTCCGCCTCGTCGAGGCGCTTGCGTTGCGCCCCCATCCGCTGGGGCGGGACGTAGGCATCCTGCATGCCGGCCACGAGCGTCAGTTCGGGGCCGGCCAATGCAGCGGGCGTTACGTCGGGCGGGACGGCGCCGGCCCAGAGCGTGAGCGACTGGACGGAGTCGTCCCGCCCCAGCCGGCGGGCGGCCCAGCGCGCGGCGGTGGCGGCGCCCTGCGAGAAGCCCAGCACGTGCAGGGGCAAAGGGCGTTCTCCGAAAAGACGCTCCACCAGTGCATCAAGGTAGGCGAGGTAGTCGGCGATCTCGGCTTCGCGGTGCGCGCGGGTCATCCAGGAGGCCCCCACCCGGCCGCGCGTGCCTTCTGGGTAGAAGCGGGAGAGCGCTTCCGGCGCGACGACGCAGCTGCCCGCCTCGACGACGGCCGCGAACTGCGCGGCGAAATCGTCGGCGCGCTGCCCGTAGCCGTGCAACACGACCCACGCGGCGCGCGCCTCGCCGGGCGGCGGGCCGGCGGTGTAGTAGCGCGCCGTGCGCCGAACGCGGAGCGTGTCTTCACGCAACTCCATGCACGACGGCATTTTCGAAACACGACGGCATTTTCGCAAAGAGAAACGGAGGCAAACCCGCAGCGACGCTTCGCCCCGCAAGAAAGCGACGCTTCGCAAGAAGATGCCATTTGAGAGACGCCGCTACGCGACCTCTGGGCAGCGGCTGTAACATCTTTGAACGAAGCCGCCCCGACTCTGAACGCCTGCGGCCCGCCCGGGTTTTGCCCTCCGAGGCTTGCCGGGCGGACTGCCCTCCCACCGACGTACCATCACCCCGTCACGCCCTTCCCCATGCCCATCGTCAACCTCACCAACGTAACCGTCCGCCTCATTCCCGAGGACTACGACGAGAGCACCGATGTGGACGAAGCCATCTATGAAACTTTTGAGCCGTCGGACCGCCAGATCGAGGTCCAGACGCGCGGCGAGGAACATGAGGTGGACGGCGTGCCCATCGAGGTGACGTACGTGACCGGTGCCGACGGCCTGCCCGCGCCGGAAGACGGCATGTATTACATTGTCCCGCAGCCGGTGGCCAAGGTGTCGCAGCGCGCCGACCTCCTCACGCCCGACACCGGCCCCTCGGCCGTGCGCGACGAGCGGGGCAAGGTCTACGCCTGTCGTCGCCTCTTCAGCGTGGTCGAGAAGTGAAAGGAAGTAGGGGGAGATCGTGGATGGTGGAGCCCCGTTGGCAGCCGGTCCGCTTCGTGCCCTGATACGCCTCCTTTGCGAGCGCAGCGAGCCTACGCTTCTTCCTGCGGGGCCGCGCGGTACTCCTCCAGGTACGTCATCGCACCGGAGGGGTCGTCGGCAAGGTGGTAGAGCTCCCCGTGCTGTCGGCGGGCGAAGTCCTGGTCGTAGAGCTGCTCGAAAAAGCGGATCAGCGCGTCGTAGAAGCCGCCGGTGTTGACCAGCACGAGCGCCTTGCGGTGGTAGCCGAGCTGCTTGAGCGTGAGCACCTCCATGAATTCCTCGAGCGTGCCGAAGCCGCCGGGCAGGGCCACGAAGGCATCCGCGCGGCTGTACATCTCGGCCTTGCGCTCCTGCATCGTCCCGGTAACGACCATCTCGTCGGCCACATCGTAGGCCACGCCCTCTTTGTCACGCAACGCCTCGGGGATGACGCCGACGACACTGCCGCCCTGTTCGTGAACCGCTTCGGCGAGGCGCCCCATCAGGCCCACCTGCCCCCCGCCGTAGACCAGGCGGTGGCGCCCCTCGGCGAGCGCGCGGCCCATCGTCTCGGCCACCTCGAAGTAATCGTCGTCAATGTCGCTGCTGGAGGAGCAGTAGACGCAAACCGTGTCGCTCATGCGGTGGGGGAATGTTGGGAGGGCGCAGAGGGGGCCTTGCGCACGCTCCAAGCCGGTGCACGCTGCTGACCGGCACGCACTGCGACTCGCTTGAATGAGGCTACGCCTGCGTGCCGAACGGGGCTTCGCCGCGCTGGGAGAGCGCCTCGGGGTGGGTTTCAACGTACTGATCCAGGAGGTGAAAGGCAACCACCACGAGCGCATGCTGGATGCGACCGTCTCGCACGAGCCGGCCTCGCTCGGAGAGCGCGACGCGTTCGACCTCCAGCTCTTCCGCCCCGTCGGGCGCCGGGGTGCACTCCTGCTACGCGCTGGCGGCCAAAAACGGGTGGCAAGCGTTGCTCTGAATCGCAGGGTTGGGGTCCACCGCGCCGAGCGGGATCACCTCACGGGCCGTGCAGCCGGCGGGGATTTCGAGCGTCACCGCCTCGGTGCCGGGGCGGTACTGGCGCACGCAGGCGAGGTTGCCGCCGGGCGTGACGGGCACGACGTTCCCTCGATCGGGCGCTTCGAGGACGAAGAAGTCGTGCGCCCGGCCGCTCTGCGGGGAGCGGGTGCGCCGGCACCGCACGCTGAACACGCGAAAAGTCGCTCTCCTCACGTTCCCCAATCGTCGTCCAAGATCGCATGGGCGCTCGGTAGGCGTTCGGGAACGGGTGCCCCCTCTCTTGCTCTACTTAACCTTACGCGAGCGCGAAGAACAGGATCGCCAGAAGCAGGCCGTAGACGACGATCCACGGCACCGCGCGCCTCCAGAACGACGGGTTCGACGGCGGCGGGGCGTCGCGCTGGGGGGGGAGTTCGGGCATGACGCGAGGACCTCGGGGCAAGGGAAGCCGGCTATGCACCTCATTGAGCCGCCAGAAGCGCCGTGAAGGTAACGCGCTCTCCGGCAGCATCGAATGAAAATGCCTCGAAGCCCGCCTCCAGCACGGCTGCTAGCCCCCTGCTGCTTCGCGTGCCCGTCGCGCCTGGCGCAGGTGGCGGCGCTGGTGCTGGAGCGTGCCCTCCAGCCACCCGCCGGCGCTGAGGCGCACGAAGCGGCTGGCCGGCGAGGCGACCCGCACAGCGGACCAGTCGCGCCCCGCAGCGGCGTCGGCGCAGGCGGCGAGGTCGTCCTGAAGCGCCGCGAACGCGCGCAGCGTGCGCTCCGGGTCGAGCGTTTCATCGGAGGGACGGTACGCGCCGGGCGACGGCATCGTGAGCCAGTGATGCGGCTGCACAGCCCAGACGAACAGACGGTCGCGCAGGCCCAGGCGCGGTTCGGCGCCCGGCGCGGCGGCGGGGGCTGCTGCGAGGGCCGTTTCGAGCAACGCCACGAGCGGCTGCCCCGCTTCGAGGAGGTGGTCGAGACACTGCCCGACGGACCACGCGCCCTCGGTCGGCGCGCGGTTGAACGACCCGGACGAGCGACCGGCCGCAAGCGTTTCAGCCTCGCGCTCGCAGGCGCGGAACGCCTCCTGCCAGCGGTCCGGACGCGGGTCGGCGCGGCTCACAGGGCGTCGAGGAGAAACAAAAGAGCCTTCGGCGACAGAACACTCCGTATGCCCGACTGAACCATTCTCGATCAGGCGTTTATCCCGGCCGGCTTTTCGTCGGAAGCGTGTCGGATGGGGCGCACTTGGTCGGGATGGAGATTCACGTGGCGATACTCGGGCCAATCTTCCTCCTCGCGGTCGCGGCGAAACTCGACGGTGTACCCATCCGGCCCGGTATATCCGCCGACGCCGTGACGGTACACCATCACCACCAGTCCTTCGTCTCCCGCTTGCAACTCTTCTTCGGACAGGTCTTCGGTAAGGACCACACGGTCCATCTCGTCAAGCAGGGGGGCCATGCGAAGCACCTCA
>PXTS01000035.1 GCA_003022485.1 Bacteroidetes bacterium QS_8_68_28
TGGACCTCAACCGCAAGGCGCTCGCCGATCTGGCCGTGCACGATCCCGACGCCTTCGCCCAGATCGTCGAGCACGTGCGGGGGTGAAGCGGTCTTTCCACACGGCTTCGACCTGGAGAGCAATCCCGCAGCCCCTCCTCGGCTGGCGGGGTTTTCTTTTGATTCGTGCGCTCGCGTTTGATTCGTGCGCTCGCGTTGCTCGCTTTTGGTTCTTCACTTGCTCATGGAAAACCAAAGTCCAAAAACCAACGGCCAAAGACCAGCCTCCGTCGAATCCGTCCGCCGGGAGATGGAGGCGGAAACCATCGAAAACGAGGACGAGCTGGAAACCTTTCGCGTCGAATATCTCGGGCGCAAACGCGGCAAGGTCGGCGCGCTCTTCGACCGCATTCCCGAGCTGGACCCCGAGGAGCGCCCCGCCTTCGGAAAGGCTGTCAACGCGCTCAAAGAAGACGCGCAGGCCAAGCTCGACGCCGCGCGCGAACGGTTGCAACAAGAAAAACGCGCCGCAGGCCCCGACCTGGACCTCACGCTGCCGGGCCGCCCGCCCATGCCCGCAGGCTCGCTCCACCCGCTCCGCGAGACGCTGGGCGAAGTCTCCGGCATCTTCGAGCGCTTCGGCTTCTCCGTCGCCGAAGGCCCTGAGATCGAAGACGACTGGCACAACTTCGGCGCTCTCAACTTCCCGCCCGACCATCCCGCGCGGGACATGCAGGACACCTTTTTCCTAAAAAAGCATGGGTACAAAAAGCACGAGGACGCCCCCACCGGCGACGACTCTCCCCAGCAGCGAAGCAGCGAGAACCAAGACGTGGTGCTGCGCACACATACCTCACCGATGCAGATTCGCGTGATGGAGACGGACGAACCGCCCTTTCGCGTGGTCGTGCCGGGGCGCGTGTACCGCAACGAGGCCCTCTCCTACAAGTCCTACTGCCTCTTCTACCAAGTCGAGGGACTCTACGTGGACGAGGGCGTCTCGATGGGCCACCTCAAGCAGACGCTCTCCCTCTTCGCGCGCAGCTTTTTCGGGGAAGCAGTCGAGACGCGCTTTCGCCCCAGCTACTTCCCCTTCACCGAGCCGAGCGCCGAGATGGACATCTGGTGGGACGCCGGCGCGGGCATGGGCGGGCAATGGATGGAGATCCTGGGTTGCGGCATGGTGCATCCCCACGTGCTGGAAAGCGCG
Source organism: Bacteroidetes bacterium QS_8_68_28 (assembly GCA_003022485.1). Lineage (GTDB taxonomy): Bacteria > Bacteroidota > Rhodothermia > Rhodothermales > Salinibacteraceae > QS-8-64-10. Next base: position 1,189 of record PXTS01000035.1, read on the forward strand.
GACGTAGACCCCGAGCGATACACGGGGTACGCCTTCGGCATGGGTATCGACCGCGTCACGATGCTGCGCCACGACGTCACCGACATCCGCACGCTCTACGAAAACGACGTACGCTTCCTCCGGCAGTTTTAGGACAAATGGTGAGTGGGGAAGGAGGTCGCCACGCAACGCCACTTACCAATTACGACTCACCACTCACTCCATGAAAATTTCCCGCCACTGGCTCGACCAGTACGTCGCTACCGGCCTGTCGGACGAAGACCTCGCCGAAACGCTCACGATGGGGGGGCTGGAGGTGGACGCCGCCGAGCAGGCCGGTCCCTCGCTGGAGGGCGTCGTCGTGGGCCGCGTCGAGCAGGTGCGCCCACATCCGAATGCCGACCGCCTCGTCCTCTGCGACGTGCGACTGGGGAACGGCAGCGACACCGGCGAAACGGCACAGATTGCCTGTGGCGCCCCCAACGTGGCGGAGGGCCAGCGCGTCCCTGTCGCCCCCGCCGGCACCGAACTGATGCTGCCGGACGGCGACGACGGCGAGCGCGCGCCGGTGACGATTGAAACGACCGACCTGCGCGGAGAACGCTCCGAAGGCATGATCTGCTCCGCGCACGAGCTGGGCGTCGGCGAGGACGCGAGCGGAATCATGGTGCTCGCCAGCGACGCGCCCGTCGGCTGGCCGCTGGCGGACCACCTCGCCGAGCGCGGGGCCGCCCCCTCCGACACCGTCTTCAACATCGACCTCACGCCCAACCGTCCCGACGCGGCCAGCCACATCGGCGTGGCCCGCGACCTGGCGGCTCTGACTGACGCCGAACTGGAATGGCCCGAAGTCGTCTCCCCCGAAGAGGGCGGCGAAACCGCCGAGGCGGTGTCCGTCCAGATCGAAGACGCGGAGGCGTGCCCGCGCTACGCGGCGATGCTGGTGCGTAGCGTCGAAAACACCGAATCGCCGGCCTGGCTGAAGGCCCGCCTCACCGCCGTCGGCCTCCAGCCGCGAAATGCCGTCGTGGACGTGGCCAACTTCGTGATGCACGAGTGCGGCCAGCCGCTCCACACGTTCGACTTTTCGAAGATTCGCGGTGAGAAAATCACCGTCCGCACCGCCGGCGAAACCACGCCGCTCACGACCCTCGACGGCACCCGGCGCGAGGCCCCGCCCGGCACGCTGCTGGTCTGCGACGCCGAACGACCCGTCGCACTGGCCGGGGTGATGGGCGGGGCAAACTCCGAAGTCACCGCCGCCACGACCGACGTGCTTATCGAGAGCGCGTACTTCGCCCCACGGGCGATCCGTCGCGCGGCGAAGGCGCTGGACCTCTCCACCGACGCCTCGTACCGCTTCGAGCGGGGCGTGAACCGCAACGGGCAGGTCTGGGCCGCCGCCCGCGCCGCCGCGCTCATCGCCGAGATTACCGCCGGTGAAGTCGTTCCCGGTCTGGTGGACGAGCAGCCCCAGGGGCCGCCCGAGCTGCGTACGGTCACGCTGCGCCCCGCCCGCGTCAATGACGTGCTGGGAACCGACCTTTCACCATCGGAGATGGGGTCGCTGCTCACGTCCGTGGGCATGAAAGTGAGCGGCGACCGCCCCGACGAGCCGGGGGAAACAACGTTTTCGTATGTCATCCCGCCCTTCCGTCCCGACATCACGCGCGAGGAGGACCTGATCGAGGAGGTCGCCCGCCTGCACGGTTACGACCGTATCCCCGCGCCAGCGCACGTACCGCTTCCGGCGCGCCCGCCCCGCGAGGACCCGGCGCGCCGCCTGCGCCGCCGCCTGCGCCATCGGCTTGCCGGCATGGGTCTGCGCGAGATCCAGACCAACAGCATGCTCCCCATCGAACAGGCCCGCCAGTTCCTCGCTCCCGAAAACGGCGAGGGCGCTCCCAACGACGACGTGGCTCAGACGCTCAATCCCATCTCCGAGGCGATGGCCGCACTGAGGCCACGCCTGCTGCCCGGCGCGTTGGCGGCAATGCGCTTCAACCGCAATCGCGGGCAGGCGGGGCTGCGCCTGTTCGAGTTCGGCCACGTCTTTCGCCGGACGGACCGGCCCGGCCCAACCATTTCCGGGGAGGCCTCGCGGGTCATGCCCTTGCGGTGCTACGCCGAGCGCGAGGCGCTCCTGATGGCCCTCGCCGGCCCGGTGCGGCCCGGCGGCTGGGGCACCGACGCGCGCGAGGCGGACTTCTACGACGCGAAGGGGCTCGTGGGGCATGTGCTCGCGTTTCTGCGGGTGGAGGACGCGACCATGGACCCGTTCGGTACCGGTGCGGACCCGAACTTCGCCTATGGCCTGCGGCTTGCCGGGCCGGGCGGCGCCCCGCTGGGCATCGTCGGCAAGGTGAGCGAAGGCGACGCGCGATCGTTCGACCTGGAGGGCGAGGTCTTCGCCGCCGAGCTGCGCTGGGAGGCGCTCGCCGAAGCCGCCGCGCCGGTCCGGGGGCGCCGCTACGAGCCGCCGCGCCGCTTCCCGGCCGTGGAGCGCGACCTGGCCGTCGTCGTGGCCCAGAACGTGCCCGCCGGCGCCCTGCGCCGCACCATCGAGCAGGCCGGCGCCTCCCTGCTGGCGGGGGCGCGCCTCTTCGACGTGTACGCCGGCGAAGGGGTCGGCGACGGGTGCAAGAGCCTCGCGTTCGCGCTTCGCTTCCAGGCCGACCGCACCCTCGAAGACGCGGAGGTGGACGCGGTGGTGGAGCGTATCGTATCTTCGCTCGAAGAAAAGCACGACGCCACGCTCCGGGGGTGAGCTCCTTGCTCCAGGGATGAGCTCCTTCGAGGCGGCCGCGGACGACGGACGGCGGGCTCTTTTCCCGGAACGCCGCCTCGCCCGAGCCTCCCCCGGTAGCAACGCGACGCGCTCCCGCCTCCCGCACGTTCTCACACGTTCCACGCGCCGTGCCCGACGCTCCCGACGACGCTTCCTCCGAACCCGAGGCTCTGCCCGCGCTGGACGACCTCCGCGCGGCCGTGCACCGCGCCACCGACCAGCTCGAACGCCTGCGCGAACGCTGCGAGCGCCTCGAAAACGAGAACGAGCACCTGCGCGAGCGCGTGTCCGAACTTGAAGCCGATCCCGCCGCCGGGCGCGACGACACGGCGCTGCTCGTGGGCGACGATCCCGACGCCCTGCGCGAGCGCCTCGACCAGTTCATCGACCCCTACAAACCTACAACCCTGAACGTGCAGACTTCCATCCACGTCGAGATTCTGGATCGCTCGTACACGCTGCGCGTCGAGGAAGGAAACGCCGAGCGCACTCGCACGGTGGCCGAGAAGGTGGACGACCGGATGCGCGCCTTCCAGCGCGAGCACCCCGAGCAGGCCAAGCTCACGACTGCCATCATCACGTCCCTCGCCCTGGCGGAAGATCTCCATGACGAACGCGAGGCGCGCGCGGACGACGCAGACGCCCTCTCCGATGACCTCCAGGCGCTCACGAGCACCCTCGAAGGCGCGCTGGCGGGCGAGCGCGCGCGTGGGGACGGCGACCCCGCCTCGGGCGCCCTCCGCTCCTCCGGCTCAGGGCGCGGCGGCGAAGAAACGCCGCCCGACGGACCTTCGCCTGCTTGACAACGGGAGCGCGCCTTGCTTCCTTCTCGCCCATGTTCATGCGTCCCGCGCGTCGGCCTGTCATCTTTTGCAGAAACGGCCCGTCGGGCCATGCGCCGGCGGGCTTTTCTGCGTCTGAACGCCGTCTGGCTGGGCGGCCAACTCCGCATGAAACCCCCGACTCGTTCGGGAAGCGCTTGCGGGACAGGAACCGTTTCGTAACGTTCGATTTCAATATCGTGGTTTCCGCCCTCTGCCTCCCAGCCGGCTGATGCAGTATGATCGGCACGCTCGGTGAGCTTTTGCTTCTGTTCGCCCTGGTGGCGAGCGTCGCCAGCGCGGGCGCGTTTTTCGTGTCGGCGCGGTCGGCGCGCGGGGCGGCGCGCTGGCTTCCGATTGCGAAAGGCGCGTGGCTTGCGATGGGCGCAGGCGTGCTGGCCGCCTCGGGCCTTCTGATGTGGATGCTGCTGACGCACCAGTACGAGTACGCCTACGTCTACAAAAACACCTCGAATGCCCAGCCGCTCAAGTATCTCATTTCCGCCTTCTGGGGCGGGCAGCAGGGGTCGCTCCTGCTCTGGGCGATGACGGCCGCGGGCGTGGGCACGACGTTCCTGTTCGTGGCGCCGAAGCGCTGGCGCCCCTCGGTGATGACGGTCGTTGCCGGGCACCAGGTCGTCCTGCTCACGATGGTCGTCGGGCTCCAGTTCGGGGCGGTCAAGATCGGCGCGTCGCCGTTTGCCACGCTGGCCGAGGCGATGCCCGAGGCGCCCATCTTTCAGCAAAATCCCGGCTTCGTGCCCGCCGACGGCACGGGGCTGAACGACCTCCTGCAGAACCCGTGGATGGCGATTCACCCACCCATCATGTTCACGGGCTTCGCGGGGATGCTCGTGCCGTTCGCCTTTGCCGTGGCGGCGCTCTGGAAGAAGCGCTACACCCAGTGGGTCAGGGCCGCGCTGCCCTGGACGGTCTTCGCGCTGATGATTCTGGGCACCGGCATTGCGATGGGCGGTTACTGGGCCTATGTCACGCTCAACTTCGGCGGCTACTGGGCATGGGATCCCGTCGAGAACGCCTCGCTGGTGCCGTGGATCGTGGGGATCGCGGCGCTGCACACGATGCTGGTGCAAAAAAAGAGCGGGCGCGCGCACAAAGCCTCCCTCCTGCTCACGATCCTGGCCTACGTGCTGGTCGTCTACTCGACGTATCTGACACGCTCGGACGTGCTCTCGAACGCTTCGGTGCACGCCTTCGTGGACCTGGGGATGAACGCCCAGCTTCTGGCGTGGGTGCTGGGCACTCTCGGCGTGGGGGTCGGGATGCTGGCGTGGCGCTGGCGGGACCTGCCGGTGCCTGCAAGCGAGGCGCGCGTCCTCTCGCGCGAGTTCATGATGTTCAGCGGGGCGCTGCTGCTCTGCGCCATCGCGGCGGTGGTGACGGTCGGCACCTCCTCTCCCATTCTCGGGAAGCTCTTTCGGAGCAGCCCCTCGGGCGTGCCAGCCGAGTTCTACAACCGCTGGACGCTGCCGCTGTCGGTGGCCGTGGTCTTCCTGGCGGGGCTGGGGCAGCTTTTCTGGTGGAACAAGATGTCCATCGAGAACCTCAACCGCGTGCTCTTGAAGCCGGTCGCCGGGGCGGTGGCGGCGACGGTCGCGGTGCTGCTCTTCACGCCGTTCGCTCAAGAGACTGTCGCGCCGGTGCCCGACGAAGGCGCGGGCGGCGGCTCCGGCGAGATGGCGCAGGCGGGCCTCTTCGGCAATCTCGGGCTGGAAAGCGTGGCCCGCTTCTGGGCGGCCTACGGACAGGGCCTGCTGCTCATCCTGCTCGTCTTTGCGGCGTTTTTCGCGCTCTTCGGCAACGGGCTGGTGATGTGGCGCATCGGGCGGGGGAATCCCAGGATGGCCGGCGGTGCGTTTAGTCACGTCGGCTTCGCGCTCTTGATGCTGGGCGTGATCGCATCGAGCGCCTTCAGCGACCCCATCGCGCCACGCGGCCCCAACGACGCCGGCGAGGAGCGCACGGCCTTCGTCGCCGCGAAAGGCCGCGCGCAGCAGGTGGACGGGTATACCGTCACCTACGAGGGCCAGACGAAAAACGAGCGCGGGCGCGGCGTCTACGTTTTGAACTTCGAGACGCCCTCCGGCGACACGTTCACGCTGCGGCCCGTCGCCTACGAGGGCAGCGGCAAGCAGTGGTTCATGCACCCGGACCTCAAGCACTACTTCTCGAAAGACATCTATGCTTCGGTCACGCCCAGCGAGGCGACGGGGCAGCAAAGCTCCAACGGCGGCGAAATTACGCTGCGCAAGGGCGAGCGCCGCACCCTGGGCACTGACCAGTTCGACATTTCCTTCGCGGGCTTCGCGCCGGACGTGCCCGCCTCGAAGAAGCCCGATTCGACGCAGATCGCCGTGGCCGCGCGCCTGGCGGTGACGAACCGCCAGACCGGCGAGACGCGCCGCCTGCAGCCGCTCTACCTCGTGATGCAGGACAACACCGAGCGCTTCGGCCAAGTCGAGATCGACGACTGGGGGCTCACGCTCACCTTCACAGGCATGAACGTGGACAGCGGCGCGGCCCGCGTGGCCATCGAGGGCGTGCAGGTGATGCCCGACGAGTGGCTGGTCGTGCAGGCAAAGGAAAAGCCCTTCATCGGTGTACTCTGGGCGGGCATCCTGACGCTCTCGCTGGGCTTCGGGCTGGCGATGTACCGGCGCACGCGCGAGCTGGCCTTCAGTGAGGACCGGCGCGGCCGATAGGGCGGCAGATGGCGAACGGCCCGCCGCCGTCGTAGTAGGGACGCGCAACGTGTTGCGCCCGATCAGTAATGCAACGACGATGTTGGTCAGGCCGGCACGGGAGCCGACGGCTTCTCCGAAGAAGCGCGGCGCGCCTGCGGGGGGTCGAGGCGCGCGCCGGGCCGCCGCGTGTCTGCTGGCTCCTCCGCTCGCGCCCGGCCGTCCTGCTCTTGGTCTTGCTCTTGGCGACGGCGCACTTCTTCCTGCCACGCTTTATCGAGGAAGGCGTAGTCGCGCTCCTCGGTCTCGGGGTCGTCGGCGGGGATGCAGTGGAAGCCGTGCGCCACCGGCGAGAGCGAGGCGCGCGGCGCGCTCCCCGGGCTGAAGAGGCGCGCCCGGCCCAGCCCCTGGCGGAAGGTACCGTGAAGCTGGCCCAGCACGCAGCTCCCGCTGTCGGTGAGAGCCAGCGCGCCCAGGTCGAGGCGGCGGTGCCAACCGGGGTCCAGCGGGGGGCGGCGAAACCAGTTGAGGAGCGACATCATGGGCCTTGCTGAACGAGGAACGGACAAGTGCGCAGTGGGCATACCCAAAGGCAGGGACGGTGGTTCATACCTCCTGTACCGGACGACACAAAAGCGTCCCGGCTCCGTATTTCATTCCCCCCGATATAGGGTCGCACGCCACACTTGCCCTCTTTTCAACAATCCCCGTTTTCCACATGCCCGCTGCCACGCTCGACTTCGAGCAGGACGTGATTGAAGCCAGCCGCGAGGCACCCGTTCTCGTGGACTTCTGGGCGCCGTGGTGCCAGCCATGCCAGGTGCTGGGGCCGCGCCTGGAGGCTCTCGCCGAGGAGGCCGCCAGCGACGAAGACGCGGCGTGGTCGCTCGTCAAAGTCAACACCGACGAGGAGCCGGAGCTGGCGCAGCGCTTCGGCGTGCGCGGCCTGCCGACGGTCAAGCTTTTCCACGAAGGCGAAGTGATCGACGAGTTCACCGGGGCGAAGCCAGAGCGCGCCCTCCGCCAGTGGCTCGACGCGGCGCTGCCGTCCGAGGAGAAGGCCCGCCTCGAAGGCGCGCGCGAGGCGCTGGCGGAAGGCCGCTTCGACACGGCCGCCTCGCTGTTGCGAGAGGCGCGGGACGACGACCCCGAAAACGACGAAGCGCAGCTTCTCCTGGCACGCGCGCTCGTCTTCGACGAACCCCGCGAGGCCGCCGCGCTCGCCGACGAGGCTGCCCCGGCCGATTCCGGCCTGCGCCAGACGCAGGAATCGGTGCAGACCGTCAGCCGCTTGCTCATGATTTTCGAGGAAGATGGCCCTGCGTTGCCCGAAGGGCCGCCGCAGAATTACCTGCGCGCCATCGACGCGCTCTCGCGCAGCGACTTCGACGCGGCCTTGGAACGCTTTATCGCCGTCGTTCGCGAAGACCGCGACTACGACGACGACGGGGCGCGCAAGGCGTGCGTGGCGCTCTTCACGCTGCTGGGCCCCGAGCACCCGGCCACGCAGAAGCACCGCCCCGTCTTCGACCGGGCGCTGTACTGATTTTGGATTGGGGGTTTTGGATCGTTTGCCTCCGCCAGCGCTTACGGCGCGAGGGGGGCGAAGGTCTTCTGCGCCTTCGGCGCGCGCAGGTAGCGGGCGGCTTTCTGCGTGGCCTCGCGGACGGGCGGTGCGCTGGGCGCGAGGCCGTCGTAGAGAAAGCCGTCTTGGAAAGGACCGACGGTGCGCACCAGAAGTTCTGCGCCGAAGTGGAGGGCGCAGTCCGCCCGCGCTCGCGGCGTGAGGAGCGCGCTGCTTGCCGCTCCCAGCGCGTCGCGGTAGGTCTTTAGAAAAGCGCGTTGCGCGGCTTCGGCGGCGGCGCGGGCTTCCCGGCTGGGGGCGCGGTGGGCGTGCATCCAGCAGTGCGCCGCGAGGTGCGCCACGTCCTGCGCCGGGCGGCCGTAGTGGCACAGCTCCCAGTCGATGAGGCGGAGCGCACCATTCCCCGTCCGCAGCACCGACGGCGGCCACAGGTCGCCCATCACGAGGCAGTCGCCCGGCTCGATGAAGCGCGCGCCCAGCGCCTCGGCCCGCGCGCCCAGCGCCTCGGCATCTTCCACGCCGGCTTTTTCGGCCATCTCGCCAACCGCCCGGTACTGCACGGCGTGGCGCGTCTCCTGCATTGCGCGATTGTCGAAGGCGTCGCGGAGCGCCTCGTCGCCCGTCGTGCGCGCGTGCAACCGCCCGATGAAGCGCCCCAGCCGCTTGCCCGTGGCTTCTGCTCCCGGCGCAGGCGGACCATTGCGCAGCCACGCGCCCAGTCCCGGCGGCGCGCCGAGGTCTTCCATGAGGAGCGTGCGAGAGGCTGCATCGTAGTCGAGCGAGCGCGGGGGGCGCACGTCACCCGTGGTGAGGACTTCGAGGCGACCGCCGGGGGCGAAGGCTTCGAGGGCCTGGGCCTCGAACGCAATGCGCTCCGGATCGAGCGGCACCTCCGGCTGCGAGGCGATGTGCGGCGGGGCGTGCTTGGCGATCACGGAGCGCGGCTCGCTGCCGGGCTGGCCTGCCACCCGCCACACCTCGTTGAGCAGACCGCCGGGCAGGCGCTCCGCCCCGTCGGTCGGGGCGAAGCCAGGCAGGCGCGCAGCTGCGTGGTCGAGCACGTCGCGTTCGGTCACGGCTGGGCCGGAGCGTCGTCGAAGCGGAAGAGGTGATTCCCGAACGGTACCGCCTCGCCCTTTTCCACGAAGGCGCGCACGGCACGCCGCAACGCCTCGCGCGAGTCGTCGAGCGTGGCCGCGACGCGGTTTTCGTCCTGGGGGTTGTTCGCATCGGGGAGCGAATACTTGTGGCCCACCACGAGCGCCGCGCAGGGAATCTCCAGCTCGTTGGCGAGAATGACCTCCGGCGCGAGCGTCATGGAGTTGACCTGCGCACCCAGCCGGTGCCACATGCGGTTCTCTGCGGCCGTCTTGCCGCGGGGCCCGCCGACGTAGCCGAAGACGACCTGTTCGCCCGCCGGAGCCGCCTCGGCCTCCTCCGCCAAACGGCCCACCTGCCGGGTGAGCGCATCGGAGAAGAGCCCTTCGCCAAGCACGAGGTGGCCGTGACCTTCCTGCTGTTCGGGAAACATCGTGCAGGCCGAGCCGTCGGGCAGGCGATTGTCCATCGTCAGCAGATCTTCCACCAGGAGCGGCCGGTAGAGCGGCAGCGCTTCGTCCATCACCCCGACGCTGCTGGTAACGAGCAGCGCCCCGCAGCCGACCTCCGCCAGCGCCGCTGCCTGCGCGCGGTAGTCGATCTGATTGGGCAAGAGGCGGTGCGGCACGCCGTGACGAAAGAGCAGGTAGGCGGGGCGCCCTTCGCTCCCCGAGACGCGGTACAGAAGCTGCCGCCCGAAGCGTGTCTCCACCTCCTGCGGCGTAGCGTCGAAAGAAGCGGCCCCCTCGGCGAAGGCGCTGCCCAGCATGATGGCGACGGGGGCAGGCATTGCGGTGTTGAATTTGGGGTTGGGTTGCGCAGGGGTCAGCCCCTATCGCGCAGGCGCTCGAAGAAGGCGTCGGCCTGCCCGGTGAGGCGCGGGGTGTCCTCCAAGCTATCTTTCCACTCGTCGGGAAAGGCATTCCAGCCGTGGAGCGCGCCCAAGAGCGCCCCGCCCATCGCGCCGGTCGTGTCCGCGTCCCCGCCGACGTTGACGGTCGAGAGCAACGCCGCCTCGATGAGGTGCGGCGTGCGTGCGAACATGCCGACCGCTAACGGCCACGCTTCGTCGGCGCGGGCGCCGGCTCCATCGGTGAGGTCGCGCAGGTCCAGCGGCATGGCGCCCTGGTGAAGCGATCCGCTGAGGGCGCGCAGCCGCTTCGAGCAGCACCGGTCGGCGTTCTCGCCCGGCGGGGCCAGTTCGCCTTCCCCCCACGCGGTGAAGCGCACGAGTTCTTCCCAAAAGGCTTCCGCATGAAAGGCGTCGGGCCGGGCTTGCGCGGCGTAGCGCACGGCGAAGGCCTGACCCAGACCGGCGGCGAGCGCGGCGGGATGTGCGTGCGTCACCGCCAGCACGGGGCGCAGCGCCGCAAGGGCCTTTTTCGGCGAAGCCTCGGTGGCGGCCCACCACAGGCCCAGCGGGGCGGCGCGCATGGCGGCCCCGTCGGTGGGGTGCTCCGCCTGGCCGGCGGCTTCTGGCGACGCGCCGTCCCAGAGGGCTTCGACAGCAGCGGTGGTCGTTGGGCCCCAGCGGCGGGCTTGCGGCCGGAGCGCGACGTACTCTTCGGCGACGCGGGCGGGCACGTCCTCGATATGACTCACTCCGGTGAGCGCGCGGGCGATCGCGAAGGTCAGTTGCGTGTCGTCGGTCCACTGGCCCTCCGCGAGGTCGCCGCGCTCCTCGTCGGCGCGGTATTCCTTGATGCCCTTGTAGTAGGTGCGCACGTTCTGGTGGCTGAGGCCTTCGACGGGCATCCCCAGCGCGTCGCCGACGGCCGTGCCCAGCAGAGCGCCTCGGACGCGGTCGTGGTTCATGGTTTTTGGTGCCTGGCTTTTGGTTTTTGGTGGATTCACCACCGACCACCGACACCGACCCACGGATGAACTGGCTTGCCGGCGCCTGGGCCGTTTTTAAAAAGGACCTGCGGCTGGAGCTGCGCAGCCGGTACGCGCTGAGCACGCTGCTTCTGTTCGTCCTGGCGGTGACGCTGGTGGTGCTCTTTGGAATCGGTGACGCGCCGCTCACCGGGGAGGTGGAAACAACGCTGCTTTGGGTGGTGGTGCTCTTCGCCGCCGCGCTGGGGCTGGGGCGCGCCTTCGTCTACGAAGAAGAGCAGGGCACGGTCCTGCTGCTCCGGCTGCACACGCGCCCCTCGATGGTGTACGCCGGCAAGCTGCTCTTCAACACGCTGCTGGTCGGCGCGCTCACGCTCGTGACGGCGGGCGCCTTCTGGCTGATGCTGGGCCTGGAGGTCGGCGCGCCCGGCTTGCTCTTGGCCGTGCTGGCGCTGGGCGCGCTGGGGCTGGCCGGGGCTACGACGCTGCTGGGAGCGCTCCTCGCGCGGGCCGGCACCGGCGGCGGCGCGCTCCTGACGGTGCTTTTGTTCCCGCTCCTGACGCCGCTTTTGGTGTCGGTGGTGAGTGCGTCGCAGAAGGCGCTCGCGGGCGTGGCCTTCGCGGCGGCGCGCGAGGAGCTGCTCACGCTGGTCGGCTTCGCGGGCGTGACGATCACCGCCTCGGTCCTGCTCTTCGACTACGTGTGGGAAGAGTGATCGGGGAGGTTGGCCCGCTCGCCTTCAGCTCACTTGATGGGGAATGGATTTTCAGTAGGCCGACTGCGCCACAAATGCGCCAGCAAGCTAAAACCCATCTACTATCCACAACCCACTCCCTACCAGACGCGCGGTGATTAATCGGGGAAGACGCCGGCGGCCTCCCTTCCCAGTGCGAACCGCGCGGCGGGGCGGCGTGTTGTAGCCGTGTAGCAGTATTGCAGCCCCCTTCTCTCTCGCCGCATGGCCCCGCTCGCATCGGCTGAGCTTTCCGAAAAAGAGCGCCCGCCGCGGGTGAACCTCCAACGCTACCGTTGGGTGCGCGGGGCGGTGGTGGCATGGATGACAGCGGTGCTGGCCGGGGCGTTCCTGCTGAAGATCCCGCGCATTAACATCCTCGAGCACACGGCGCGCAATCTCTACTTTCACGTGCCGATGTGGTTTGCGATGATGGCCGCCTTCGTCGTGGCCGGCTACCACGCGGCGGGCTTTCTGCGCTCCGGCCGCCGCGCGCGGGACGTGCGGGCCTTCGAGGCGGCGCGCGTGGGCACGCTTTTCGGGGGGGTGGGTATCGTGACGGGGATGGTGTGGGCGCGCTTCACGTGGTACCAGAGCAGCGGGCTGTGGTGGAACTTCGACCCGAAGCAGACGATGGCTGCCGCGCAGCTGCTGATCTTCGGGGCGTACTTCGTGTTGCGCTCGGCGCTGGCCGGGCAACCGGAGAAGCGCGGGCGCATCAGCGCGGTATACCTGCTCTTTGCCGTGGCCGTGATGCCGTTTCTGCTCTACGTACTGCCGCGCCAGATGCAGAGCCTCCACCCCGGCGCGGAGGGCAACCCGGCCTTCAGCGAAATCACGCACCCGATTATGCGCGTGGTCTTCTACCCCTCGGTGATCGGGTTCATCGGGCTCTTCTGGGTACTCTACACGCAGCGCGTCCGTGCCGCCGCCCTGGAGATACGGCAAGGCATGATGCGCAGGGCGTGATGCGCGGCGCGTGATTCGTGTTTTTCGCATGGTCAAGCGATAGACTCCATGACGATTCACGTTCTTCGCCCGCAGCAGCAGGCGGACACGACCTCCACCGCCTACGACTCGGTGTGGGCCGGCGAGGAAGCGGGGGCCGGCGCGTCGACCCAGCAGCAACCGCCGCAGCAGAGCGCCCTGGAGCGCACGATGCTCGCGCAGGACAAGATCTACGTCGTTCTCGCGGTGGTTTTGCTCGTGTGGCTGGGCGTGGCCGCGCTGCTTTTTCGCACCGACCGCCGCCTCGCGGCCCTCGAACGCCGCATGGACGACACAAAATAAGTGCTCGGGGGTTGGAGTGTTATAGTGTGCCCCCGACGGGGGGACCAGGCCCAGAAAACCAATCAGCCAAACAACCAGCCAACCAACGATGAACCTCAAAACCGTCGTCGGGCTCGTTTTTATCGCCGGCTTCTCGGGGCTGCTGTTCATGAACTTCGGCCAGCAGGTCAGCGGCTACATGAGCTTCGCGGAGGCGGAGGAGACGGGGCAGACCGCGCACGTGGTGGGCACGTGGGCAGAGCAGGAGCCGATGCGCTACAACCGCGCGCAGAACGTGTTCACGTTCCACATGAAGGACAAAAAAGGAAACGTGCGCCGCGTGCGCTACAGCAGCCCCAAGCCAACCAACTTCGAGCAGGCCGAAAAGCTGGTGGTGGAAGGGCGCGCCACGGGCGGCGGGGCCTTCGAGGCGAAGAACATCCTGGTGAAGTGTCCCTCGAAGTACAATGATGCGAAGGGGTTGGCGAGGAAAGAAGAGCGGGCTGGCGGGTGAGAGGGGTTGGCATCCTCGTGCGCAGCACGCCTTCTTCAAACCTCCCTCCTTCAGATGCAAAACCCGCTACCGCCCTGCCCGGGCACGCCCAACTGTGAGCGCGAAAGCCGTCCGTTTCCCGGCCAGTCGCCGAAGGGGCTTTTTGAAAAGGCGCAGGACGCCCTCGGCGACCTGGGGCCGGGCCGCTTCACTCTCCGCGACGACGAACGACGCGTGGACGCGGTCTTTCGCGTGGCTCTCATCTTCAAAGACGACGTGTCCGTCGCGGTAACGCCGGGAGCCAACGACGACGGCGGAGCCGTACTGCACATCCGCAGTGCCAGCCGCGCGGGCAAGAGCGATTTCGGGGTGAACCGGCGGCGCGTGCGGCGGTTTTTTCGGGCGTTGGAAAACGCCACGTAGAAGGCGCAGCGCGCCGCGTCTGCGACTTCTTGAGGCAACGCCGCCTCACAGATAAAACAGCGACGCGATCAGAAAGTAGACGGTGAGGCCGAGGATGTCGTTGAGCGTCGTCACGAACGGCCCGATGGCACTGGCCGGGTCGATGCCG
>PXTS01000038.1 GCA_003022485.1 Bacteroidetes bacterium QS_8_68_28
AAGCCAACAAGAACGGCCGACTTGAGAAGCAAGGACTTCATAGGAGAGAGAAGCGTCGGTTACGATAAAAGAGCAGAGGCGGCGCGCCGCGCCGGGCCTAAAAGGGGCTACCATCGTAAAAAACGCAGCCCGGTGATGCACCCCTCGGTCGCAAAGATTGGGTGCAGTAATGCTTTGTTTAAAGCGGCTCGTGGGAGGCGTCCCGTACGGCGTCCCGCACGCCCCGGGAAGCGACGCGAGATTCCGCTGTGAGACTGCTTTCCGGAACGCCCCATCCCTCTGCGTGACGCGAACCCCGTTCGTGAAGATGCCGTCTGCGGCCCACCGTTTCGTGGGGTCCCCGCCCCTTACTGGTGGGCCGCCGCCCGGCGATATTACCCCGGCTTCGTGGCTGCCTCTTCGGCCGCTTCGAGCACGCGCAGGGCGTTGCCGCCCAGGATCTTGTAGACGTCCTCTTCGGTGTACCCGCGCTTCAGCAGGCCGTGCGTGAGCCACGGCAGGCGCGTGGCGTCGCCCAGCCCCGCCGGCAGGCGCGGCACCCCGTCGAAGTCCGAGCCGAGCCCCACATGCTCCACGCCGGCGACCTGCGCGGCGTGGTCGATGTGGTCGAGCACGTCCTCAAGGGCGGGCGTGGTGTCCTGCTGGACGTAGCGGTCGTAGAAGTTGATCATCACCAGCCCGTCGTTTTCCGAAAGGGCGCGCAGCATGTCGTCGGTTACGTTGCGAGCGTTGGGCGTGAGCGCGCGTGCGGAGGAATGGGACAGGATGACCGGCGCGCGGCTCACCCGTAGCGCGTCGTAAAAGGTCGAATCGCTCACGTGCGAGAGGTCCGCCAGCACGCCCGCGTCGTTCATCGCGCGCACCAGGGCTTCGCCCTTTTCGGAGAGCCCCCCGTGGCGGAGCGTGTCGGTGGCGGCGTCGGCCCAGGAGTGGGAGCGGATGTGCGTGAGGGTGACGTAGCGGATGCCCCTCTGAGCGAAGGCGCGCAGCGTGTCTTCGCTGGCGGCGAGGGCGTGGCCGCCTTCCAGCCCCAGCAGCACGGCGCGCTTGCCGTTGCGCGCGAGGCGGCGCACCTCCCCGGCGCTGGTGGCGAAGGCCGCGCGGCCCGCGTACTGCCGGAGCTGACGCTTCGTCACGCGGATGAGCCGGCGGGCGCGGGCGCCGGCGCGGCGCCCCTCCCCCAGATACGACGGCACGTAGATCGAGAAGAAGACCGCGTCGAGGCCGCCGGTTTTCATGCGCGGCAGGTCGAGGTGGGCTTCGGCGGGCGCGTGACGCGGCCCGATGTCGTACCCCTCCTCGGCCATGAGGGTGGGCGTGTCGGCGTGCCCGTCGAAGACGATGGCGCGGTAGTGCACGCGCAGGGCCTTCTGCCAGAGCGAGTCGTTCTTCACAAGCGCGCGCTGTTGGGAGTCGGGCAGCACAACGGTCCCGCTGTCGAGCATAGCGGCCTCGGGGCGCGCCGTGTCGGCCGGCGCGGTCGGGCCAGGCGCGGCGTTGCCGGCGGCGGCAGACGGGTGCGCGTCGGGGGCTCTGCGGCAGCCGGCTTCCAGCAGGAGGCTTCCCAGCAGGGCACCGCCGAGGAGCACGGCGGCGAAAGAGGGGGCGGTGAGAGCACGGCGAAGAGGGGCGGTCATGGAAAGGCGGGCCGGGCAGCGGCAAAGAGAAGACGGCGGCGGCAACTGATAGCGCGGGCGGGCTTCCGTCAAAGCCGCGCCGCGCCGCGCGGGCGTCGCGAGCGGCTCCCGCCTGCGCCGAACTGCGCGTCGAAGCTGTACCGGCCCGGCCCGGTGAAGAAGAGCGCCAGCCACACCAGGCCGTAGATCAGCGCGCGCTCGGGATTGCCCTGCCCGGTCGTCAGGTGCATGGCCGCCGCCGTGCCCATCGTGGCGATGAGCAGCCCGAGGGCCGGGCGCGTCAGAAGGCCGGCAGCCACCAGCAGCCCGCCGACGAACTCGGCCACGGCGGCCATGAAGCCCCAGAAGGCCGGCAGAACCCCGATGCCGAGCACCGTCTCGAGCGCGCCGCCGACCTGCGTCCACGCCTCGGGGCCGCCGGTGATCTTCCCCCAGCCGTGCGCAAGGGCGATGTAGAGCCCTGCGCCCACGCGCAGAATCAAGAGGCCGAGGTTGCGGTAACGGTCGAGGAACTGAAGGACCATGGCGGTGGGGACCTTGGCGGAGGGAGAGCGCTGCCGGTAAGCTACGACTGGAGGGGCTGCGTTGCAACGGGACCCGCTCGCCCCCGCTCGCTTTCGGTTCTTGGTTACTTCTTTACTCACCAAGAACCAACAGCCAAGAATCAACAACCCAAACCTCCCAACTACCCTCCCACCGTCCACGTGTCGCCTTCGCGGAGAAGCGCATCGAGGTCGCCGGTGCCTTTCTTCTCGGTAATGCCCTCGATCTGGGTGTGCAGCAGGTCCCCGTAGGTCGGGCGCTCCGTCTGGTAGATCACGCCGAAGGGGCGTGGCAGCTTCTGGTCGTCGCCGTTTACATCGGGGTCATCCCAGAAAATGCGGCCCAGCAGCTCGGCGAGCATCTCGTCGGAGGCGTCGTGCGTGAGGCAGTCGGCCACCGACCAGCGGTCGTTTTCGAGGTCCACGACCTCCAGGCCCAGTCCGTCGAGGCGGAGGCCCTTCGCGCCCTCGGCGAAGGTCATCGGCCGGCCGTCTTCGAGAAAGAGCGCGCGTTCGGGCTTCGTCTCCTTCTCGGTGAATTCGAAGAAGGCCCCGTCGTTGAAGATGTTGCAGTTCTGGTAGATTTCCACGAAGGCCGCGCCGGAGTGGTCGTAGGACTGTTCCATGACCGCCTTCATGTGCTGCGGGTCGCGGTCCATCGTGCGCGCGACGAAGGAGGCGTCCGCCCCCAGTGCGACGCGGACGGGGTTGAAGGGCGCGTCGATGGAGCCGTAGGGAGAGCTTTTGGTGACTTTGCCCCGCTCGCTGGTGGGGCTGTACTGGCCTTTGGTGAGGCCGTAGATCTCGTTGTTGAACAGCAGGATCTGCAGGTCCACGTTGCGGCGCAGCGCGTGGATCAGGTGGTTCCCGCCGATGGAGAGGGCGTCCCCGTCGCCGGTGACGACCCAGACTTTCAGCTCGGGCCGGCTGGCCTTCAGCCCCGTGGCGATGGCTGGGGCGCGCCCGTGGATCGTGTGCATCCCGTAGGCGTCTACGTAGTAGGGGAAGCGCCCGGCGCACCCGATTCCGCTGACGAAGACGTGCTCGGCCTTCTCGGCATCGAGCTCGGGCAAGAGCCGCTGCACGGCCGAGAGGATGGCGTAGTCGCCGCAGCCGGGGCACCAGCGCACGTCCTGATCTGATTGGAAGTCCTTGCGCGAGAGGGCCGGCTCACCGTCTGCGCTGCCGTCGCCTCCGGCTCCATCGCCGAAGCCCGGCGGCAACGTCGGTTTTTTCGTGCCGGCGTCGTCGCCGCTGCTGGCGGCCGTCGTCGCCGTAGCCGGGCGGGAGCGTGGGCTTTCGCGTGCCGTCGGGCAGGGTCTCGTTTTGGGACTCGTCTTCAGGCATCACGCTTGGGACGTTGCTGTTTTGAAACGGAGCGTGTTGCGTAATGCGTGTTGCATGAGGCCCCCTCTTCTACAACCGGTCTTGCTGTCCTCACGCACCACGAATCACGCATCACGAAATCATCGCCTCGGCCTTTTCCACAATCTCGCCGGATGTAAACGGTTGACCCTGCACCTTGCCGAAGGGGCGGAAGTCCAGTAAGAACTCGTCGCGCAAGAGGCGGGCGAGCTGGCCATTGTTCTGCTCGGGCACGAGGTGGCGCTCGAAGCGGGCGAACACGTCCGCCAGCCCGGGCGGAAGCGGCCAGAGGTGGCGCAGGTGCAGACTGCTCACCGCGAGGCCGCGCCCGCGCAGGCGGTCCACGGCAGTCTCGACGGCCCCGCGCGTGGAGCCCCAGGCGGTGACGAGCAGGTCGCCTTCGTCGGCGTTTTCGGCTCCGCCGCCGTACGGCTCAGGCGTCTCCAGGTCGCGGGTCACGCGCTGGATCTTTGCCGCGCGCACGTCGGTCATGTGCTGGTGGTTGGCCGGGTCGTAGGACACGTCGCCCGTTTCGGCCTCCTTCTCCAGCCCGCCGACGCGGTGCTCCAGCCCCGGCGTGCCGGGCCGGGCCCACGGGCGCGCGAGCGTCTCGCCCGAGCGTCGGTAGGGCAGAAATGCCGCCTCGCCGTTTTTCTTGCCGTTGACGTGGGCGTCGCTGTTGCTGCCGTCGCCCGCGTGGCCGTTCGCATTCGGTGCGGTGGCGAAGTCCACCTCGAAAGGCGGGAGATCCGCTGCCTTCGGCAGCTTCCACGGCTCCGAGCCATTGGCGAGGTACACGTCCGCCAGCAGGATGACGGGCGTCATGTACGTGCACGCGAGGCGGCACGCCTCGTAGGCGGCGCGGAAGCAGTCGGCAGGGCCGTCCGGCGCGATCACCGGGAGCGGGGCGTCGCCGTTGCGCCCGTAGAGGGCCTGGAAGAGGTCGCCCTGCTCGGTTTTGGTGGGCAGTCCCGTCGAGGGGCCGCCGCGCTGCACGTCGAGGATCACCATCGGCAGCTCGGTCATCGTGGCCAAGCCGATGGTCTCGGTCTTGAGCGCGAGGCCGGGCCCGCTGGTGGCGCACACGCCCAGCTGTCCACCGAAGGAGGCCCCCAGCGCCGAGCCGGCGGCGGCGATCTCGTCCTCGGCCTGGAAGGTCATCACCCCGAAGTTTTTGTGCCGGCTCAGCTCGTGGAGGATGTCCGACGCGGGCGTGATGGGGTAGGAGCCATAGAAGAGGTCCAGCCCGCTCCGGTCGGAGGCGGCCACGAGTCCCAATGCCAGCGCCTCGGCCCCGCGGATGGTGCGGTAGGTGCCCGCCTCGAGGTCGGCAGGGGCTACGTCGTAGCGCGTGGCGAACTGCTCGGTCGTTTCGCCGTAATGGTAGCCTTTTTTGAGGACGTGCCGGTTGGCCTCGCGCACCTCCGGCTTGTCGGCGAATTTTTCTCCGATCCACTCCAGTGCCGGTGCGGTGGGGCGGGAAAAGAGCCAGAGGGCCAGCCCGAGGGCGAACATGTTCTTCGAGCGGTCCATCTCCTGGGTGGACAGCTCGGTGCCCGAGAGTGCCTTGCGAGTCAGCTTTGAGAGCTCGACCTCCACGACGTGGTAGCCCTCGAGGGTGCCATCCTCACGGGGGTCGGCGTCGAGGTCGGCCAGTTTGAAGCCGCGGTCGTTGAAGGCGTCGGTATTGATGAGCACCGTCCCGCCGCGCTCCACGCGCGAGAGGTGCACCTTCACCGCCGCCGGGTTCATCGCCACAAGCAGATCGACGGCGTCGCCGGGGGTGCGCACGTTCCCCGAGCCGAAGTGCACCTGAAATCCGCTGATACCGTACGTCGTGCCGGCGGGGGCGCGGATCTCGGCAGGGTAGTCTGGCAGCGTGGCCAAGTCGCTCTGCGCGTGGGCCGTGGCCAGCGTAAACTGTGAGCCGGTCAGCTGCATCCCGTCGCCGCTGTCGCCGGCGAAAAGCACAGTCGCCTCCGGGAGCGCCTCGGTGTCGGTCGGGCCGTTCGGGGAGCGGGCCTGCGGATCCGTCTGGCTCATGCGCGTCGCTCGCGTAGATTCGTTCTAAATAGGGGCGAATGGCAACGTGCCGCGCCGCGCTGTTGTTCGAGTCGCCCGCGTTCCTTTCACGCGCAATTAGCGGACCATGCGCAATTAGCGGACGGCAGATCGCGGACGGGCAGTCCTTCCGAGGGGCCGCTCGCCCGAAGCGTCGAGGGAGGTCGTCCGCTCTCTACTGCATGCGGCTGCGTTGCGAAATCTCGCCGTCCGTCGTCCGCCGCCGCCGGTGCGCCGCGCGCTACGCCGCCACGATGTCCACGTCGATCACGTAGTCCTCGGTGACGAGACGAATAGTGTCGCGGCCGTCCACCAGTTCATAGTCCTGAATGGCGTCCGGGAGCGCATCCTCGGGCGTGTCCATTTTGAAGAGCGCGTCGGAGACGACGTGCCAGTCCTCGGTGGTGAGGTGGACCTGCGCCTCGCCGTCCTCGGCGACCATCGGGGCATAGTCCAGCACACGCTCGAGGTGGTTGACGGCCTGCTTGACGTGCAGGTTCGGGTCCATGATCTTAGGTGGGGAAAAAGAAAAGAGGAAAGAGGGCAAAGGATGGACGAACGAAGCGGACCGAGTGTTCGGGAAGGCAGGAGGAGACATACCGTCCGTAGAAGAGACATACCGTCGTAAGGGCGACCCCCCGCAAGGGCGACCTCCCGTGGTCGCCCTCTTACAGACCAAAACCGTCAGCCGCGCCGTGCACCAATACCTCGACTACCTGCGCCGCATCATGGAGGAGGGGACCGACCGGGGCGACCGCACCGGCACGGGCACTCGCAGCCGCTTCGGCGCGCAGATGCGGTTCGACCTGGCGGAGGGCTTCCCGCTGGTGACGACCAAGCGCGTCTGGTTTCGCGGCGTGGCCGAGGAGCTGCTCTGGATGTTGCGCGGGGAGACCAACATTCGCCCGCTCGTGCGGCGCGGCGTCTCGATCTGGACGGACTGGCCGCTGCGGCGCTACCGTGAGGAAACCGGCCATACCGATATGTCGCAGGAACCCTTCGAGGAGCGCATCGCTGAGGATGAGGATTTTGCGGAGCGGTGGGGCGACCTCGGCCCCGTCTACGGGCGCCAGTGGCGGGCCTTTTCGGGAAAAGAAGGCCAGAGCGTGGACCAGATCGAGCGCGCCCTCCGGCTCATTCGGGAAACTCCCGAGAGCCGACGCATCGTGGTGAGCGCGTGGAACCCGCCGCAACTCGAGGCGATGGCGTTGCCTCCCTGTCACACGCTTTTTCAGTTTTACGTAGCCGACGACCGCCTGAGCTGCCAGGTCTACCAGCGCTCGGCCGACTCGTTTCTGGGCGTCCCGTTCAACCTGGCCAGCTATGCCCTGCTGACGCATCTGGTGGCCGACCAGACGGACCTGGCGCCCGGCGAACTGGTCTGGACCGGCGGCGACTGCCACATTTATCGGAACCACTTCGACCAGGTGCGCGAGCAAATCGCGCGCGACCCGCTGCCGCTCCCTCGGCTTCACCTCGAGCGCACGCCCGAGGCCGTGGCGGACTACCGCTTCGCGGACTTCACCGTCGAGAATTACAACCATCATTCCGCGCTCAGGGCGCCCATAGCGGTGTGAAAACGCGCGGCGCCGCTCTGCACGTTGCGCCCCGCCCCTCCCCCGATGCAACCTGCCGCCGCCGCGCCGATTAAAAAACAATGTTCTTGCGGTACGGCCCAACGCCTCGTCGCCCAACGCGCTCTTCTTTGCGCCCCGCCTCGTTCACCAGCGTCCGCCTGCGCGATGAGCAGTTCCTCACCGTCCGGCTCGAAGGAGCGGTCCAGCCGGAAGCGCGCTTCGATCTTGGAGGGCGTCTACGAGGAGAACGTGCGCACCCGGCGCGGCGAGCCGGCCCCCCGCCGCCGAGCCCCCGGCGAAGACGACGGCCCGGCGCGCTCCTGGCCGCGGCGCGTGGCGGCCGCAGCGCTGGCGGCGTTGCTCGTGGCTGCCGGCGCCGTCTGGGCCACCGGCGACGCGGCGCGCGCTTGGAAGCGTCTCTTTCCGCCGGCCCGCGCCTCGGGCCCGGCCGCCGCCGCTGCGCCCGTGGCCGACTCCGTGCAGGGACGCGGTGCGCCCTTCCAGCCGGCAATGAGGAGCGCGGCCTCCGCCCTTCCCCGACGAGCCCAGAGCAACGACGACGCGCACTCGGTGGCAGGCCTCTTTGGGCTGGAGGTGAAGACCATCGTGATCGATCCCGGCCACGGCGGCACGAAAGACGGCGCCGTCGGCCCCGGCGGGACCAAAGAGAAGCACGTGGCCCTCGACGTGGCCCGCCGCCTGGCGAGGCGCCTGCGGGCCCGCCCCGGGGGCTACCGCGTGCTCATGACGCGCACCGGCGACCGTCACCTTTCCTTGCGCGAGCGCGTGGGATACACCAACCAGCACCGGGCCGACCTGTTCGTCTCGATCCACGTCAACGCGCTGCCGGACACGAGCATGCGCTCCGTCGAGACGTACTACTACGGGCAGGAGACCAGCGAGGAGGAGCGCCGCCTGGCCCGCCGCGAGAACCAGTCCAGTGGGTACTCCGTAGCGGCCTTCAACCGCCTGCTCAAAGAGACGGGCCGACGCCTGCGCCGCCAGGAATCCGAGCGCCTGGCCGGCTCGATTCAGAAAAGTCTGTTCCGTAACATAAAAGCCCAGACCCCCGACGTGCGCGACTGGGGCGTGCGCACCGCCCCCTTCGTGGTGCTCCTCGGCGTGGAGGCCCCCAGCGTGCTCGCCGAGATCGGCGTCCTCAGCAACCCCGCCGAGGAACAGAAGCTCCGCCGCCCGGCCTACCGCGCCGCGCTGGCCGGCTTTCTCGAAGAGGGCATCGCCCGCTACCTCGGCACGGCCTTCGCGCCCGGCACGGCCTCCGCGCCCGGTACGGAGGCGCTCGCTGGCGCCCTGCCGGACACGACCCCGGCGCCCGTGCCCTCCGTGCTCCCGTGAGTCTGCCGGCGCGCCTTCCATGTACCTCGCCCCCTCCCCCGACGAATCCTCTTAGACAATGGCTACGAACGACGAAGACGCACTGCACATCGGCATGGACCTGGGCACCTCGCGCAGCGCCGTGGCCGCCTCCAACGGCCAGCGCAAGTGGGTCGAGAGCTACGTCGGCTGGCCGCAGGACTTCGTGGCCGAAAAGATGCTCGGGGAGCGCGTGCTCTTCGGCTCCGAGGCGCTGGAGAACCGCATGTCCCTCGACATGGTGCGGCCTCTCGAACAGGGGGTCCTCCGTGACGGGACCGCGCGCGACGAGGAGGCCGTCCAGGAGCTCATCCACCACCTCGTCGAGCAGGTCGGCGGCTCCGGCAGCTCAGGCCAGCCGGTACACGCAGCCGTCGGCGTGCCTGCCGAGGCGCTGCGCGTCAACAAAATGGCCATCCGCGACGCCGTACGCGAGCACGCCGACGCGCTGATGGTCGTCAGCGAGCCCTTTGCGGTGGCCTACGGGCTCGACGCTCTCAACCACGCGCTCGTCATCGACATCGGGGCGGGCACGATGGACTTCTGCGTGATGCGCGGCACAATGCCGGCCGAGGAAGACCAGCGCAGCCTCAACACTGCCGGCGACCAGATCGACCGCCGCCTGTTGGAGCTTTTGGAAGAGGAGTACCCAGAGGCCCGCTTCAGCGACACGGTCGTGCGCAAGTACAAAGAGCAGCACGGCTTCGTGCAAAAGAACGGACGCATGAGTGTGAAGGTGGAGGTGCCCGTCGGGGGCAAAGTCACGAGCCTCAACATCACCGACGCGGTGCGCCAGGCGTGCGACACGATCCTCGCCCCGCTGGTGGAGACGGCCGTAGACCTGATCGCCCGCTACGAGCCGGAGTTTCAAGAAAAGGTGCGCCAGAACATCTACCTCGCCGGCGGAGGGAGCCTGCTCGACGGTCTCGCCGACGCGGTCGAGGGCGAGCTCAGTGCGTACGGCCCCTGCCGGGTACGGACCGTCGACGACCCGCTCTACGCTGGCGCCAATGGCGCGCTCGCCCTCGCGCAGGACATGCCGGAGGAGTACTGGGAAGACATGTAGTGCATTTTCGTAAAGTATTGCCGCGTATAGGATTGCGCCAACGTGGAAGGCGGGGGATGAGACTATGGACAAGCTTTTTTCGAGATGTGCCCGGGCGTGGCGAGCGGAACGAAATCAGCGGCAGGACGTGGAAACCCCCGTCGGCTCATCCATCGGCTCGGCTCATCCATCGGCGCGCTGGATGGATGCGAGATGGGCCGGAAGGCCAAAAGCCTACCAAACCCCCTACTTGAAAAAGCGCCGTTTCCGAAGAGCGCCTCTCACGGCTCCCCGAGCGCCGGCGGAGAGGCGCTTTTCGCTTGGCGGATGTCGCACTGGATGAACGCTCCGCCTTCCCTCTCCCCGCTCCGAACGTGGAGCTCCGAACGTGAACACCAAATACATCTTCGTCACCGGCGGTGTAACTTCCTCACTGGGGAAGGGCATCTTCGCCGCCTCGCTGGGGCGGCTCCTGAAGGCGCGCGGCCTCACGGTCTCGATCCAGAAGTTCGACCCGTACATCAACGTCGATCCCGGGACGATGAATCCCTATGAGCATGGGGAGGTCTACGTCACCGGCGACGGGGCCGAAACGGACCTGGACCTGGGGCACTACGAGCGGTTCCTGGGGCGCCCCACCCGCCAGGCCAACAATGTCACCACCGGGCGCATCTACTCCGACGTCATCGCCAAGGAGCGCGCCGGCGAGTACCTCGGCAAGACCGTGCAGGTCGTTCCCCACATCATCGACGAGATCAAAAGCTGGATGTTGCGGCTCGGGCGGGACGGCGATCCTGGCGGTGAGGACGGCGGTCCCGGCGGCGAGACCGATGTCGTCATCGCCGAGATCGGCGGCACCGTCGGCGACATCGAGGGGCAGCCCTACTTGGAGGCCATCCGCCAGTTGCGCAACGAGGTGGGTCGCCAAAACACCCTCGACGTACACCTGACGCTGGTGCCCTACCTGCGCGCCGCCGACGAACTGAAGACCAAGCCCACGCAGCACTCCGTCAAGACGCTGCTCTCCCACGGCCTCCAGCCGGATCTGCTGGTGGCCCGCTCCGAGCGCGCCATTACCGAAGAGATGCGCGACAAGATCGCCCTCTTCTGCAACGTGGCCCCGCGCGAGGTCATCCAGATGCTCGACGCGGCCTCCATCTATGAGGTGCCGCTGCTGTTGCGCGGGGAGGGGCTCGGCGAAATCGTGGTGGGCAAACTGTTTTCCGAAGGAGAGCGCGAACGCTTCCGCAAGGAGCCGGAGCTGGACGACTGGATCGATTTTGTGCGGCGCCTGAAAGGTCCCGAGGTCACCGTTCCGGTCGCGCTGGTGGGCAAGTACGTCGAGCACCAGGACGCCTACAAGTCCATCTCCGAGAGCTTCATCCTGGCTGGTGCCGCGCAGGACGTGGAAGTGGAGGTGGATTACGTCCTCGCCGACAACCTAACGGAAACCAATGTGCGAGAACGGCTTTCGGAGGCGGCAGGCATTTTGGTCGCGCCCGGCTTCGGGGATCGCGGCATCGACGGCAAAATCGCCGCCGCGCGCTACGCGCGGAAAGAAGACGTGCCGTTTTTCGGGATCTGCCTGGGGATGCAGTGCGCCATCGTCGAGTTTGCGCGGAGCGTGTGCGGCTGGGAGGGCGCCCACTCCACCGAGTTCGACGCGGAGGCGGACTACCCCGTCATCGCGCTCATGGAAGAGCAGAAGCAGATCCAGGACAAAGGCGGGACGATGCGTCTGGGCCGCTACGACTGTCGCCTCACCGAGGGCTCGCGCGCTCACGCCATCTACGGACGGGAAGAGACGGCCGAGCGCCACCGCCACCGCTATGAAGTCAACAACGTGCTGCGTTACAAGCTGCGCGAAGAGGGCATGCGCTTCACCGGCCTCAACCCCGAGCGCGACCTCGTCGAGATCGCCGAGCTGCCGGAGCACCGCTGGCACGTGGGCGTGCAGTTTCACCCGGAGTACAGCACGGTCTGGCCGAGGAGCCGCGTCCCCAGCACGGGCGCCCCAGCAGCGCCGTCTCGCCGGCGGCGGCGGAGGTGTAGCAGCGCGCGTTCGCGTGCTCGGACGGCGAACGGCCGACTGTAGGCGGCGGCTTTACCCATTGCTTGCCGTGCGCGCGACTGCGCGGCGCTCTCCTTTCGACGTTGGATGATTACAAACCATCCTGACCGCCACGCCTCTGGCACCGAAACAAATCACCTGGCGCCGCTGAACCGCCTGCCCATTGTCCGCACGACCTACACTCCTCGTCCCTCCGTCTCGTGTCCGCCGCCTTTCTCGACCGTCTCGACGCCATTCAGCAAAAGAAGCAGTCGCGCCTGTGCGTGGGGTTGGACCCCGACCCGGCGCGCTTCCCGTCTGCCCTGTTGGGGGACCACTCGCGGGCCGCCTCGGCGATGCGCTTCAATGCCGCGATCATCGAAGCGACCGCCCCCTTCGCCTGCGCCTACAAGCTGAACCTGGCCTTCTACGAAAACTTCGCCCGCGAGGGGCCGCGCGTGATCGACGAGACGCTGGGCCGCATTCCCCCAGGCACCCTCGTCATTGCCGACGGGAAGCGCGCAGACATCGGCAACTCCTCGCGCTTCTATGCGGCAGCGACGTTCAAGCGTCACGCCTTCGACGCCTGCACGATCAGCCCGTACATGGGGGCCGATGCGGTGCAGTCGTTCCTCGACTATCCGGGCAAAGCCGTTTTCGTTTTGACGCGCACGACCAACCCCAGCGCCGATGCCTTCCAGAAGCTCACGCTCGCCGGCGGGGAGCCGCTCTACAAACGCGTGGCCCGCGAGGCGGCCCGCTGGGGAGCCGAAGCCGAGGGCGCGGCGGGCCTCGTCGCCGGCGCGACGGACCCGGAGGCGCTCGCACAGCTGCGCGAGGCGTGCCCGGGGCTGCCGTTTCTGGTGCCGGGCGTCGGCGCGCAGGGCGGCCGTGCCGAGGAGGTGGTCGAAGCAGCGGGCAGCGGGCCGGTGCTCGTCAACAGCAGCCGCTCGATCCTCTACGCTTACGACCGGGAGTACAGCAACGGCTTCGCCGAGGCGGCCCGCGAGGCGGCCCGCGACTTGCAAGGCCGACTCTGGCCGGAAGGAGAAAGGGAGAAAGGGTAAGAGCCCTATCCCGAAACCCTCTGCGTGCTGTGAGCGAGGAAAGGCGCCCGTCGAAATGTGAAATCGGCCTTTTGGGCGTTACGCATGGGGCCGCCGTCGTGTCGTAGACGGGGCGCTTGGTTTGCCCGTGTCTCCGCCTGCCTATGTCTGCCGAGAAACGGCCCGTGCCCGAGGCACTTCTGCATGACCTGTGGCGCCGCCAGCACTTCGACACCGGGGCGCTACGCACCCCCGGCGACCGCCCCGTCACCGTGCGCGCCCCCGGCTGCCCCAACACCGACGCCGGTCCCGACTTTTGCCAGGCCCACGTGCGCGTCGGCGGGCAGGCGTGGCGCGGAGACGTGGAGATCCATCGCGCCTCCAGCGGGTGGTTTGACCACGACCACCACCGCGACGCGCGCTACAACGCCGTGGCTCTCCACGTTACCCTCTACGCCGACGGCTGGACCGGCGGCCTCGTGCGCGAGGATGGCAGCCCGCTGCCTGAGCTGGTGCTGGCCCCGCACCTGACGGACCCGCTGCGCGAATTGCTGCACGAGTTCCGCACGCGCCCGAACGACGACCGGGCGCTTCTTTGCGCGCCGCGCTGGGCGGAGGTGCCGGAGGCCCTGCGCGCCGACTGGGTCGAGAAGATGGCCGAGGAGCGCCTGGAGGCGAAAAAACAGCGCCTCGTGGACCGCTACTTCGCTGCGCCGGACGTGGAGGCACTACTCCAGGAGCGTCTGTTTGCCGGCCTCGGCTACGCCAAAAACGACGACGCGATGGGCGACCTGGCGCGCCGCGTCCCGCAGGCGCTCGCGCGCCGGCTCGCCGCGACGGACCGGCGCGACCTCGAAGCACTGCTCCTGGGGCTGGCCGGCCTCATTCCCGACCCCTCGGACCTGCCCGAGGCCGACCGCGCCACCGCCGACTACGCCAGCAGTCTCGCCGAACGCTTCGAGCGCCTGCGAAACGAGCACGCCGCGCTGGCCGCCCCGATGGAGCCGGCGCGCTGGCAGTTCTTCCGCCTGCGCCCGGCCAACTTCCCGCCGCTCCGCATCGCGCAGGCGGCGGCCCTGCTCGCGCCCGGCGGCGTCCTTCACCAGGACCCGCTGGGGCAGCTGCTCGACGCCGTCCACTCCGAGAAGCCGGCTCGCGCGCTGCGGGCGCTGCTCGAGGCGACCGCGCCGACGAACTTCTGGAAGACGCACTTTCGGCTGGAAAAGGCTACGAAAGAGCGCGACCCATCCGTTGGGCGGCGGAGGCGGGACACGCTGATCACCAATGCAGTCGTGCCGGTGCTTCTGCTCTGCGCCGAGCAGCGCGGCGACGACCGGCTTGCCGCTGCCGTGCGGGCGCTCTTGCGCGACCTGCCGGGCGGGAGCGACCGCGTCACGCGCCGCTTTCGAGCCCTCGGCATGCGCCCCGAGAACGCCCTGGAGGCGCAGGGCCAGCACCAGCTCTACCGCACGCGCTGCCGCGAGGCGCGCTGCCTGGAGTGCCGCATCGGGCAGCATGTGCTTGAGAGTTGAAGCGTTTGAGTGTTGGTGGGTTTGGGGATTATGGTGTTGTGAGTTTGCCTACGTCCGCACCAGAACACTACCCCCCGTGAGCGCCGAAACGCCGCAATTCCTCATCCGCCTCGTGCACATGACAGTTCGCCCCGACGAGCGGGATGCGTTTCTGGAGCACTTCGACGACGCCGCGCCGCGCATTCGCGCCTTCGAGGGGTGCCGGCGTCTCGAGCTGTGGCAGGGCGAGCGCTTCCCGAACGTCTGCACCGCCTTCAGCCTGTGGACGGGCGAGGAGGCGCTGGAGCACTACCGGCGGAGCGCCCTCTTCCGCGAGACGTGGGCGAAGGTGAAACCGCTTTTCGCCGCCGCGCCCGTCGCCCGCAGCCACCGCGTGCTGCGCGAGGCACAGGCCGATTAGCGCAGGGGGGGCTTACTGCGACACGCGGCCGGCGGTGTCGGCCGGCGAGGGCACCGTTCCAGAAGACAGGCCGCCCGTCTCTTCGCGGCCCTGCGCAGGCGGGGCGAAGCGGTCCGCCTGCGACCGGCGCTGCCGGCGCTCGGCCAGCGCCTGGCGCATCGTCAGGTCGTCGCCGCTGCTCTGGAGGCGCTCGTAGAAGATCGGCGCGACGTAGTAGCGGCCCTCGGTGTAGGCTTCGTCGCGGGCACGCGAAAGCGTATCGGGGAGGGCGCGGCGCTCCAGGCGGGCCGTGACGCCGGGGTAGCGCACGGCCTTGCGCAGCGAGCGGTAGCGGTTGCGCGTGGTCTGGTGCTCAGAGAGAAAAGATCCGAAAACGCGCTCCATCCGGCGGTAGTCCGGGAGGTCGTCCTCGAACTGCGCCAGCACCTCGCGGTTGTTTTCCAAGACGCGCTGGTGCTCCTCGACAGCGCGGGTGTACTCCTCGGCTACGAGGCGGAGCGTAGAATCGCCCTCGGCGGCCTGGCGCAGGAGGTCGCGCGCAGACCGAGCTCGCTGGAGGTCGCTGGCGAAGAGCTGGACGGACTGCTTCATCTCGGGCAGCATCTTCTCGGTCGCGTCGTATTTGCCGTACGTGCCGGCCCGGCATCCAGCCGCCAGCAGCAGCACCAGGCCCGCCAGGAGGAGAGCGGCCCGGCGCGAGGCGAAACCGTTTTCGAGGCCGCCGGGCGGCGGCGCGACCGCGCGGGGGGGCTTCATGGCAATTCGCTTTTCCAGAAAAAGGCCGAGGCACCGATACGGGGAACGATGCAGGATAGAGACACTCGTAGAATACGGCGGGCTTCCCCAATCTGCACGGTTCACCAGGCGCCGGAGGTTGTTTTCGGAGCTTTTTCAACCGTTCAGCACTCAATTCGAGCCGGCCGGCGGTTTTGCGTTTGCGCCGAAGCCGTTTCCTCCTACATCATTACGCGAGGCCGCTTGGCGCTTTTTTCGGTGTGCCCTGCCGGGGGCGCTGGCGGCGAAGTCCTTGCCCGCGTCGCCGCTCGGTTTTCACCTTTCTCTCTTGCACGGGACCATGATCAAAAAGTACCTTACGCACCTCGTCTTCGGGGTGGCCATTTTGCTTTCGCTCGTCAGCCTCGGGCTGGTGTTCGTGCTGGTCGAGCCGTATGTCTGGGTCGGGATCGTAGTGCTGGGCGTCTCGGTCGTGTTCAACCTGTGGAGCGTGCGTCGCAGCGAGAACAGCGGGTTCGTCCAGTCGCGCGAGTTCCGGCGCGCCCACGAACCGGCGCGGCGCTTCAACATGCTTCAAGTGTTTGTCATGTTTGCCTTCGTGATGGTGCAGTGCGGCGTGGGGGCCTACGCGATCATTACGTGAGCAGGCTGGCGGATCGTGGATGGCAGCTGGGGGACTGACCGAGTACATGATGCTCCTACAGGTACAGCGAGGGCCCTCCCGGAAAGAAAACCATTCCCCTCCACGATCCAGCGAGCAAGCGCGATCGAACCATCCAGCCGCCCTGCCCGCTACCGAAACACCGCTCCCGGCGGCGCGGTATCGGGACTTCCCCGCTTTCATCGGTCCTTGACCGGAGGAGTATTCCGGCGGGCCGCCGTGCCTTTTTGGTCTGTCTCACGCTCCCGCCATGAGCGAAGAAACGACCCGCCTCGTCGGACGCCTGCGCCGACGCCTGCGCCGCACCGTGCGTCGTCTCACGCTGGGGGAGCTGGCCTTCGGACTGGTGGTGACGCTCGGCGCGCTGGCGGCGCTCTGGCTCGTGTCGGCGGCGGTCGAGGCGGGCCTGTGGATGGGCCCCGGACTGCGCGCGGCGGTGATCGGCACGGTCGGCGTAGCGGCGCTGGTGCTGGGGGGCTTCTTCGTGGCGCGCCCCCTGGGGCGGCTGCTGGGCCTGCTCGAACGTCCCTCCGACCAGGAAGCTGCCCGCCGCGTCGGCGCGCGCTTTCCCGAGATCTCTGACCGCTTCGTGAACCTGCTCCAGCTGGCCGCCGGGGCGCGCTCCGGCGAAAGGAGCGCCCGCCCGCTGGCCGACCGCGCGGTGGCCCGCCTGGGGCGCGAGGTCGAAAGCGTCGAATTCGAAGAGGTCGAGGACTTCTCTCGCGCGCGCCGCGCCTCGCGCTGGGCCGCCATCCCGGTTGCCGGGCTGCTGGTGTTTCTGCTGGCCGCCCCGAGCACCTTTTTCGGGGCCTCCGGTCGCCTCCTCGCCCCGACCGACCACTTCCAGCGCCCTGCGCCCTTCCGCCTCGCGCTCACTTCGGGCGAGACGGATCTGCTCAAGGGCGACTCGCTGATGGTGACGGTCCGCGCCCGCCCAGCAGATTCGTTTGAAGCGCCGGGGCTTCCCGGCAGCGTCACCCTCCAGGTGCAGGCCCGGGGCGAAGACGGCTTCGAGGAGCACACCCGCGACCTTACGCTCTCGCCTGCCGACAGCAGCCGGACGCGCTTCCACCACGTCTTCACGGGCGTGCGGCAGCACTTTCGCTACCGCGCCGTAGCCGAAGCGAACGGGCGCTCCGTCCGCACCGGCTGGCGCGAGGCGACGGTGCGC
Source organism: Bacteroidetes bacterium QS_8_68_28 (assembly GCA_003022485.1). Lineage (GTDB taxonomy): Bacteria > Bacteroidota > Rhodothermia > Rhodothermales > Salinibacteraceae > QS-8-64-10. The sequence continues at coordinate 17,197 of PXTS01000038.1, forward strand.
GAGCGGCCCCGCGTCGCACAGCTTCAGGTCACGCTTGATCCGCCCGCGTACAGCGGCCTGCCGGAGCGCTCCCTCGCCGCCGGCACGGGCGACGTGACGGCGCTCCCCGGCACCGAGGTCGCCGTCGAGGCGTCGCTGGCGGGGCCGCCTACCCGGCAGGCGCTCCTGCGCTTCGCAGATGGCGACGTGGACACGCTCGCCGTCTCGGATAGCGCGGCGACCGGGTCTTTCTCCCTCGAAGACGACGGCTCCTACCGCGTGGCACTCCAGGGCGAGAACGGCGCGCCCAACGACGAGCCCATCCGCCACCGCCTCCAGACGACCTCCGACGCCGCCCCCACCGTCAGCTTCACCGCTCCCGCGCCGGAGGCGGAGCTGACTGACGCGCTCCGCCCGCAGCTTCAGTGGCAGATGAGCGACGACTTCGGGTTCGCGCAGCAGAAGCTCTACTACCGCCTTGCCGAGCGCCGCCGGGGCGAGCCGATGAAAGAGTTCGCGTCCGTCGAGGTGCCCACCGGGCGTCCGGGGCTGCTCGACCAGCAAGTGACCTACGACTGGCTCCTGAAGCAGACGACGGGCCTGACCCTCAAGCCCGGCGACGTGCTCGAATACTACGTGCGCGTCTGGGACAACAACCGCGTGGCCGGCTACCAGTCAGCGCGCACCCGGGCGCAACGCCTGCGCCTGCCTTCGGCGACCGAGAAGTACCAGCAGCTCGAAAACATTCAGCAAGGGGCCGAGGAGCAGATGCAGCGCCTTCGGGAGCAGAGCGAAGAGACGCGCCGCCAGTTCGAGAGCCTGCGCGAAGAAGTGCGGCGCACGCGCGAGGGCGGTTGGGGAGCGCAGCGCCAGGTCGAAGAGCTCCAGAAGCGCCGGCAGCAGATGCAGCAGCAGGCGAAGCAGCTCCAGCGCCAGATCGAGAAGGCCGCGCGCCAGATGCAGCAGGGCGAGCTGACGAGCCCCGAGACGCAGCGTCAGTACGAGCAGCTCCAGCAGGTGGCGAAGCAAATTCAATCCCCGAAGCTCAAGAAGGCCCTCCAGAAGCTGCAAAAGGCCATGCAGGAGATGGACATGGAGAAGATGCAGCAGGCCATGGAGAATGTCGAGCTCAACGAAAAGCAATACCGCGAGCGTTTGAAGCGCACCCGCGAGCTCTTCGAGAAGATCAAGGCGCAGCAGGAGATGGAGGAAATCGCCAAGCGCGCCGGCGAACTGGCCGAGGAAGAGCGCCGCCTGTCGGAGGAAACGCAGGAGTTGGAAAAAGAGAGCGCAGGGGAGCGAAAGAAAGAGGAAAGGGCAGAAGAGAAGCGGGGAAAGGGAGAGAATGAGGAGTCATCTGGGGATCGGTCGTCTGCTAAGTCGTCTGCTAAGAAGCAGGAGAGAGAGCGTTCGGAAGGGCCGAGGGGAAAGGAGGGCGAAGGGCAGAAGCAGCGCGGCCAGCAGGAGCGCGGCCAGCAGGAGCGCGGCCAGCAGCCATCCGACCAGAAGAAAGCCGGTCAGAAGAAGCGCGGGAAAAGCGCCGAGAAGCGCGAAGGGTTGGCGCGCCAGCAGGAGCGGGCGCGCGAGAAGATGAAGAAGCTCCGCAAAAAGATGCAGAAGCTCTCGAAAGACATGAAGGAGATGCGCGGCGCGCCGAAGCAGCAAATGCAAAAGATGCGGAAGAACAGCAAGCAGATGCCCCAGGAGATGAAAAAGAACAGCCGGCAGCTCCGAAAGGGGCAGCTCAACAAGGCGCGCCAGGGCCAGGAGCAGATGCAGCGCCGCCTGAAGCAGATGCAGCAGTCGATGAGCAAGATGAAGAAGGGCATGCAGCGCAAGCGCAAGCGCATCAACATGGCGGGACTGCGCCAGGCATTGGCGCGCACGCTGCGCCTTTCGAAAGACCAAGAGGCCCTCCGCGCGCGGAGCGGCGGCCTCTCGGCCGGCAGCCCGGCGCTGCGGGAGGTGACGCGCCGGCAAAGCGAGCTGGCCGACGGGCTGCGCGCCACCCGCGACTCGCTGACCGCCCTGGCGCGGAAGATCCCTAAGATGACGCGTGCGGTGCAGAAGGAGAGCCGCGAGGCGCTGGAGGCGATGCAACAGGCCACCGAGGCGATGACGGGCCGCACCGCTCGGCCTGCCGGCGGCCATCAGAAGACGGCCATGAAAAACCTCAATGAGCTGGCGCTCCTGCTCTCCCGCCTCGTGGAGCAGATGCAGAAGAGCCAGGGCGGCAAGGGCGGTGGCATGAGCGCCAAGCAAATGCGCAAGAGCCTCAAGCAAATGGCCGGCCAGCAGAAAAAGCTCAACGGCCAGGTGCAGCAGATGCTCAACCAGCGGCAGGGCAACCGCCTCTCGCAGGACCAGTCGCAGCGCCTCAAGCAGATGGCCAAGCAGCAAAAGGCCATTCAGAAGCAGCTCGAGAAACTGCGCAAGCAGGGCGCCGACGGCCAGACGATGGGCAGCCTCGAAAAGGTCGCTGAGCAGATGGAAAAGACGATCCGCCAGATGCAGCGTCAGCGCCTCGACCGTGAGACGCTCAAGCGCCAGCAGCAAATTCGCTCGCGCCTCCTCCAGGCCCGGCAGTCGCTCCAGAAACAGGGCCGCACGAACCAGCGTCGCGGCCAAGAGGCCGAGGGCGACGCCACCCGCGCGCAACCTGCCTCCGAGGTGCCCGAGGGCGAGGCCCAGCGCCTGCGCCGCTCGCTGATTCGCTCGCTCGAAAGCGGCTACGCGCCCGACTACGAGCAGCTCATCAGGCGCTACTTCGAGTTGCTCCAAGAGCAGGAGCAACGTGACGGCCGCGCACCGCAGAAACAGAGGTGATGGCCTTCATGTCCGCGCGGCGCGTCTGCCTCGCCGACCGGGAACTCGGCGTCCTTCTTCAGGCGGCGAGGCCGAAAAAGTGCGCTGCTCGCTATTGCTCCGCTGCCCATGGGGAGAAACCGAGACCGAAAACCAAAAACGAAAATCGAAGGGGGCTGGGTCTTGGCCGGGCCCCTCGATGAGGCCGACTGCACGTCGCCTTCGCCGACGAAGAGAACGCAGCCCCTGTTTTTTGTAAAATTGCCTTGACGCAAGCGCCCGCCCGCCGTATTTTCCTTTAAAAGAAAAGAAAGGCCTTGCGACCGCATTCCGGTCGCCGAGAGCGTCACCGCCCGGCGACCGAAGAAGGCGTCCTTCCAGCAAAGCCCCTTCCCCGAGCACGCAGCCACGAACGGCCTCCGGTTGCCGGAGCCGCCATTTCTCTTTTGCCCGTTCCGCCGCCCGGCGGGTCCTGATCGTATGGCCTCCTCCCGTCGCCTCCTCATCGTCACCAGCGAAGTCGCTCCCTTTGCCGAGGAATCGGATACCGCCCCGCTTGTCCGCGCCCTCGCGCGCGGCCTTGAAGACGACTTCGACGCGCGCGTCATGGTGCCGCGCTACGGCTGCGTCGGCGAGCGTGAAAACAGCCTTCATGAGGTGATCCGCCTGTCGGGCGCGGAGATCGCGGTCGGTGAAAAGAAAGAGGTCCTCTCGGTGAAGGTTGCCTCGCTGCCGGACGTGAGCCTGCAGGTGTACTTCATGGACAACGACGCCTACTTCGGGCGCGGCGGGTTGGCCCGCAACGAGGAGGGCATTCCCTACGACGACAACCCCGAGCGAGCGCTTTTCTTCACCCGCGCGGTCATGGACACGGTGCGCAGCCTGCGCTGGGGGCCAGATGTGGTGCACGCCTTCGGCTGGGCCGGGGGCCTCACGCCGATGCTTCTGCGCACCGAGGGGAACGGCCAGGCGCTCTTTGAAAAGGCCAAAACCGTCTTCACGCCCGATGACGTGGAGGCCGGTCCCGGCCTGACGGACGACTTCCTCGCGTTCACGGACCTCAGCACGAACGGCGAAGCGGGCCGCTCGCTCGTGGAGGCGGGCCTCGGGCGCGCCGACGCTTCCATTCACCCGCCCGCCGTGGAAGCCAACGGTGCACCGCAGTTCAACGAGGCGGCCACCGAGCACCCGCGCCAGGCTGCCGAGATGTACGAACAGGTCTTGGCGTGAGCGGCGCAGGGCGCCACGAGTCGGCGCCAGAGCGAGGGGGCACACGACACTGCGCGCCACACGCAATGCGCGAACGCCGTCTTTGCGCTTTTTTTGAAGGCGTCCGGAGCCGGGAAACCCGCCCTCGGAGAGCAGCATACGCTCCCCATGTGTATGTCGCTGGGGCGATGTATGTCGCTGGGGCGGTGTAACGCCCGCCTTCACCTCTTGGCGGCCTTCTTCTCGCGGTGCTCCACCGGGCGTTTCAGCCTCGGCCCTTGCCGCCTTCCACGCTCTCGCTCTGCTTGCCTTTTCGGGAATGATTCGCTCTCGCGCCGCCGGCGCGCTCCTGCTTCTGAGTGTACTTTGCTCCCTCGCTGCCTGCGACAACCCGACCGACGTAGGGGGCGAACTGGTGCCCGGCGAGGGGGCCGGCCCGCAGCGCGTCGTGCTAAAGCCGGGGGCGGGGCTCGATGTGGACACGACCCGCTACGCGCCTGAAACTGGAACCTCCCTGCCCGGCGAGATCGACGTGGCGCGCTTCCTGGCGGGTCGGCAGGAGGCCGTTCCTCCCGCCTTCGGCAAAGCGGAGGCGACCGGCTACATCGACGTCGAGCGCGCCAGCGCGCCGTCGGACCTCGAAGGCCGCGACATCGACAGCGTCAACGTCGAGTTGGTGGCGGACTACGCCTACGGCGACACCACCCGGCCGACCCGCCTGTCTCTTCACGACCTGACGGAGGAGTGGGACGTCGGCAATACCCGTGCCGACACGAGCTTCGCCCCCGGCTTTGCGGAGAACGCGCCCATCACAACATTTACGGCGGCGCGCGGCGACACGCTCACGGTGCCGCTGCCGCGCGACTGGATCCGCGACCATGCCGGCGAACTGAACACCCCCGGCGACACGGCTTTTGCCGAGGCGTTTCACGGCTTCCAGGTGCGCGCGGCGGGAGAAACCGGCGTCGTCGGGTTCGCCTCCAGTGCCGCCCGGATGCGCGTGTTCTACGAGCCGCCCGCCGACGAGCAAGCGGCGACGGCTGTCTACAGCCTCACCGAGCAGCTCACCACCGTTCGCTCCTCGGGCCGCGCATCTGACGGAGACGAGTCCGACGGGGACGACCGGCGCACCCTCATCCAGGACGGCACCGGGCGCGTCCTGAGCTTCGAGCTGGATCCGCCCGACTCGTTGCGCAGCGTGGCCGTCAACAATGCCGCGTTAATCCTTGAGGCAGACACCACCCTGGAGACGCTGCCTGAGGGGTTCCGCCGACCGCAGCTTCGACGGCTGGAGCTGCGAGACGCCCCGCCCGGCGACGAGAACGACCGCCTGCCCGGGGGGCTGTTTCTGGACTTCAACGCCGCTTCGGGCCGCTTCGAGAACAGCTTCGCCCTGCGCGACCTGGTGCAGGACGTGCTCAACGGAACGGTGGACTACGGGGAGATCCAGGTGCGAGCGCCGCGACGCCTCGTGTCGGTTCCCCGCGTCGGCAATTTGCCCGTTCCCGTCCCCTCACTCAACAGTGCGCTCATCTGCCGCGACGCGAGCGACGATGCAGGGGCAGGCGACGGGGCGTGCAGCGGCCCGCCGCGCCTGGAGCTGCTCTACACGCCGCTTGAGGACGAGTAGCGACGCACCGTTGCCCCGCTCGGCACCGGCTTCGCCGTTTTCTTGACTGACTTCTCCGACCCGGACGATGGACGATGCGTTCCCCCGGTCCACTGCCGACTGCGTTGGCGCGCGCGCTTGCGAGTGGCGCGCAGTGAGCACGGCGATGTTCGCCCTGGCGTTCCTGATGAGCCTGATGGGGGGCGTTCCCGGCCCGGCGCAGGCGCAAACCACCGGCGGCGACGGGTCCATCTACTCGCGCTTCGGGGTCGGGGAGCTGCGCGAGTACTCCTCCCCGCAGGCGCAGGCGATGGGCGGGGGCGGCCTGGCGCTTCGCTCGCTCAACTACACCGGCTTCGCCAACCCCGCGCTCTGGAGCGACCAAGAGCTTACGCGCCTGGCCGCCGCGGCGCGTTACCGCCGGATCAACGCGCAAAGCGGGACCGGGCAGGCCAGCCGCCTCGACAACGGGGCGCTCCAGGCCGTGCAGTTCAGCTTCCCGCTCTACACCGAAAAGCTGGGGATAGGTGTCGGCCTTCGCCCGTACTCGCGCCTGGAGTACCGCGTGCAGCAGGCCCCCCGGCCCGTGCCCGGCGACACGGCCTCCTACCAGCTTCGCTTCGAGGGCGAGGGCGGTTTGCAGGAAATCTCGGGCGGGTTGGGCTACCGCTTCGGGGACGTGCTGGCGTTAGGAGCGCGCGCCGGCGTCGTCTTCGGCATCCTCGAAAGCCGGCGCGCCACGCGGTTTTCCACGCCCCGCTTTGCCCCGACGACGCTGGCGACGCGCACGCGAGTGGCCGGCTTCACGAGCACGGCCGGGGCGCTGCTCTCGCTGGCGAGCGTCTTCCGCGACGAAGACGCGCTCTCGGTGGGAGCCACGCTGACGCTGCCGGCCACGCTGACGGGCGAGCGCGTGCGCACCTCCGGCAGAGGGCTCGACCCCGACACGCTCCGCATCGACGGCGGGGGAGCGGCCCGCGAGGACGAAGGGAGCCTGCGGGTGCCCCTCGAGGCGGCGCTGGGACTGAGCTACAAACCCTCCGACCGCTGGACCTTCGTGGCCGACGGGCGCTTCGAGGCGTGGGCCGACGCGGAGAACAACTTCGAGACTGCCCTGCCGGGCTTCGAAGGATTGCGCGACCGTACCCGGGCCTCGATCGGGGCGGAGTTTCTGCCTGCCGGTACCAATCGCAATGACACGTTCTTCAAGCGCACCGCCTACCGCCTGGGCGGGTACTACGAGCAGACCTACGTGGGGCCGCAGGCGCTGCCGGACGGAGCCTCGGAAGGCGTGGACGCACTGGCGGCAACCGGGGGCCTGAGCTTGCCCACGCCGCTTTATGGCACGCGAATTGATGTAGGATTTGAGGTGGGTGCGCGCGGCACCACCTCGGGCGCGCTGGTGCGCGACCTCTTCTACGGGGTGTCCCTCGGTGTCAACCTCGGCGAGCGCTGGTTTCAGCGCCGCAAGCTGCGCTGAGGCGGCCTGCCCGGCAGACGGGGCGCCCCCAGCGGCAGCTCGCCCGGAACTTGCGTGCTCGCAAACTGTCCATCATCACACACACTTCTCACGGCCTGTTTCCCGCTTCTGCGAACGTCGCCGGGCTGGCCTGCACAGGCTCCTCGGTGCACGTTCCGTTCCGGTTTCCTCTCGCTATTTCCCTCGATGTCATGCGTTTCCCGTCTTCGCGCCTTTCTGCCTTTGCTCTGCTTCTCGTTGCGGCGTTGCTCGTGGGAACGGCCCCGAGCGCGCAGGCGCAGAGCGAGCAGGAGAAGACCGAGTATTACAGCCTGTTCATTACCGACTACCGGAGCGACAACTACAAAAGCGCCCTCCGCAGCGCGCGGTGGCTCCTGAAGAACGCCCCGACCTACCCGAAGGACGACGCGCGCAACTACCGCCGCGTCTATGATTCCTACCTGGGCCTCGCCGAAAGCGCCTCGGACCAGCAGACGAAGCGAGCCTACATCGACAGCGCGCTGACCATCGCCAAGCGCGCCGTGCCCGAGGTGAAGGAGGCCGGCGGCGAGGTGGACGAGTTCACCTGGGTGCAGCGACGCGGGCGCGCGATCTACGAAAACCAGGACCTGATGGACAACGGCCGCCGGCGTGCCACGAAGCTCTTTCGCAAGGCGTACGACATGAAGCCCGCCGAGATGGAACCGTGGTACCTCGACCAGATCGTGCGCGGCTACTACAGCGAAGACGCCAAAGAAAAGGCGCTCGCTTTCCTCGACGAGCTCGAAGCCAACCGCGGCGGCGAGGAAGAGGTGCAGAAGCTGCTCGACAAGTGGCGCCCGCAGTTCTTCGACACCCCCTCCGAGCGCGTCGCCTTCCTGGAGAGCCAGCTCGAGGAGAACCCCGAAGACAGCGAGATTATGAACCAGCTCCTCACACTCTACCAGCAGCAGGGCATGAGCGATAAGGCCTCGCGCCTGCAGAGCCGCATCCTCGAGTCCAACCCGAGCCCCGAGCTGTACCGCACGGTTGCCTCCACGCGCCTCGACGACGACGAGCCGCAGAAGGCGTTCGACCTTTACCAGCAGATGCTCGAAATGGAAAACAGCGAGCCCACCGCGCAGGACTACTACAACATGGGCGTGGCGCAGCAGCAGGTGGGCCAGTTTGCGAAGGCGCGCACCTACTACCGCCGCGCCACCGACGTGGACTCCGGCTTCGGATCGGCCTACATGGCCATCGGCAACCTCTACGCCCAGGCTGTTTCCAACTGCTCCGGCAGCGAGCTCACGCTCCAGGACCGCGCCGTCTACTGGCTGGCCACCGACTACTACCAGAAGGCCAAAGCCAACGACCCGTCGGTCGCCAGCACGGCCAACCAGAACATCGCCGAGTACCGGGGCTACTTCCCCGAAAAGTCGAAGATCTTCATGAAAGGCTGGGAAGCGGGCCGCAGCTACACCATCGACTACGGCTGCTACTCTTGGATCGGCGAGACGACGACGGTGAAGAACCCGTCCTGACGCGCTCCTTTGCGGAAAAGACGCCGCCTCCCGAGCCGGCCCGTCTCCAGCAGCGAGGCAGGCCGGCTTTTTTCGTGATGCGTGAAACCGTGGTGCGTGACGACGCCGGGTGGGCACGTTTGCGCCAAACGGCAGCCGGCGACGCCTTCCGGGGACGACGTTCCGGATCCGGTGTGTCGGCGACCGTCGGTCAGCCGCCTCGCGCAGTACGCATCACGCCCCCTTGTGATTGCTGCCGTCGCGGATGTACTTTGTTCTCTCGAATCCCCCAATCCCCGAATTCGAAACCGCCCCGCCCATGCCCGCCATCGAAACCGTCACGGCCCGCCAGGTGCTCGACAGCCGAGGCTTCCCGACCGTCGAGGTGGACATCGTCACCGAGGGGGGCGTGCTGGGGCGCGCGGCGGTGCCCAGCGGCGCCTCGACCGGCGAGCACGAGGCCGTCGAGTTGCGCGACGGAGACGAGAGCCGCTACGTCGGCAAGGGCGTCACCCAGGCCGTCGAGAACGTAGGCCGCGAGATCGCGCCCGAGCTGGCGGGCCGCGACGTGACGCGCCAGACGGTGCTGGACCGCGCGCTCCTGGCTCTCGACGGCACCGACGACAAAAGCAGCCTCGGTGCCAACGCGCTCCTGGGCGCGAGCCTGGCGGCGGCGAAGGCCGGCGCGGCCACGCAGGGCGTGCCGCTCTACCGCTACCTCGGCGGCGCCCGCGCTCGCGCGTTGCCTGTACCGCTGATGAACATCCTCAACGGGGGAGAGCACGCCGACAACAGCGTGGACATGCAGGAGTTCATGGTCGTGCCCGCCGGTGCGCCGAGCTTCCGCGAGGCGTTGCGGATGGGGGCGGAGGTCTTTCACGCCCTCAAAGGCGTGCTCACGGGACGCGGCCAGTCCACCGCCGTCGGCGACGAGGGCGGCTTTGCGCCGGACCTGCGCTCCAACGACGAGGCCATCGAAGGCGTCTTGGAAGCCATCGAGCAGGCCGGCTACCACCCTGGCCGCGACGCCTTCGTGGCGCTTGACCCCGCCGCCGCCGAGCTATGGCGCGAGGGCAAAGAGGACGGGCGCGGCCACTACGAGTTTTGGAAAAGCGACCCGGGCACTGCGCGCTCTTCCGAAGAAATGGTACAGTTCTGGACCGACTGGGTGCGCCAGTACCCCATCCTCTCGCTCGAAGACGCCCTCGACGAGGACGACTGGGCCGGCTGGCAAGCACTTACCGAGGAGGTGGGCGAGGAGGTGCAGCTCGTGGGCGACGACCTCTTTGTAACCAACACCGAGCGCCTGCGGCGCGGCGTCGAGGAAAGCGCCGGCAACGCGATCCTCGTCAAGCCCAACCAGATCGGCACGCTCACCGAGACGCTCGAAGCGGTCGCCCTTGCGCGCGAAAACGGCTTCGGGGCGGTCATCAGCCACCGCAGCGGGGAGACGGAAGACACGACCATCGCTGACCTGGCGGTAGCCTGCGGAACCGGCCAGATCAAGACCGGCTCGGCCTCGCGCTCCGACCGCACGGCCAAGTACAACCAGCTCCTGCGCATCGAAGAGCAACTCGGCGGGGCGGCCACCTACCCCGGCGCCGGCGCGTTCTCGTGAGTTCATGGTTCGTTGATCGTTTCCATTGAGCGTACGCATCGCCAAACGAGCACGAACCACGAACCAGCGAGCGCTCCGACCGATAGGGAGGAAGTGCTCTTGACATTCAACACCGTTGCTCGGGGCGCAACGCGAGCGGACGAACTACGAACCACGAAAACGCCATGCCCGATTCCGGAAGCAGCACCCGTTCGCACCGCCTGGGGCGGGGGCTCGCGCTGGGCGCGGTCGTGCTGGTAGTCGTCTGGGTGGCCTTCTTCGACAGCCACTCCATCCAGAAGCGCCTGCGCTTCCGGCAGCAGCATGCGCGCCTCACGGCCGAGAACGACTCGTTGCGCCGCCAGATCGAAGCGCTTCAAGAAAAGCTCCAGTCGCCCCCGGCCGACTCGACCATCGAGCGCATCGCCCGCGAGGAATACGGGATGCGTCGCCCCGGCGAGACGGTCTACCGCGTGGAGCAGTAGCTTCACCGTCGAAGGGGGCCGGTTGCGAGGTTGGGGGGCTCGGTCTCGCAGACGCGGCTGCAACGCGAAAAACCCCAAACGCTGAACCCCGAACTCGAAACCGCGAAGCATGAACACGCCCTACGCCATCGGCATCGATCTGGGGGGAACGCACCTGCGCGCGGCCCTCATCGAGCACGGCAAAGGCTTTCTCAAGCAGGCCCAAACCGACACTGAGGCCGACGGAGGCCCTGCGCGCGTGCTCGACCGCATGGCCGACCTGGTGCGCCAGGTGCTGCGTGCCGTTCCCGGGGGGGACGTGGCCGGCCTGGGCGTGGGGGCCCCGGGCGCTATCGACTGGAAGCGCGCCACCGTGAGCTACCCCCCCAACTTCCCGGGCTGGACGGAAGTCGACGTCAGAGGGGCTCTGCAGAAGCGCCTCGACCGGCCTGGCCTGCCCGTCGTCGTCGAGAACGACGCCAACGTGGCGGCGCTCGGGTCGGCCTTTTACGGCGTGGGACGGCCCTACGACTCCTTCCTGATGGCGACGCTGGGCACGGGCGTGGGCGGGGCCATCATTTACCGCGACCGCATCTTTCGCGGCACGACCGGCGGGGCCGGGGAGTTCGGCCACATGAGCATCGACCACGAAGGGCCGATGGCGCGCAGCGGCATCGCCGGCGCTATCGAAGGCTACCTCGGGCAGCACTTTCTCTCGCAGCACGCGCGCTACCGCCTGCTCTCACGCGAGACGATTCTGCACGAGCGCGCGGGCGACGACCTCGAACACCTCACGCCAAAGATGCTTTTTGAAGCCGCCGAGGACGGCGACGAAGCCGCCCGCGAGGTGTGGGCCTGGGCCGGGCACAAGCTGGGCTGCGCGCTCGGCTCGGCGATCAATCTGCTGGACATCCGCACCGTCGTGGTGGGAGGCGGGGTGGCGGCTGCAGGGGACTACCTCTTGGAGCCGGCCCGCGAGGCGATGCGCCGCAGCGTAGTCGCGGGCCTGCAAGAGGGCCTGTGCCTGGAGCGCGAGCCGCTGGGCAACGACGTGGCGCTCTTGGGCGCCGCACAGCTTGCCTTCCAGCCCGACCCCGGCGACGCGGCCGGTCCCGGCGAGACAGCCCCCACCCAGCGTGTCGAGGCGGCCTCTTCGTCGCACGCCCCGTCGTAAGAGGCGGGGCCTTGCGTCTCGTCTCCGCGCCGGGTTTGTTTTCGAGGGCTTGTTTTCAACTTTGCCGGAATCGTCGTATCTTTGAAATGGCCCGAACCGGAGCGCGTCCGGTTCGGGCACGAGCGACGGGCGCAGGCACTCCCTTCTGCTCTGCGGCCGACGCCTTTCGTTGCATCGCTTTGCTTCCCGGGATGGTTATGCGCGCTCGTCTTCGCTCCGGCCTCGCGCGTGCCGCCGTCTGGGGGCCGGGGGCGCTGGGCGCGGTGCTCGGCGTCGTGCTCGCCGGGCTGTTGCTTCCCGCCGCCGCTCGGGCGCAGCAGCAAGAGACGCGCCCCGACACGACGCGCCCCGCGCGCGCTGATACGACGCTACGCGACACCACGGGCCGTCCCGGGGCGCGTCCCGATTCGCTCGCTCCGCCCGGGCCGGGCCGAGGGGGCGGCCCTGGTGCGCCCGGCGACGGCGCAGGCGAAGCTGTAAAGTGGTCGGCGCGCGACTCGCTGGTGATCGCCTTTGACGCCGACACCAGCAACGCCGGCGGCGAGGAGGGAGGCGACGTGGGCACGCTCTACGGCGAGGTGAAAGTCGAGCAGCAAAAAGCCACCCTCACCGCCTACGAGGTGAAACTGCTCTTCGGCCGGCAGACGTTGCGGGCCGCCGGGCCGCCGGAAGGGGTACGCGCCGGCTCGACGGCCGTGCCGCGCTTTCAACGGGGCGAGAGCGAATCCTTCACCGGGCGCCGGCTCTCCTTCAACATGCAGACCCGGCGCGGGCGCGTCGTGGAGGCACGCACGCAGGCGCGCCAGCGCAACGCCTTCGTCAGCGGGGAAGCGGTGCGCGTGGAAGAGGACTCGACGGTCTTCGTGCGCGGCGGGAGCTACACCACCTGCAACTGCCCGCGCGGCCAGACGCCCTCCTACTCGCTGCGCTCGAATAAGATGAAGGTCCAGGGCGACTGGGTGTACACCGGTCCCGTTCAGCTCTTCATTTTCAACATCCCGATGCCGCTGCTGCTGCCGTTTGCCTTCCTGCCGGCGGTGCCCGGGCGTCACGGCGGCATCCTCCCGCCCGGCTACACGAGGCGCCAGGACAAAGGCTTCGGGCTGACGGACTTCGGCTACTACTGGCCCATCAACGACTACATGGGGCTGGAAGTCTACGGGAGTCTGTGGTCGCGCGGGAGTTGGGCGGTCTCGCCGTTCTTCGAGTACAAGCGCCGCTACGCCTACGATGGGGACCTGAGGCTGGACTACCAGCGCACCACCTACGGCGACGTGGTGGACGCCGACAACGCCAACCGTACCGACATCAGCCTCACCTGGAACCATCGGCAGCAGTTCATCCCGAATGGGGCCCCGAACTCCGCCTCCCTGCGGGCTGACGTGGAGCTGGAGTCCAACACCTACCGCCGCGTCATCTCCGACGAGTTCGAGGACAACGTCAAGCAGAGGACCCGCTCCAGCGTCGATTTCAGCAAGCAGTGGAACGACGGCAACCAGCGCTTCGACGTGAAGCTGTCGCAGAGCCAGAACCTGACAACCGGCGGGGTCAACCTGACGCTTCCGCGGGTCAGCTTTAGCCAGAATCGCTTCCAGCCCTTCGAGCGCGAGCAGCGCGGCCCGGGCGAGGAGAAGCGCTGGTACGAGAAAATTACCACGCGCTACCAGGGCAGTCTGGACAACCGATTCCGCTTTGACCCGCTCACGCCCGCGCAGGACGCTGAGGAGTTGCGCGCGCGGGGGGACACCACCGAGGGGGGCGAGCCCGTGCGCCCGAGCATCGCGTGGTACGAGGCGCTCGTTTCGCGGGAGAAGTACCGCCGTGCCACCGGCAACGAGAGCCAGCGCTTCGACTTTGGCGTCGAGCACAGCGTGCCCGTCAGTGCCAACTTCCGGCTTCCGCGCTACCAGCTCAACGTGACGCCCAACCTGCAGTATGATGAGCGGTGGCTGCCCAACACGACGCGCAAGCGGGTCGTGCGCGACACCGTGACCAACGAGGACGGCACCCAGGAGACCCGCCGTCGCATCGTGGAGCGCGAGGAACCGGGGTTCTTTGCCGCGCGCGAGTTTAGGCTGGGCGTGAGCGGCAGCACCACGTTCTACGGGCTTTTCCCGTTGGACGTGGGGGCGCTCGAGGGGTTGCGCCACGAGGTGCAGCCGCGCGTGAGCTTCAGCTACCAGCCCGACTACACGACCGACTTCTTCGGCCGCACGCGCTCCTACATTGACGAAGACGGGGAGGAACAGCGCTACGACATCGTGAGCGGACGGAACGTGCGCGCCGCCGGTGGGAGCCGCTCGATCAATTTCAACGTCAGCAACGAGTTTGAAGCGAAGCAAGTGACCATCGACTCCACCGGCGCGCGCCAGGAAGAGACGCTGCGCCTCCTGCGGCTCAACGCCGGCGCCAGCTACAACTTCAAGGCCGAGCGCTTCCCGTTGAGTGACCTGGACGTGCGTCTCGATTTCCCGGTGCTCAGTAGCAAGTACGACATCGACGCCTCGGCAGACCTGACCTTCTCGCCCTACGTGTACGAAAACGAGCAGCGCGTGAACCGCACCGTGCTCAACGAAACGGGGGTCTTCCCGGTGCGTCTGACGGAGTTTAACGTTTCGTTAAGCACCGACCTGCAAGGGGGAGAGGCGGAGAAGCGCGGCGGAGCCTTCCGCAAGGAAACGACGCTCGACGGGTCCACCAGGGGCACCGGCCGGGGGCGCGATCCGGCGCCGCGCAACGTGCCGGGCCGCTCCTCGCCGCAGCAGGGCATAGGCCCGTACGCCAACTTCGCCATTCCCTGGGAGCTGGACTTGCGTCTCGACTACTCTTTCAACAATGAGGAAGAGTTCGAGCAGAGCGAGTTTCTGCTCAACATCAATTCCAGCTTCAACCTGACGCCGAAGTGGAAGGTCTCGTTCAACACCGGCTACGACTTCGATCAGGGCCGGCTGACGCCGACGCGTCTGGACCTGACACGCGACTTTCAGTGCTGGCAGATGACCTTCGAGTGGCAGCCCTCGTTTGGGGGGAACCGCTTTGGGAGCTTCGGAAGGGGGCCGTCCTACGGCTTCAATCTCTACGTCAAGAGTGGGGTCTTGCGCGACCTCTTGAACCTGCGCCTCCCGCGCGACGAGGGACGCGGCATCGGGGAGCGCCTGCGCGGGACTGCACGCGGAGCACTGCGACGCTGACCCGTGCGGGTGGACCACGCACCGTGACACGGTAGGCCGGCCCTGGAGCCGGTGCGAGGCGTCGCACGATTTTTGCGCGTGCTTCGCGAGAGCGTGGCACGGCCTTAACATTGGGCCTCCGCCCGTAGGAAACCGCCCGTTTCCCCCGCGATACAATAGCCGCCGCGGGAGTGAAGGCACGGTCCGGGCAAAGCGACCCCGTACTTCGTGCTTGTGCTTTTTGCTCCCGCTTTTCCCTTGACGAGCCGGGCCGCCGGCCCCTCCCGCGCATGATTGCTGATACCCTGCGAAGCCTCTCGCGCCACGCCGGGCGCCAGCTTGACCGCGCGCGCCGGCGCCTGCGTCGCGACGACCCTCCCGGCGACCGCCAGACGCTCAAAGACCGTGCCCTCGCGCGCCGCTTCCGCGACACCTTCGAGCAGGACTTGGAGGTGGCCGGCGTGCAGGGCCTTCACTTTTATGTCAAGGAAGGCGTCGTGACCATCTACGGGACCGTTCGCCACGAACTGGACCGCGAGCTGCTTCTGTCGTTCATCCGTCAGCGCCCCGGGGTCGAAGGGGTCGTCCCCCACCTTTCGGTTGAAAATTAGCGATTGAGCATTGGTTGCGAAGCCCCCCTTCCAGCGCCCCATGCTCAGTTTTCGATCATCCAGGCGTTTTCGACGCGGCGGAAGCCGAGGTGCTCGTAGAAGCC
The DNA here is from genome assembly GCA_003022485.1 of Bacteroidetes bacterium QS_8_68_28. Classification (GTDB taxonomy): domain Bacteria; phylum Bacteroidota; class Rhodothermia; order Rhodothermales; family Salinibacteraceae; genus QS-8-64-10. The sequence continues at coordinate 32,880 of PXTS01000038.1, forward strand.
CGTCGAGAGATCGGGGTCCCGCAGGACGAGCCGGGTGTCTCCCAAACGGTCCAAGACCTCGTTCACGAGTGCCTTGCCGAGGCCCTGGCGTTGCACGTCTGGCTCGACGGCCAGGTCGCAGAGGTAGCTGTGCAGCACCCCGTCGGTGAGGAGGCGCGCCACGCCCACAAGCTGCTCGCCCTGCCAGGCCGCCAGCACCAGCGAGGCGTTCGCGAACATGGTGCGTAGCGCTTCGGGGCGGGTCGTGGGCCGGTGCAACGGCGCGCGGCGGTAGAGCGTGGCGATGCGGGCAGGCGTGAGCCCGTCGGTGCCCTCGCGCAGTTCCACGCCGTCGGGCAGTTCGGGAGAAGCGTTGGAGGCGTCGTCGGGCATGGCAGGGGCGTTTGAAGAAGGTTGAAGCTTCGTGGTCGGGAGCGTCCTCGTCGGCGATGCGGTTGAGGCGCCCCCTCCAATGTTCAACTTTTGACTGGCGCGCCTGCGCCCACCGCGTCGTTCACCTTGTCGGCAGCCTCCTTGAGCAAGACGGCCGTCTCGATGTCAAGGTCGCTCTCTTCGAGGAGCTGCTGTCCCTCCTCGGCGTTGGTGCCTTGCAGGCGCACAATCAGCGGCACGTCGATCTCGACGCTGCGGGCGGCCTCGATGACGCCCTCGGCCACGCGGTCGCACCGCACGATGCCGCCGAAGATGTTGACCAAGATCGCCTCGACGTTTTCGTCGCCCAGGATGATGCGAAACCCCGCCTCGACGGTCTCTGCCGACGCCGAGCCGCCGACGTCCAGAAAGTTGGCTGGCTCCCCGCCCGCGAGCTTGATGATGTCCATCGTCGCCATCGCCAGCCCGGCGCCGTTGACCATGCAGCCGACGTTGCCGTCGAGCGCGATGTAGCTGAGGCCGTGCTCGGAGGCTTCGACCTCGGTGGAGTCTTCCTCGTGAATGTCGCGCAGCTCGGCCAGGTCTTCATGGCGGAAGAGTGCGTTGTCGTCGAGATTGATCTTGGCGTCCACGGCCACCACGTCGCCCTGCTCGGTCAAGACGAGCGGGTTGATTTCCGCCAGCGAGCTGTCGGTGGCGTCGTAGGCGCGGTAGAGCGCCATGACGAACTGGACGGCCTGTCCCACCTGGTCGCCCTCGAAGCCGAGGCCAAAGGCGATGCGCCGCGCCTGAAATGGCTGGAGGCCGATGCTCGGGTCCACCGGCTCGCGCAGAATCTTCTCGGGGCTCTCCTCGGCGACCTGCTCGATCTCGACGCCGCCCTCGGCGGAGGCCATGATAACCTGGCGGCTCGTCTCGCGGTCGAGCGTGACGCCGAGGTAGAACTCCTTCTCGATGTCGGCCCCATCGGCGACGAGGACGGCGCGCACCTCCTGCCCCTCTGGCCCCGTCTGATGCGTGACGAGCTGCATCCCCAGAATCTCCTCGGCATGGGCGCGCGCCTCCTCAACGGACTCGGCGAGCTTGACGCCGCCGCCCTTGCCGCGTCCGCCGGCGTGGATCTGCGCCTTAACGACGAAGAGGGAGGCGCCGCCCGAGGCCAGTTCCCGGGCGACGCTTTCGGCTTCGTCGGGCGTGCGGGCCACGCGGCCGGGCTGGACGGCCACGCCGTGTTCCTGGAGAATGTCTTTGGCCTGGTATTCGTGGAGTTTCATCGCGTGGTGTGTTTGACTTTGCGAAAAGAGGGCGGGGCTGGGGCGGCGCGTTGCCGTTGGCGAGCGGGGCGTGGGTCGCCCGTTCGCCTCGGGCTTGCTGGTTCGTGGTCGTGTCTTTGGGGGTTCCGTCCAGGGGGCGCGGTGGAGGGCGGGCTTTCCCGAGCGAACGGTTGGGGAGGATTGCTCGTCCCGCAAAAAAGTATTGCTCGTCCCGCAAAAGGTAGGGAACGGGCGAGAGAGTGCCCACTTTTCAGAAGGCAAATCGCTGTGAAGCAACGCGCGCAACGCCGGACGTTTCCCCGTTCGTCCACGCCGCGCTTTTCGGAGACGAGCCCCCACCCCCGAAACGCGCAATCGCCGCAGGCCCATGTCCCGCTTCAACCGGCACGTCTTTGCCCGCCTGCTGGGGGGCTTTTTTTTCTTCGTCGGGGCGCTGGTCGTCTTTTTCATCGTGCTTCACTACGTGGAGTGGAGCGACGACTTCGCCGACAACGGGGCCACGCTCGAGCAGATCTTCGGGACGTACTACCCGAACCTCGTTCCGCAGATTGTGCAACTTATCTCGCCGCTGGCGCTCTTTTTGGCGAGCATCTACATCACCGGACGCCTGGCGCAGAACCTCGAGCTGGCGGCGCTGCAGACCAGCGGCGTCTCGCTCTACCGTCTGATGGGGCCGCACGTGCTCCTGGGGGTCGTCGTGACCGGGGGGATGTTCTACTTCAACGGCTGGGTCGTGCCGCGCACCAACCGGGCCGTGCTGGCCTTTGAGCGGGAGTACCAGCGTGAGGCGCAACGGACCGACGTGACCGACGTGCACCAGCAGAACCGGCCCGGTCAGGTCGTCACCGTCAGCTACTACGACGAGGAAGACCAGACGGCGCACACCGTTTCGCTGCAACGATTTACGGACGAGCAGCGCCTCGTCGCCCGCACCGACGCCGACCAGATGCAGTGGGTCGACTCGCTGAGCGTGTGGCGCCTGGAAGACGTTACCCAGCGCTTCTTTGCCCCCGCCGCCGGCGGCGCCCCCGACACGGCCGGGGCGATGCGCGTGCGCCATGTCGAGGAGATGGACACGACGCTCCAGATCTACCCGCGCAACTTTGCGCGCGCCGGGCGCGACGTGAAGGCCATGACCGTCCCCGAGGCGGGCAACTACATCGCGGTCCTGCGGCGCACCGGCGCGGGGGAGCTGGGCAAACCGCTCGTGGCGTACTACAACAAGTTCAGCTACCCGCTGGCAAACCTGCTCCTCACGCTCATTAGCGTGCCGCTGGCGGCGCGGCGGCGGCGCGGCGGGCAGACCGCCCGCATCGCGCTGGGGCTCCTCACCGCGTTCATGTACCTGGCGCTCCAGAAGCTCACCGAGCCGTTCGGCTACGCCGGCGACCTGTCGCCGATGACCACCGCGTGGCTCCCGCACGCGGTCTTTGCGGTCGTGGCGCTCGTGATGCTGTGGGCGGTGCGGAAGTAGGTGCGCACGTGTGTAAGTGTGAAGGTTTGTAGTTGACTTCTCCCCCGGATAAATCCGGGGGATTCTCTCTCGCGAGGTAGACTTTCTGTTTCACAGGGCCTGCTCCGACTATTCGCTTACCTCAAGGGTAGAGGCGAGCCGAAGTCTTACGTGCCCTCCGCAGACATTAGAGGCGGGGCCTCTCCCGTCAGCCCGACGGTACAGGTTTTCAACGCGAGGGGAGCCGGTGTATCACCCGCCTAAAGGCAGATGTTCCTGCTGCTCTCTCGCGCTCACTCAATAGTATAAATCTCCTTCAAACGTCCCCCCTACACACTTACACACCGCGAGCGCTACGCCTCCGCCCCCCCGCCGAAGCCCATGGGCGGGAGCGTGCCGGGATTGCCGCCGCCGGGGGGCGCGTTGCCTTCACCGGGGTCCTGGATTTCGCCGTGGGCACGCTCGTACTGTTCGATGTTCTCCGCCAGCGCGTCCATCAAGCGGCGCGCGTGCTGGGGCGTCACAATAATGCGGCTCTTGACTTTGGCCTTCTGCACCCCCGGCACCATGCGGATAAAGTCGAGGATGAACTCCTCGGGCGAGTGGGCGATCATCACGAGGTTGGCGTAGGTGCCCTCGGCGGTTTCCTCATCGAGTTCGAGGTTGAGCTCGTCCTCCTGCTGGGGCTGCTGCGTGCCGGGGGGAAAGGCATCCGGCGGCATTGCATCGTCGAAGTCGGCCATCCTTCCAGGGAAGAGGGAAAGGGAGAAAGGGAAGCGAGAATGCAGGGCTGTCATTGCTGCGGCGAGAGACGCTTCCCTCGGCAACACGGACGCGGCCCGAAAACGATCCACGAACAAAGAATCACGAACTCACCGCCCGTTGCCGCCGGCGTCCACGCGCGAGAGGGCGGTGATGAGATCGCTCTTGGTGATGATGTCGTAGCCGGCCTGCGCGCCGCCGTCGCCCGATGGGCCGGCTGCGCGCTTCGGTTCCACCAGTACCGCGCCGGACTCGTCCTCGAGGTACGCCGAGAGCAGGCCCAGGTCCATCGAGCGGGGAACTGTGGGGAAGGGCTCGCCCATCGCCTCGTGCACCGGCTCGCTCTTGTGCTCGGGGCTTTCGATGAGTAGGTGCAGGATGCGCGCCTCCGTGAGACTGCCGACGACCTCCGCCGTGGACGGGTCGATCACCGGAAGCTGCGAGAGGCTCTGGTCGGTCATCTGCCCGATGGCCTCCCCGAGGGTGTCCTCCGGCTCCACCGCTACGACGGGCCGCCCCTCACGGCGCATCTGGAGCACATCGCCGACGGAGACTTGCGGCGTGGGCTCCAGGAAGTCGTGAGCGCGCATCCACTCGTCGTTGTAGGTCTTCGAGAGATAGCGAAAGCCCGAGTCGGGGAAGAGCACGACGACCACATCGTCCTCAGTCAGCTCGTCGCGGCGGGTCTGCATCCAGTCGAGCGCGCCGGCCATCGCCATCCCGCAACTCTGCCCGATGAACAGGCCCTCGCGTCGCGCCAGCCGCCGGGTCATCTGCATCGCCTCGGTGTCGCTGATCTGCACGTAGTCGTCCACGAGGTCGAACTCCATGTTCTCCGCCAGAATGTCTTCCCCGACCCCCTCGGTGAAGTACGGGTAGATCGCGTCCTCGTCGAACTCGCCGGTGTGGAAGTAGTCGTAGTAGACCGAGCCCTTCGGGTCCACGCCCACGACGGTCACGTCCTCGTCTTGGTCTTTGAGGTACTTCGACACGCCGCTGATGGTGCCGCCGGTACCAGCTCCGGCGATGAAGTGGGTGATTTTCCCGTCGGTTTGCTCCCAGAGCTCCGGCCCGGTCGTCTCGACGTGCGCCTGCGTGTTGGCCGGGTTGTCGTACTGGTTGAGGTAGACTGCATTGGGCAATTCCTCGGCCAGCCGGCGGGCGGTGGAGTAGTAGGAGCGCGGGTCGTCGGGATCGACGTTGGTAGGGCAGACGCGCACCTCCGCCCCCAGCGCGCGTAGCACGTCGATCTTCTCCTGGCTCTGCTTGTCGGTGGTGGTGAAGATGCAGCGGTAGCCTTTGGCGATGGCCGCGATGGCCAGCCCCGCGCCCGTGTTGCCGCTGGTTCCCTCCACGATGGTCCCGCCGGGCTCGAGGTCACCCGCCCGCTCGGCACGCTCGATCATGTACGCCCCGATGCGGTCTTTGACCGAGCCGCCGGGATTGAAGAACTCGACTTTTGCCAGCACGGTGCACGGCAGCCCGGCGGTGAGGGGGCCGAGACGCACCAGCGGCGTGTCGCCGACTGTGCCGAGAACGTTTTCGTGCCACATGGCTTCGCGTTATATTGCAGAAAATAGGATAAAGTAGGATATTGCAGAAAGTAGGGGTAGCGTACAATTCCCTCCTGCTGCACTTTTGAACGTACGGGGCCGTCGACTTTTTTGTTGGCGAGCCCTTCGTCAAGGCGGCCTTCCTCGCAGCCGCTTCGCTGAAGCCTCTCCCCGCCTGCCTCCGTGCTCCCAATGTCCGATGCTCCCGACTCCGGTGCCGCCGCGCCCGCTTCGCTCCCGCACGTGGAGACTGACCTCCTGGTGGCTACTTGCACCCCCGGCGGCGAGCTGGTCTTTCGCAACGACGCCTGGCAGACCGTCTTCGGCGACGACGAAGAGAACCCGTGGGCGCGCCTTCAGGAGGGCGACCGCCGCGAGATCACGACCGCCCTCAACCGCGCCGCCGGCGGCTCGCTGGTGACGAACCATCTCTGCCAGGTGCACCTGCCCGACCGCGACGAGCCCGTCCCGCTCCTCATGAACTTCCTGCCGGTCTACCTCTCTGCCGGCGCGGCCGCTTCCCGTGCCGAGACCGAAGACGGACCGGAGCGCAACGCCGGAAGAGGGCCGCGCCCCGTCCAGGCCGTCACCGTGACCGGCGAAGTGATGGCCGAGCCGGCCTCGTGGACCCCCTCGCAGACCCAGCGCCACCGCATGGAGGCGCTGGGCCGCATGACGATGGGCGTGGCTCACGACCTCAACAACCTGTTGAGCGCCCTCCTCGGCCACGCTGAGCTTCTCCAGAAGCGCGTCGAGCAGCGCGGCGATGCCGGCGCGCTCAGCGAGTCCGTCCAGACCATCGAGCAGGTAGCCGTCGACGGGGCCGCCCTCGTCGAGAAGATCCAGCGGTACAGCCGACGGGAAGGCCAGTCGGAGTTCGAGACGCTCGACCTCTCGGCGCTCATCGAGGGGTGCCTCACGCTCACGCGGCCCTACTGGTACAACGAGCCGCGCCGCCAGGGCATCGCCATCGAGTTGGAGCGCGACCTGCACGTGACGCCTCCGGTGCGCGGCGTGGCCACCGAGCTGCGCGAGGTCTTCGTGAACCTCATCCTCAACGCCGTGCAGGCCATGCCCGAGGGCGGGCGCCTGACGCTGCGCACTGGCTACGACGAAGGACGCGGCGTGCGCGCGGAAGTCGAGGACACCGGTGCAGGGATGAGCGCCGACGTGCGCGAGCACGTCTTCGAGCCGTTTTTCACCACCAAGGGCGAGCACGGCAGCGGTATGGGCCTGTCGGTAAGCTACGGAATCGTCCAAGAGCACGACGGCGACATTCAGGTGGACTCCGCGCTGGGGCGCGGCACGCGCTTCACGCTCTTCTTCCCCGCCGTCGAGGAAGAACCCGCCGGCGACGAGGCCCCCAAAGAGAGCGCGCCCCCCTCGCGCCGCGCGCGCGTCCTGATCGTGGACGACGAAAAGCGCGTGCGCTCCGTCCTGGGCAAGCTCCTGGGGCTGAAGGGCCACACCGTCGAGCAGGCCACCAGCGGGGCCGAGGCGCTGGCCCTCACCGAGAACAGCGGTTTCGACATCGTCTTTACCGACTACGTGCTGCTCACCGGCGACGCCGACCTCGAAGCCGACGCCAACGTGGACCGCGTGATGAGCAAGCCCTTCACGCTCGACGGGCTGGAAGCGGCCATCCGGGAGCTGCTCTGAGGACGCGTTTTTGAGAACGCGTTGCCTACTGGACCTCGATGGTCTTTTGCAGCATCGTCGTGACGCGCTCCTTCTTGTCGCTTTGAAAGATATCTCCTTCGTGCGTCACGCGAAGCTCGTACGTGCCGGGGGGTAGATCCGTGACGTGGGCGTCGTAGAGGTAAAGAAGTAGAGGTAAAGGAGAGGCATGCGCGGGTAGCCCTTCTCAGAGGCGACGGCCCGGATGTCGATCCGGACGGTGTTGTCGTCACGGTCGATTTTCCCTTCGAGTTTGGCGGCCGTCGTAAAGGCAAAGAAGAACCCACCGATGTGCAGGCGGCCGTCGTCTGCGACATCGACGGCGACGGGAGGCGGATTCTCGTAGATTCTCTCAGAAGGATTTTCCACGCCCCGGAAGACGACCGTGTCCCCGCTCGCGGTGGTTGCAGAATCGCCCACGGCGGCGCT
>PXTS01000039.1 GCA_003022485.1 Bacteroidetes bacterium QS_8_68_28
TTCCATTGACTTCGTCATTCTCGAAAAAGGGCTGTCTCCTCGCACGCGCGCGCTCGCTTCTTTGCCATTAGAGCCAACTGCTTCGTTTTTGTATCAAAAACGAGCGTTTTTTGAAGTGGACGGCGAAGAAGAGGCGAGGCGGCCTGCGGCTGGCATCAGGGCAATCGCATCTGTGCTGGGAGCGCTTTTAATTTGCGCATGAGCAAACTCGTAAGCCAACATGTTTCCGAACGCCATGCCCGTTCCCGCAGCCGCAAGTCCAGTGGAGCAGATCGGCCCTTCCTCGATTGTAGAATGCCTTGCTGACCTGGACGACCCGCGCGAGGGACCGATCCATCCCATCGAGGAGATCATGCTTCTGACTGTCTGTGCGGTGATTTGTGGAGCCAACACCTTCTCCACATCTTCGGGGCCTTGGCAGAGTTCGAGCGCGACCTGACCGCCAGCGCACGATGGCGGGGCTTCGCGCAGCGGAGGAGCGCGGGCGCAGCGGAGGATCGGCCGCGCGCGATCTTCGAGAGCGACCTGCCGGCCGTTCAGAAGCTCATGCGCGACCCCGAGGTGCCGCCGCACGCATCGCCGAGATGTTCGGCTGCCCTGGCGGCCACGCTCTACCGCTACGTCTCGCCAGAGGGAGAGCGTCGCAAGTGAGCGGCCTCATCGGAGCCGTCTCTGCATCCGTTGAAGCCTGGCCTATCGGCAGGTGTAAAGGAAGTCCCCGGAAGCTACCCGCACGGCCATCTGCGAGCACTCGGGCGACGGGCGCGCCGTTTACTACACCGACCCGTCACACTCCGAGGGCACGGTCAAAGAGTTGCCCGGCGGCCGCCGGCTTCTCGTTCGTCTCGAAAAGCCGGCGGAAGATAGTCCACCCGCAGACGGAAATGCCGAAACGGTCCTCCGCGAGATCGAGCCTCGCCGAGAAGGTGCTGCGTCTCCCGTCAGCAACCGATAGCGGGCTTTCTGAGGACAGCGGCTCTGGTACTGCGTTCCGCCCGGTCGCAAACGCCGCGCGCCTGTGCCTGAAAGAGAAGAAGGCAACCAACCGGACTCCGGCGGGCCCCGGCTTCATGTCATCGCCGGCCCCAACGTAGCGGGAAAGTCCACGCCCACCCGTGCTCTCGTCCAGAGCGGCGGCCCGCTCGCAGAAGACGTGCCTGTCGTCAACCCCGGCGTGATCGCCCGCGAAATGCGGCCCGAGCGGCCGGAAGACGCAGCGTTTGAAGCCGGGCGCGAGGCGCTGCGCCGCCGGAGCGCGTTTTTGGAAGGGCGCCCTTGATCGACGGATTGTTGTACCTATGTTGTACCCACAAACACGTAAACCCCTGCAAAGCAGGGGCCTACGGCTACCTCATGTGGGTGCTCACGGACTACAGCGCGCCGCGTGCCACGTCGAAGACCAGCCCGAAGCCGGCGCCTGAGCAGAAGACAACCGGCGAGGGGCAGCGCTCGGCTCAAAAGGGGCAGCGCTCGGCTCAAAACGGGTAGCGCCCCCGTTCCTCGCCGGCCTCGGTGCGCTCGAAGCGAGAACGTGCCGCGCTCAAGTCCGCGTCGGTGAGATCGGGCGGAAGGTGGACCAGCAGGAGGCGTCCGGCGCCCGCCTCGGCAGCGACCTCGGCGGCCTGCTCGGCGGAGGAGTGCCCGTCCATGTCGCCGGTGGCCTCGTGGACAAGCACGTCGGCGCCCTCCGCCAGGCGGGCGACGCTCGGGGTAGGGGCGGTGTCGCAGGAATAGGCAGCGACCCGGCCGCTGGGGGAGTGCTCCGCGCGCAGGCCCACGGTGGGCTTGGCGTGCTCGACGGGTGCGGCGGTGACGCGCCAGGCGTCATTCTCGAAGACGGGGGCGCCCTCTTCGTAGGGCACCTCGCGCCACCGGATTTCCGGCATCCCGTCCCAGCCGCTCGTGTCGAAGGCGTCGAAGAGGCGCTCGGCCTGGGTGAGCGCCTGCGCGATGCCACACACCGGGAGCGGGCGCTCACGGCCCCCCAGCCACAGCCGCTCCATCAAAAGCGGAAAGCCGCCGACGTGGTCGGGGTGTTCGTGAGTGAGGATCACTGCGTCGAGCGCGTCGGAGTCGAGCCCGGCCTGGCGGTAGCGCTGGAGGGCGTCGCCGCCGCAGTCCACCAGCAGCGCGGAGGAGCCGTCCTCGCCGGCCGCGTTACCGCTACGGGCGGCGAAGGCCAGCATCGTCGTGGTGCGGGGCGGGGCGCTCATCGCCGCGCCGGTGCCCAGCAGGTGCAGGGTCGGCATTCGCGGGTGCGGGTTTGGGGACGGGGAGAGTCGGGCGTTCGCGTCGGAACTGCTACAAGAAAGAGGCGCGGAGCGTTCATTCGCGATGGGGCACCGCGTGCCGCGAGGCGGGCGCACCGATCTTCCACGCTCATTTTTCATGACGCGCGCCCAACCGCATGTGGCAACACACAATACAAACGATGCGCTGCAGGAACGGCGTGTTCACTTTTTTCAACCCTTATCCCAGAATTCCCGAATGGAATCCCCCAGCAGTCAGCCCCTCGACGGTCAGTCCGCTATCGTCACCGGCGCCTCCAGCGGCATCGGCGAAGCCACCGCCCGCGCCCTCGCCGGCGCCGGCGCGAGGGTCGCCCTCGCCGCCCGCCGCGTCGAGCGGCTCGAGTCGCTTCGAGACGACATCGAAGGCGAGGGGGGCACCGCCGTCGTCGTGGAGACCGACGTGACCGACCGCGACCAGGTGCAGGCCCTCGCCGACAAAGCGCAGTCGGAGTTCGGCGGCATCGACATTCTCATCAACAACGCGGGGCTCATGCCGCTCTCCTACATGAAAAATCTCCACGAAGAGGAGTGGGAGCGCATGGTGGACGTGAACCTCAAGGGCGTCCTCTACAACATTGGCGCGGTGCTGCCGGTGATGACTAAGCAGGGCAGCGGCCACATCGTTAACATCTCGTCGGTAGCGGGGCGGCGCGTGATGCCCGGCGGCGCGGTCTACTCGGCCACCAAGTTCGGCGTGCGTGCCCTCTCGGAGGGGATGCGCGACGAACTGGGCGCGGAGGGCATCCGCGTGACCAGCGTCGAGCCTGGCGCGGTGGACACCGAGCTGCCCGAGACCATCACCGACGAGGAACTGATGGACGACATAGAGGGCATGATGAGTGGCTTCGACATTCTCGAGTCTGAAGACATCGCGCGCAAGATCCTCGAAGCCGTCACCAGCCCCGAGCACGTGAACGTGGAAGAGATCGTCATCATGCCCAGCGGGCAGCGCATGTGAAAGATGGCGGACCGCAGACGGTGGAGGGTCGAAGGTCATACCCCGCGGTGCTGCGGTCTTGTCGGGCCTCTGACGTTTCCAGCCTCGTAGGGACACAGCGTGTTGTGTCCGAAGTGCGTGGCAACGTCCGTCTGCGAGCGTCCCCGGCCCCAGCGGCTGGGGGCGCTTTTCGTTTGGGGACGAGGCGACGCAGAGCCGGCGGCGGATGAAATCTTGCTTGCCATTTCGTACGTTGCCAAAGGAAGAAAAGCCCTCCCTCCGTACGTAATGGCTCCTTTCCGGTCATGCCGAATCCCCGCCGCTCGCGCGTTCTCTCGTGCGCCCTCGCGCTGCTTCTGGCCGCACCCGTTCTGGCCGCACCCGTCGCCGGAGCGCAAGACGTGCCGCTCCCCGGCCGCCTCGCCGACGAGATGACCCTCGAAGGCGTCACAGGCTACGACGAATCCGTCCCGCGCCCCAAAGACGTGCTGGGCTACCAGATCGGCACGCACCACACCGAGCCGGCGCACGTGGTGCGCTACTTCGAGGCCGTCGCCGAGGCCAGCCCGCGCGTCGCGCTCGACGGCCACGGGCGCACCTACGAAGGGCGGCGTCTCATCCACGCCTTCGTCACCACCGAGGACCAGCTGGGGCAGCTCGACCAGATCCGCCGGCGCAACAACCGGCTCGTGCGAAGCCCCGAGGACGTGGCGGACGGCGCGCTGTCCGACATGCCCGCTGTGGCCTTCATGGGGTACTCCATCCACGGTGATGAGGCCAGCGGCACCGAGGCGGCGATGCTGCTCCTGTACCACCTGGCTGCCGGGCGCGGCCCCGCCATCGAGGGCAAACTCGAAAACCTCGTCACCATCATCGACCCGATGTTCAACCCCGATGGGCGCAGCCGCTTTACCACCTGGGTCAACCAGAATCGCGGCGAGGCGCCCACCGCCGACCCGCAGGACCGCGAGCACGAGCAACCCTGGCCCGGCGGGCGCACCAACCACTACTGGTTCGACCTCAACCGCGACTGGTTGCCCGCCCAGCACCCGGCCACCCAGGGGCGCCTGGACGTCTTTCACAACTGGCACCCGCAGCTCGTGACGGACTTCCACGAGATGGGCAAGAACGACAGCTATTTCTTCCAGCCGGGCATTCCCAGCCGCACCAATCCCAACACACCGCAGCAGAACCAGGACCTCACCGGCCGCCTTGCGGAGTACCACGCCCGAGCGCTCGACGACATCGGCTCGCTCTACTACACGCGCGAGTCCTTCGACGACTTTTACTACGGCAAAGGCTCGACGTACCCGGACGTGAACGGGTCGGTCGGAATTCTCTTCGAGCAGGCCAGCTCGCGCTCGCTCAAGCAGGAGACCAACCGGGGCGTCCTGCACTACGCCTTCACCGTGCGCAATCAGTTCACCACCTCGCTCTCCTCGCTGCGGGGCTTGGCAGAAATGCGTACCGACTTCCTGGGCTACCAGCGCGACTTCTACGCCTCTGCCGACGACTTTGCCGACGAGGCGGCGGTGAACGCCTACGTCGTCGGGATGGAGGGCCAGCGAACCCGCGCGCAGGCCATGGCGAAGGTTCTCCAGCGCCACGACGTGAAGATCCACCGCCTGGCCGAGCCGGTGGAGCAGGACGGAAAGACGTTTCAGGCCGGGCGGGCGTACGTCGTCCCCACCGGTCAGACGCAGGGGCGGCTCGTGAACGCCTTCATGGAGCGCACCACGACCTTCCCCGACTCGCTCTTCTACGACGTCTCGACGTGGACGCTGCCGCTGGCCTTCAACACCGACTACGCCGAGATCGAAGACGGGGCGTCGGGCCTGCTGGGCGAGGAGATCACGCCCGTCGCGTACGACGGCGGGCGCCTGGCGGGCGGGCGCTCGAGTTACGCCTACCTGATGCGGTGGGATCGCTACTTCGCCCCGCGCGCCCTGCACCGCTTCCAAGAGGCCGGGATCGAGCCGCGCCTGCTTACCGAGTCCGTCGAGGCGGAAGTCGGCGGCCGGGGGCGCGACTTCCCGCGCGGCACGGTCGTGATTCCCGTGCGCTCCCGTTCGCTCGAAGGCCCCAGCGACTACCCTTCGCCCGACTCGATCTACGCGATGGCCCGCCGGGCCGCCGGGCAGGATCACGTCCAGATCTTCGCGCTCGAAAGCGGCCTCACACGTGGCGGGCCGGACCTCGGCAGCGACAACGCCCCCGTGCTCGAAAAGCCGAAGCTGGCGCTGCTGGTGGGCGAAGGCACCAGTAGCTACAACGCCGGCGAGGTGTGGCACCTGATGACCGAGCGCTTCGGCACGCCCATCACGCTGCTAAACACTGAGGAGGTGGACAATGCGGGTGCCCTTGCGCGCTACAACACGCTCGTTATGGCCGGCGGGTACGGCTACGGCGATATGCCGCCGGAAGCAGTTAAGCAGTGGGTGCGAGGCGGCGGCCACCTCATCGCTCTCGACGACGCCACCGGCTGGGCCGCCGAGCACGAACTGGCCGACCTGGAGAAGAAGGCCGACGTGGACACCGACTCGCTCTTCCAGGACGTGCCCTACGAGGACCTTCAAAACGCCTACGGTGCGCAGCAGATCGGCGGCTCGATCTTCCGCGCCGAGATCGACGACACGCACCCGCTCATGTACGGCTACTCGGGGGACACGATGCCTTTCTTTACCAGCGGCACGACGTTTTTCGAGCCGCCGACGGGGCCGGGGGAGCGCGTGGCGACCTACACCGAAGCGCCGCGCCTCTCCGGCTACATCTCCGCAGAGATGCGGCGCAAGGCCGCCGGCAGCATGGCCGTGGCCACCCAGGGCGAGGGCGACGGGCAGGTCACGGTCTTCGCGGACAACCCCAACTTCCGCGCCTTCTGGTACGGGACGAATGGGATGTTTCTGAACGCGGTATTCCTGGAGCCGGCGTTCTAAAGATTTGCGGTTTCAGGGCTTCGCGTTTCGAGGCGGGGGCAAGCGGGGCGCCCAATCTGGCAGGCGACGCGCCGGGGGCCTTCGTCCCTTGCGGCGCATATCGGCAGCGGAAGAGTTACTTTTTGGATTTTGGACGCGCCGTTCGGCTATACTCATGCGTGACTCATGCGTGCGCCCGCCCAAGCCGAGACGCGCTTTCGCCGAGCACGCCTTTTCCCTGACCTCTTCCGCTTACGATGCTACGCGCACGGCCCCTTTTCCGCTCGAAGATCGACGCGAAGACGAACGGCGCTTGCTTTTTCCTGCTGGCAGTCGCGTTGCTGCTGGCCGCGCCCGCCGCGCAGGCGCAGGAGGTGCAAGTCGCGTTCGATGAAGCGGGCGAGGTGACGGTGATCGATGCGGAGCTGCGCGAGCGGCTGGGGCTCTTCCCCGAGGTGGAGGGCTTCGAGGAGGCGCGGCTCTTCCGGCAGGGGGAAGGCGCGTACGAGCTGGTCATCCGCTATGCGGAGGGCGGGCGCTCATTGCGCGAGCAACGCGCGCTTTCAGCGGAGGAGGTGGAGGCGCTGCGCCGGCGCGTGCGCCGGGCGCGCGGTGCGGGCGGCGCTCCGCCCGACCGGCGGACCCGCCTGGAGGACGGGCGTTACCGCTTCCTCGCGGCGACGACCCTGCTGGGCGCGACGGAGGGGACGCTCTTCGCCGTGGC
>PXTS01000040.1 GCA_003022485.1 Bacteroidetes bacterium QS_8_68_28
CTTCGCCGTTTTCAAGCGTTTTCCTCGGTGGGAACGGCCTCATGGCCGTCCAGGAAGTAGAAGTGGTGCGTCGGCCCGTGGCTGCCCTCGGCGGGCGCGCCGGAGAGGGCGAAGCCGTGGCGGATCGCCTCGGTGACGTACCGCTTGGCGCGGCGCACGGCTCGGAGCAGCGCATGGCCGCGCGCCAGCTGCGCTGCGATGGCCGAGGCGTAGGTGCAGCCGGTGCCGTGCGTGTGCGGCGTGTCGAGGCGCTCGGCGCGGAGCGTGTGCATCGCGTCACCGCCCGAGAAGAGCACGTCCACGGCTTCCTCTTCTTCAGCCAGGTGGCCGCCTTTGACGAGCACGTTCGACGCCCCCCGGTCGTACATGACCCGCGCCGCCTCGCGGGCGTCTTCTTCGCTGCGCAGCTCGTTCATGCCAGCCAAGCGCGCGGCTTCGTGGCCGTTGGGCGTCACGACCGTGGCCTGTGGGAGCAACTTCCGGCGCACCGCCTCGACGGCGTCGTCCTGAAGAAGCGTGTCACCGCTTTTCGAGATCATCACCGGGTCCACGACGAGCGGAAACAACTCGTGCTCCTCGACCTTCTGCGCAACGGTGCGCACGATCTCGTCAGAGAAGAGCATCCCGGTTTTGGCCGCCTGAATGTCCAGGTCGTCGGCCACCGCGTCGCACTGCGCCTCGATGTGGCGGGTCGGGAAGGCGTGCACGTCGGTGACGGCGCGCGTGTTTTGCGCGGTCGAGGCCACCAGCACGCTCGCCCCGTAGACGCCGTGGGCCTGCATGGCCTTCAGGTCTGCCTGGATGCCGGCCCCGCCGCCCGAGTCGCTCGTGGCGAGGGTGAGGGCAATTGGAGGTTTTTGGTTTTTGGTTTCTGGTTTTTGGTTTTTCACTCGCTGGGGAGGGCTTTCAGGTAAGCGCGGGTGGCGTCGGTCGGGGCGTCGGCGTGGAGGATGCCTGAGAGGACGGCTACGCCGTGGGCGCCGGCGTCGAGGCAGGCGGCTGTGCGCTCCGGCGTGACGCCGCCGAGCGCGAGAACGGGGAGGGCGGGAAACGCCCGGCAAAAGTCACGCAGCGCTTTTAGGCCCGCGCCGGGGTGGCCCGGCTTGCTGGCGGTCGGGAAAACGGGACTAAAAAAGAAGTAGTCCGCCGCGCCGCGCGCTGCTTCGGCTTCGTCGCGCCCGTGTGTGGAGACGCCGACGAGTGCATCCGGGGGCAGCCGCTCGCGGGCCACGCCCGGCGTCGGCCCATACCGCCCGGTGTGCAAACCCATCCCGAGCGCCTCGGCCACGCCCGTCCGGCTGTTGATGGACATCAGCACGCCGGATGTAGCCCGGCAGAGGCGCCCGGTCAGTTCGCGGGCGGCTTTTGCAAACGCCTCTTTCCTCACCGCATGGTCGCGCAGGTGAACCCAGGGCACGCCGGCGCGAACGGCTTCGACGGTGCGGTCGGCCCTGCCGGCCTCCGTGAAGCCGTCTGCGATCAGCGCCAGGCGCGGGAGGGACGACCGGCGGACGGCGGGCGGCGGGTCCAGGTGGAACGTGGATTCATCGTCCATCCTCCACGGTCAATCGACCCTCGGTTGGGGAGGACGCCTGCGCGTAGCGGCGGCGCGGGGGGCGGCCCGCCTCGAAGGCCCCGCGGCCCGCCTCGGTGGCCCGGCGCATCGCACGGGCCATCTTCTCGGGATGCTTCGCGCCGCTGATGGCAGTGTTCACCAGAAGCCCGTCGTAGCCCAACTCCATCGCCTGCGTCGCATCTGAGGCCGTGCCGATTCCCGCGTCCACGATGAGCGGCGTCTCGGCGGGCACCTCCTCGCGGATCAGGCGCAGGTTGTACGGGTTCAACAGCCCCTGCCCGCTCCCGATGGGCGCCCCGCCGGGCATGACCGCCGCGCACCCCAGCGACGCGAGCTTGCGGCACACGATGGGATCGTCGTTGGCGTAGGCCAGCACCGTGAAGCCGTCGTCTACGAGCCGGCCTGCGGCCTTGATAAGCTGCTCGGTGTCGGGCAAAAGCGTCTCGTCATCCCCGATGACTTCGAGTTTGATGAGATCCGTCTGGAGCGCCTCGCGGGCGAGCTGGGCGGTGAGCACGGCTTCCTTCGCCGTGAAGCAGCCGGCGGTGTTCGGAAGCACCCGGTAGCCGTGTTCGCGCAGGATGGAGAGCGGTCCCCCGGCGTCAGCGTCGAGGTTCGAGCGGCGAATGGAGACGGTTACGAGTTCGACCCCGGCGGCCCCCAACGCGTCGAGCATGACCTGCGGGCTGGCGTATCCCCCACTTCCGACCAAAAGCCGCGAGGAAAAGGTGTGATCTCCGAACGTGAGCGCAGCGTCCTCGCGCTGCGCCGTCGCGGTGCCGTTTTCGAGCGTAGCGGGCATGGGGCTTCGCGGTTTCGGGTTTGGAGCTCGAGGGTCTCGATCGGCGACCCGTTTGAAATTTCCACCCCCCGTTTGCAATCGCCTCACCCGCCCTGCTGGGCCGTGATGAGCTCGACGCGCTGGCCGCCCGTCAGGCGCGTATCGCCCCAGTCCTGGCGGCGCACGACCTCGTCGTCGACGGCCACGGCGAGGCCCGGCTGCTCGGGGTCGATGCCCAGATGACGGAGAAGCGCAGCTACGCTGGCCTCCGCCTCCGGCAGGCGCTTTTCTTCCCCGTTGACGGTGATGCGGAACGCGGCGGCGTCGGTCGTGTCAGGGGCGTTCATGCGGCGGTCGGGGCCTTGTTGAAGCGGGCTGGTGAAAACGGCTCGATCCAACGCGAGGTTTCCCCTTCGAGCACCAGCCGGGCGACCTCTTCGGCGGTGACGGGCGAGAGGAGCACCCCGTGGCGGTAGTGGCCCGTCGCCAGCACGACGCCCGGCAGCCTGCTGGGACCCAGAAGCGGGGCGTTGTCGCGCGCGGCAGGGCGCAGGCCCGCCCACGTGGCGGTGACCTCCAATTCATCGATGCCGGGCACGACCTGGCGCGCGCCCTCCAGGAGCTCGAAGAGGCCGCCGGCGGTCACGCGCCGGTCGAAGCCCCGCTCCTCGCTGGTCGCCCCCACCAGCAGGCGTCCGTCGCTCTTGGGCGCAAGGTAGGCGTCGGGGCCGCGCACGACGTGCTCCAGGGCGAACGGGCGCGCGGCCTTCAGCTCGATCATCTGCCCTTTGACCGGGCGTACGGCGGGCATGCCTTCCAGCCCTTCGATGCCGCGCGTCCCCGTGCCGGCGGCCACGACGACGACCCGCGCCTCGGCGCGCTCGCCGCTCGCGGTCGTCACGGTCGGGTAGTCACTGCGGGGGGCGACGGATTGGACGGGCGTGTCTTCGCGGAGCGTGCCGCCCGCCTCCTCGAAGGCCACGCGCAACGCCCGCAGGAGGCGACGGTTATCCACCTGGTGGTCGGCGGGGGCGAAGACGGCGGCAGACAGGCGCGGAGCCAGAAACGGCTCGCGCTCCAGCGCCGCCTCCGACGAAAGCCATTCCACGTCCAGTCCTTGCTTCTGCTGGAAGTCGTAGAGACGGCGCAGTCGCTCGGCGCTGTCGGGGTCATCGGCGACGACGAAGGTGCCCTCGGTGCGCAGGTCCACGTTCTGGCCGCTGGCGGTTTCCAGCTCTTCGGCAAAGGCGGGCCAGCGGCGCAAGCTCTCGCGGCTGAGGGCGTAGAGGTCCAACTCCTCGAAGCCGATCTCCGCGTCCGGCGCGAGCATCCCGGCGGCCTGCCACGAGGTGCCGCGCCCCGCTTTTCCCTCGTCGAAAATCGTCACCGGCTGCCCCGCCTCCGCCAGCCGCCAGCCGATGGACAACCCGACCGTGCCTGCTCCGACGACGACGACAGGACGACTGGGCACAGGCAAAGCGGTATTGGACGAACGTTTTTACGCGGACTCTGCTCTACGAACTTCCCTTTCTGCTGTGCCGACGCTTACCCTCTTTACCCCGCCCCCCTGCTCATCTCTTTACGTCCTCCCACCATGTCTTCTTCCGGAGTACTCATCGCCGGCGGCGGACTGGCTGGAGCCTGCGCGGCCTTCTGCCTGAGCCGCGCGGGCCATGCGGTACAGCTCCTGGAAGCGGAAGCCCCCGGCGCCGGGGCGAGCGGCGCGGCGGCGGGGTCGGTCAATCCGTTCATGGCGCGCAAGGCCCGCCCCACGTGGCGCCTTGGCGAGGCCCTCGACGCGCTCCGCTGGATCACCCGCGCGGCCGGCGCGGAAGCGGTGTTTGACGAAACGGGCGTCCTGCGCCCGGCGCGCTCCGAGAAGCAGGCCGGCTTTTTCCAGCACACGGCCTCGGAGCACCCCACGCGCACCCAGTGGCTCGCGTCGGGGGCGGTCGCGGAGCGCTTCCCTGCCGTGCAGTCGCCCCACGGCGCGCTCTGGATTCCCGACGGCGGCGCGGCGGACGTGCCCGCGCTCGTCGAGGCGCTCCTGAATGCCGCCTGCCGGAACGGCGCGGCCGTCGATTCCGGCGCGCGGGTGACGGGCTGGACGGCGCGGGCGGAGGGCGTGGCCGTCGACGTTGAGCGGGAGGACGGGGTTGAGTCCATCGAGGCTGCGCGCCTGCTGCTGTGCGTGGGACAGGGCTTTGGATTGCTCCCCGCCCTGGCACCGCTGGCCCTGCACGCGGTGAAAGGCCAGACGCTGCGTCTGCGCCGCCCCCCGGCCCTCGAAGGCGCGGCGCTGCCCGGCAGCCTCTCGAGCAACGGCTACGTCGTCCCCCAGCCCGGCGGCGACGGGACGCTGCTGGCCGGCAGCACCTACGAACACGACTTCGACGACCTCAGGCCGACCGACGAGGGCCGCCGGTACATCCTCGGCAAGGTGAGCCAGATGCTCCCGCCGCTGGCGGAGGCAGAGGTCGTCGAGGCGCGGGCCGGGGCGCGCGTCTCGCCGCCGGGGTCGCACCTGCCGGCGGTGGGCCCGTTACCGGGAGGCGACGGGTGCCACGACAGCCGGCGCATCTGGGTCTTCACCGCGCTGGGCTCGCGCGGGCTGCTGACCGCGCCGCTTCTGGCGCGCGCGCTGCCGTCGTTTTTCGACGACCCGGCACGCATTCCCGATGCGGTGCGCGCGCAGGCGGCATGAAGGCACGTCTCGCCCGGCGACAAATTTCAGCATTGTTATTTTATCGCGCGGCTGCTAAGGTGCGAAATACGCTGCTGCCCATTATGTTGGTTTTTCCTGTTGTCCCTTCTTTCCTCTTTCTCTTTCCCCTGAAGGAAAATGGCTGAGATGACCGCCCCCGCCACCAGACAGCAACGTGCCCCCGCCGGTGCCTCTTCCCGCGCCGAAGAACTGCTGGGAGACGAGGCAGAGTACCTGCTCGATCACGACTGCGAGACGATCTCGAAAGAGAAGCTCTACCTGCCCGGCCCCGACTTCGTGGACCGCGTGTGGGCCGGTTCGGACCGCAACCCGCGCGTCCTGCGCTCGATGCAGGCGCTCTACGGCCACGGGCGCCTCGGCGGCAGCGGCTACATCTCCATCCTGCCGGTGGACCAGGGCATCGAGCACACCGGCGGCGCCAGCTTCGCGCCCAACCCCGACTACTTCGACCCCGAGAAGATCGTCCAACTCGCCATCGAGGGCGGGACCAACGGCGTGGCCACCACCTTCGGCGTGCTGGGCAACGTGGCGCGCAAATACGCGCACAAGATCCCGTTCATCCTCAAGATCAACCACAACGAGCTGCTCTCCTACCCCAATTTCCACGACCAGACGCTCTTCGCCAGCGTCGAGGACGCCTTCGAGATGGGTTGCGTGGGCGTGGGCGCAACGATCTACTTCGGCAGCGGCGAGGCGAGCCGCCGGCAGATCAAGGAGATCTCAAGGGCCTTCTCGAAGGCGCACGACCTGGGAATGATCACAATTCTGTGGTGCTACGTGCGCAACGAGGAGTTCCGCATGAACGGCAAGAACTACGAGGCCAGCGCCGACCTCACCGGGCAGGCCAACCACATCGGCGCGACCATCGAGGCAGACATCGTCAAGCAAAAGCAGCCGACCCTGAACGGCGGCTTCGAAGCCATCCACGAGAAAGAACAGGACGGCAGCGGCTACGCCAAGCAGGAGCCGCGCATTTACACGGAGCTCTCCAGCGACCATCCCGTCGACCTGACGCGCTACCAGGTGGCCAACGGCTACATGGGCCGCGTGGGGCTCATCAATAGCGGCGGCGGCAGCGGTGAGAACGACCTCCAGCAGGTCGTGCGCACCGCCGTCATCAACAAGCGCGCGGGCGGCACCGGCCTCATCACCGGGCGCAAGTCCTTCCAGAGGCCGATGGACGAGGGCGTCGAGATATTGCATGCCATCCAGGACGTCTACCTCGACGACGACATCACGGTGGCGTGAGCACCTCGGGCGCCATGGGCCTGCGGGGCGGTGCGAGAAAACGTTGCTGTGTCTACACACGCCCTCGGGCCGCGGAGGTGCCCGCGAACGGGCCTGCAACTCCCGCGCGCGCTGGCGAGTAGCAACCGCACGACGCCGCTCCCTCCTTCCTTTCGCGCCACGCGTTGCCCCCGAGTGACATGAACGCCCCCTCCGCGCCGACCGGTGACGAGGCGGCTTCGATTTCCGAAGCTTCGATTTCCGAAGAGGGCCGCGCCACCTATCCCACGTGGGCGCAGCAGCTCGGGCGCAAGTACCTCACCGGCACGCTCGCGCAGTTTATCCTGCACGGCAACACACACGACCTCGTGCCCAGCAGCCGTGTCGGCAGCGACGCGGGCGGTGGGAAATCCGCATACGTTGCCCTGCGCGACTTCCTGGCCGAGGACCTCTTCGCCGCACGCGACCATGTCATCTTCTACGACCGCTCTTCCGGCCTCCAG
>PXTS01000041.1 GCA_003022485.1 Bacteroidetes bacterium QS_8_68_28
CCTGGCCGATCTGGATCTGTCCCTCCTGGCCGCTCTGCACCGTCACCTTCGGGTTGGCCACCGTCTTGCCCACGCCTTCCTGCTCCAGGAAGTTGAAGAAGCGAATCAGCGTCGCCAGCTCGACCTGATCGGGCGCGGAGAGGATGTTCTCCAGCGGCTCGAAGATCCCCTCGGTCTCCACGAAAAACGGCTCGCTGCTGCCGCCCTGGCCCCCGCCGCCGGTACCGCCTCCACCGCCGACGCCGCCGCCGGCCCCACCGCCCTGAAGCGGCCCGAAGAGCGCGCTCCAGTTCAGCCCCAGCTGGCGGGCCTTTGTCTTGTTGAGATCAAAGAGAATGGCGTTGATTTCGATCTCGCGCGTGTTGATCGTGGCCGGCTGCTGCTGCGCCTGCCCGTCTGCGGTCACGTCGCCTTCCCCGTCCACCGTCGGTGCAGGATCTTCCTCGGGAGCCTGCTCGATCACGAAGAAGCGCTCCGTCTCGCGGTAGGTGAGCCCTTGTTCGGCGAGGACCGCCTCGAAGGCGTCAAAAAACTGCGCCCCCTGGATCGAGACGCCGATGGGCGTGTTGCGGTCCTGCGGGTCCACGACCGTCTTGCCGGCCACCCGCTCGAAGATCGGGTTGATGAACTGAATGAACTCGTTGAATGGCGTCGACGGCACGAACGAGACGACCTGGTCGGGCGGCACGTTGCGCGTTTGGTCACGATCGGGGCGATCCTGCTGTGCATGAGCGGCCGGCGAGGGCGCGACCGCTGGCACCAGCAGCGCAACGACGAGAAACGCGCCGGCGAGGCGGCGGCAAGGAGCGAACACTGGTAGGCGTCGGGTCATTAGCAGAAAAAGAGAAACGGAAAAGAAGAACGAAGCTGCGAGCGTGGGGCGCTTACCGGCCGTCGCCGCCCTGCTGCTTCCGCGCACGTTGCTGCTGGGCCTGCCGGCGGCGGATGCGCTGCTGCCGGGCCTTCTTGCGCTCCTCGGTGGACCGACGTTGGCCCGAGGGGTTTACCTGCGAGGAGCCGCCCTGCGACGTCTGCCCCTGCGAGTTGCTGCCCATCTGGCGGGCCTGGTTCTCGCGTTGCCGCGCAGTCGATCCGCCCGCGCGTTGCGTCCCCCGGGCCGCGCTGTCGCTCGCGTCCTGCGGGGCGGGCATCGGCGCGGTGCCGGTCACGCCCTGGTAAGCGTCTTCGATGCCCAGCGTTTTCTCCACGTCGTCGATGATGCCGCCGCGGTTGAGAACGGCCCGCACGCGACCCCGCGCGGGATCGATCTCGGTGATCTGGCCGAGGTACACGTCGTCGCCCACGCCCAGCTTTTCCATTTCGCCGTCCGGGCCTTTGAAGACCGCCTTGCCCCCGACGATGGAGACCAGCTTCGACTGGTCGAGGTCGAGGAGCCCGCGCGAGTTGGGCGGCACCTGCTCCATGATGACCGGGAAGAACGGGTTGATGTTGGGGTCGGCATCGGCCAGTACCTTCGAGGGCACCGGCGGGAGCGAGGCGGAACGCGCCTGCGGCTTGCCGTCCTCCCCGGCCGGGCGCCACTCGCTGCCGGAGGCCGCCACGCCCTCGGGACCGCCGAAGTAGGCGTTGATGCTCATATTGAAGGACACCATCACCTGGAGCTTTTTGCGCTTTTTCTCCCCCTCTTCGCTTGGGTCGCGCGCGTTTGCTCGCTCGGAGCCCACCTCGGTGATGAGATCGATGTGGTTGAGGTTGAGGTCCTCGACCGCATAGAACTTGCGGCTGTTTTCGACCTGCCAGATGAACTGGTAGAGGCTCGAGAAGTAGCCCCGGCCTGTGGCGCGCAGCGTGTAGTGGTTGTAGGCGTCGCCTTCTTGCACGCCTTGCATGCTGATGTCGAAGGTCTCGAAGCCGTCGCGTGTCATGCTGTTGAGGTAGCCGACGACCTCGGGGGTCGTCAGCGAATCGGGGACGACCTTGTAGCGGGAGCGCCACTTGCTCGTCACCTTGCGCGCCTGCGCCTGCGACTGCGAGTATTCGGTCAGCAGCTCCTGCATCTCGGCCTGTTTCATCTCGGCGGCCTTTTCGGCTTTTTCGAGCCGGTCCAGCTCGGCGGGCTGGCGCACGTAGGTCACGTACACGCCGGTCGCGACGACCAGCGCGAGCAACGCGCCGACGATGATCGTAGGCAGGTCGGGCTTTTGCATGTTGTGCGTGGGGGCGTGGGAGAAAGGGGGCGGGTCAGTTGTCCGGCGCGTTGCTGGGCTGGCCGCCGGCGCTCTGGCCGCTGGCGCTGGCGGGGGCGCCCGCAGAAGCAGCAGCGGAGTCGGCGGAGGCAAGGGCCTGTTCGCGCAGGTACTTGGTGGCCTCCGGCAGGCCCTTCTTCAGCGGGACCTCCATCGAGAAGGAGTAGACCGGCCACTCGCGAATCTCCGAAAAGGTGACGCTCTGGATGCGGCCCTCGGTGCGCTCGGCGAGCTCGACGACGCGGTCGCGGCTCGTGGCGTTGCCCTGCAGGCGCACGGACTGCGACTGCGGGGTCCAGTTCTCCACCCAGATGCCGCTGACGGCTGCCGTCCCGCGCGAGATCTTGGCGAGGGCGTGGCTCCACTGGTCGCTGCCCATCAGCAGGTCGTCAAGCGTCTCCAGCCCGTCGATATAACGCTCGGAAGTGGATTTCACGCTGTCGATGTCGGCCTGGAGTTGCTTGGGCGTCTTCTCGGCGAAGTTTTCGGGGTAGGCGTCGAGGCGGCGCTGCACCTCCGCCTGCTCGCTCTCCATGTGCTGGTAGCGCACCCCGAAGAAAATGCCCGCGACCGCCAGCAGAGCCAGCAGAAGCGGCACGGCGCTGCTAAAGGGCAGCTCGAAGCGCCGGATCAGCAGCTTCGGCGGGAGCAGGTCCACATCTTCGAAGTAGGGGGCGTAGTCGGCGTGACCGGTGAGGCGCAGCGCCGCAGCCACGGCCGTGAGGCCGGCGGCCGGATCGTCCTCGGCCGTGGCGCCGGCCGGGAGGTGGCGCCGCATCGGCTCAACGTGCGCCTCGGGGAAGAACATCTCGAAGCTTTCCACCAGAGCGGCCTCTTCCTGGCCCGGTCCGGCCACGAGCACGTGCTCCATGTCGTCGATGCCATACTCGTCCTGGAGCAAGAGCACGCGGCTGCACACCGTCTCGGGGTCGTCCTCGGCAGTCAGCGAGCGCAGCGTCTCGACCTGGTGGACGGCCGGCCCGCGCGTGAAGAGCGCCAGCGTGTTCTCCTCGCCGACGCGCACGACGAGGGCATCGTCCTGCTCGGCTCCGGCATTGGCCAGCGCCGCCCGCGTTAGGCCGAGGTAGAGCGACGGCTCGGCCTCCGAGAGGCCGTGCCCCGGCAGGCGTTCGTTCTGGCCCTTCATCGCGCGCAGCGTCGAGACGACCGGGTCGGTGGGCCGGCCCACCAGCGCGAGAAAGCGCGCCTGCCCCTCCGGCGTGGGCGTCATGGGAAGGAAGGCGAAGCGTTCCTTTTCGAGCTGGCCGTCGTACTGGCCGTCCAGCGCTTCGCGCAGCGTCTTGCGGTCCACCTCCTCGGGAGGGGCCTCGCCGGGGGCTGCCTCCACGTCGTCCAGCACCACCTCGACCTGGGTCACGTCGGAGGCCGGAAGGCAAAAGGCCAGCGCGGGGTCGGGGTAGCCGGCGTTCGCGCACTCCTCCAGCAAGTCCCCCAGCTCCAGCGAGAAGTCCGCGGCCGCGCCGCCGTTCGCGCCGCTGCTGCCAAAGGAGGCGCCGTCGAAGTCGTCGTCCCCTTCGAGGTCGCCGAACTCGGAGCCGAGGAAGAGATTATCGTCCCCACCGCCGGCGTCGTCGCCGAACTGAATGGTAAAGTCACCACCGCTGGTCTCCTCGCCTTCCAGGCCGGGCGTCCCGGCGCCGTAGTCGTCCTCGTCGGCGAAGCCCCCGCCCGCCGCGTAGCTGCCGCCGCGCCGCCGCGTGAAGCGGCGCACCACCTCGGTGCCCTCGGGGCTACGCTCCAGGAGAAGCGCGTGCAGGTGCCGCTCGGCCACGACGAGGCCCAGCGCGTACTCTTCGCCCTCCTCCGATCCGCCGGGCAGGAAGTCGCTCACGAGTTCTTTGACGTCGTCGGTCATTGGGGGGCGTGGGGGTTGGAAGAGCGGAGGTCTGGGAGAGCGGAGGTTTGGAAGTGTGAGGGCACGCCGCCATTCACTGCTCACGACTTCCCACTCACCGCAGCAGACGTTTGAGACGTTTTTTGTTGTTGGCAAAGTCGAGGGCGTCCTCGGGGCTGACCTCGCGGCGGCGCACCAGACGATTCAGGTCCTGCTCGAGGGTCGTCTGGCCGAGGTTGCCGCCTTCCCACATCATCTGGTAAATCTCGTTGACGTTCTCGTTTTTGATCGCCGCGCGGGCCGAGGAGGTCATCCAGAGCACCTCTTTGGCCAGGACGCGCCCGCCGTCGAGCCCGGGGAGCAGCTTCTGGCTGATGACGCAGCGCAGCACGTCGGCGAGGCGCACCCGCACGCGCTCCTGCTCATTGGGCGGGTACTCGGCGACCACGCGGTCGATGGTCTCCATCGCGCTGGAGGTGTGCAGCGTCGAGAAGACCTTGTGGCCGGAGTCGGTGATCTCCAGCGCTGCCGAGATCGTCTCGGGGTCGCGCATCTCCCCGACCACTACGATGTCGGGGTCCTGGCGAAGCGCCTGCGTGATGCCTTCCTTGAAGGTGCGGCAGTCCTTGCCGACCTCGCGGTGGCGGATGATGCACTGGTCCGAGCGGTGCATGTACTCGACCGGCTTGGCGATAATGACCGCATGGGCGGGCACGTCGTGGTTGTTGGCGTCCACGATGGCGTCCATCGTGGTGGACTTGCCGCTGCCGGTGACGCCGGTGACGAGCGTGAGCCCGTCGCGCACGTGGCGAAACATCAGCCCCTGCTCGATGGCGCGGTGAAAGCCGAGGGAGCCGAGCGGGCGCGTGGTGTCTTCGATGGCGCGCATGTTGAGCGCGAGCCGGTCGTAGTCGAAGTAGCAGGTCACGCGAAAGCGGCGGCGCCGCCCGTCCTGTCCTTTCAGCGGGAGCTGGTGGGAGAAGTCCACCGAGCCCTCCTCGAAGAGGATGTCCACCTGCTCGCGGTCGAGGAGGCTGAGGAAAAGCAAGTCCGTCTCGTCGAGGTCGTGATCCGTGCCCATCGCCTCGTCGGGACGCTTGTCCCCGTCGATGCGGTACCACACTTGGCCGGCAGCGCCGGGCCCGCCCATGTCGATGTCGCTGGCACCGATTTCGAGCATGTGCTTGATGTACTGCTCCATCGTGCGGCGCAGCTCGGCCTGGTCTTCCTCCAGCAGCGACTCGACCTGGTCGGCCAGGTAGCGCACGCGGTCCTGGCGCTCGGCGGTCTCGGGAATGCCCTCGAGGATCGTCTCGCCGATCTCCGGGAGCGCCGGCCCCTCGGGGCCAGCGGCGGCCACGCGCGCCTCCGGCTGCGAGCGCCCCCAGTCGTCGTCGGAGGCCCCGTCGCTGCCGGGCGCGGCGTCCTCGTCGCTCGCCGCGCCGTTGCCCGCCACGTCGCCGGCGGCGTTGTCGCGAAGGATGTCGTTGAGGTCGGTGCGGGGCATCGCGGGAGCCGGGAACGCGCTATTTTCTGAAAAAGCAGCCCGGAAACAAACGGCCTGCGGCAGCAAACGAACGGCCTGCGGCAGCGGCGCGCTTTCGCCGGGCACGTGCAGAGCGTCGAAAAAACTGTGCCGCGCCTTTCATCCCCTCCTCGCGCCTTTAGACGCGCTTCGAGGGAGTCCACGCGGCAGCCCGTCGTGCAATTAGGGCCACCGACCGGGAAAAAAGTACACGAGACGAAATGGCTTTCCATAGACAAGCGCCCTCGCCTTTCGGCGAAGGACGCTCTCCTCTTCCCCTCTGGGAAAAGACGCGACTGCACCCGAAGGAGCGTGTGCCCCGGGCTCGCTTCGGTTCTACCAAGCGCTGTGGCCGACGAGGACGTCCTGCTTCTTGTAGCTCTCCCGGTTTTTCGTAAGGCCGGGAGACGCCGGACGACAATAGAAATTCATTCTACCGTTCGGACACCAGTCCAACACTCTTCTCCACCGAGATTCCGCAGATAGGAGTAATGTTGGATCCGTCGGGATCGACGTACTCAACATCGGGATCGTCGTCTTCTTCCCGCAGGTATGCGATCTCAAGGTCATCGTCGCCATCGAGGTTGATCGCCGTGGGGGGAGTCTTTGCGGCGCCGTCGTCGCTCCCATCGTCGAGATAAATGGTCCGGTCCGTGCCGTCGGCATTCACGACCCGGAGATTGTTGCTCCCATTGATGAAG
>PXTS01000042.1 GCA_003022485.1 Bacteroidetes bacterium QS_8_68_28
TTTGCGAGGGCGTAGAGCGCCTTCACGGTGCTCGAATCTATCTCGGCGGCGCGGCGCAGGTGCTCGGCCGCTTCCGCGAAGGCCCCGCGCTGGCGCGCCACCACGCCCTGCAAGAAACGAATGTGCGCATTACTGTCGGGCGCGCGGTCCTGCGCTTTTTCGAGATGCCGGGTCGCCTCCTCGAACGCGTTGCGGCGCATGGCCAGCACGCCCCGGTTGGCCCAAGCCGCCGGCTCCTGGGGCGCCTGCTTGGTCACCGCCGTCAGCTTCTGCTCGGCGTAGCCCAGCTCGCCAACTTGGAGAGCCGCCAGTCCCGTGTAAAAGGAGGCGACGGCCTGCTGGTAGGCTTCCGACGACGGGTCGGGGAGTTCCTGCTGCCCGCACCCGCCGCTCCCGACGACGCACGCGCAAAGCGCGGCGAGCATCGCCGGCAGACGCAGGGACCTCAGTGTCGATGAACGAGCCAAAATCGCTGGCGAGCCGTGCCGCAGGCTGTCACTTCGTTCCGGCGACATGAAAAGAAGGGCTCGTCAGAATAACGGAGAGATCGGCACCAAAAAAAATTACAAGAAAAGCAAATCCTTGTTTCCCCGGGCTACGCCGGCAACGCAAAGGAGAAAGTCGTCCCCTCGCCCACGGTGCTTTCTACGTCGAGTGTGCTGCCGTGCAGGTCGAGGATTTTCTTGGCGATGGCCAGTCCCAGCCCAGCGCCGCCCCCTTTGCGGCTTCGGCTTTTCTCCACGCGGTAGAAGCGCTCGAAGATACGCGGCAGTTCGTCTTCGGGAATGCCCGGTCCTGTGTCGGCCACGCGGACGCGCACGTGGTCGTTTTCGTCTTCGAGGGCCACGCGGACGATTCCGCCGCCGGGCGTGTAGTGGAGGGCGTTTCCGATGAGATTCGAGAGCGCGCGCTCCGTCAGCGCGATGTCGGCGCGCACGATGGCGAGCTGCTCGGGCAGGTCGACGTCGAGGCGGACGCCCTGCTCCTCGGCGCGGGGTTGAAACTGCATCACGAGGTCGTGCGCCAACTCGGCGAGGGAAAACGGTTCCGGCTCGGGTTCGACCTGCTGGGTGTCGAGCTTGGAGAGGGCGAAGAGCGCGTCGACGTGTTCGCCGAGGCGCTGGGCACTCTGAAGCGCTACATCGAGGTACTGCTCGCGCTCCTCGGCGGAGACGGCGTCGCCTTTGAGCTGGAGGGTTTCGAGGTAGCCGCGGATCAGCGCGATGGGGCTGCGCAGGTCGTGGCTGACGTTGGCGATGAGCTCGCGGCGCATCCGGTCGGAGCGGCGCAGTTCCTCGAGGCGACCCGCAAGCGTGTCAGCCATGCGGTTGAAAGCGATTCCGAGCTGGCCGATCTCGTCCTCGGACTCGACGGCGACCCGCTGGTTGAGCTGGCCCTGGGCGAGCATTTCGACGACCTCCCGTCGGGCACGAAGCCGCCGCGTGAGGCGGCGAAAGAGAAACACGCCCGCCGCGCTCCCGAGCAGCACGATCAGCCCCACGCCCCCGAGCGTGCCGCGCAGGATGTAGCTGTTGGCGATCATGTCGGCGGCGGAAGCGAACTGCTCACTGCCGAGGATGATGTAGAGGTAGCAGTCGGTTTGGCCCATCGCCTCGGCGGGCGCGACCGAGAAGGGCTTCTCGCCGCCCGCGTCGAGCGGGTCATCTCCCATGATGGGAAGCATCGCCCCCTCCGTGAAGCGCCAAATCGGCCCGAGGTCCACGCGGCGGCGGGCCAGTTTGCGCCCGGGTTCGCCGAGCAGCGCCTTGACGCGCCCCTCCTCGTCGAGTAAGTAGATCTCGATGCGCCGGTTCACGCCCGTGATGCTTCTGATGACGCTGTCGACAGCGGCGTGGTCGACGCCGTCGGTGAGGTGCGGCTCGAAGCGCGGGGCCAGCTCCGCCGCCAGGGTGCGGTTGAGCTTCTGGTCGGCTTCGGCCATGTAGCGAATGGCCGAGCGCACGCACAGCACGGCGATGGCCATGCCAAGCCCCAGCAGAAGCAGAACGAACAGTCCGGACACCTTCGCGCTGAAGCTGCGGCGAAAACGGTCGAGCACGGTTGGGCGTGGGAGTGCGGGAGTTTTCACGGAGCAGGCGGGTGGCTGGCCGGGCAATGCGTTTGCCGGGCAATGCGTTTGCCGAGCGAGAACCATCTACCATCCACTATCTATGAGCCGACCAATTCCTCGCGCTCGGCGAAGCGGTAGCCGACGCCCCAGACCGTCTGCACGAGGCGCGGCTCGGAGGGGTCGTCTTCGATTTTGCCGCGCAGGCGGTTGATGTGCGTGTTGACGGTGTGGGAGTAGCCTTCGTACTGGTAGCCCCACACTTCATCCAGCAGCTCGCTGCGGCTGTACGCTCGCCCCGGGTGGCGCGCCAGCAAAAGCAGCAGGTCGAACTCTTTGGCCGTCAGGTCCAGCAGGTCATTCCCGTGCCACACCTTGCGCTTCGGCGGGGCGATGACCAGCGGGCCGAAGGCGATTTCCTCGGGAGCCTCGGCGTGGGCTTCCCGATCCGCCTCGACGCGGCGAAAAAGCGCCTTCACCCGCGCGATGAGCTCACGGATGCTGAACGGTTTGGTCACGTAGTCGTCCGCCCCCAGCTCCAGGCCCAGCACCTTGTCGGCCTCCTCGCTCTTGGCCGTGAGCATGAGAATGGGGAGCCGGTCGTCCTCGGCGCGCACGCGCTTGCACACCTCCGTTCCGTCGAGCTCCGGCAGCATCAGGTCGAGGATGAGCAGGACGTAACCGCGTTCTTGCGCGTGTTCCAGCCCCGCCGCGCCGTCGTGGACGAGGTCCACCGCGTAGCCGAGGTCGCGCAGGTGAATTTCCAAAAGACGAGCCAGATCCTCGTCGTCTTCCACCACGAGGATGCGCTCGGAGTCGTCGTCTTCAGGGGCAGACATGACGCGGGAGGCGGAAATGTGCACTTGCGAGATTGATTGCAGGACGCCGAAAAATTCGGCGCTGACTGACAGGGCCGGTAGATGGTAAGTCGCAGATGATGAATGGTTTTACAGGGGCCGGCGACCGTAGCGGGAAGCTCCCATCTACTGCTCACCACTTACCATCCACCGCCTCGCAGCGAGAAGGGCGAAAAGGCGAATACGCTGTCCCTCGGATAATCTCGAAAGTCCACAAAAGCCACAAAAGAACGTGCGGGCGGGGCGGCTTCCCGATCACGGAAATTGTTTCCCAATCACGGAAAAGCGTTCGCCGAATTCATCACGGAACGATAAAACGCCGGCTCCCCGGCAAAGATCGCTTCGGCGCGCGGCACGGATCTTTTGAAGGCCTCGGCGGCTTTGTATGCTTGCCCGCGAAGCGCCACCAGTAGTTCCCGTAGTAGTCGCTTTCCGCCCATGCCCGGCCCTGCCGCGCCCGCTTCCTCCGACGCCGCGCCCGCCGACGCGCTCCCCTCCGACTTCGCGGAGGCCCTCGCCCCGCGCCTGGAGGGCGACCTGCGCACCGACGACATGACGCGCGCGCTCTACGCCACCGACGCGAGCATGTACCAGTCCATGCCCGGCGGCGTCCTCTTCCCCGCCGCCCCGGCCGACGTGGAGGCGGCCCAGGCGGCGTGCTCGCGCTTCGGCGTGCCGGTGCGCCCGCGCGGCGGCGGCTCCTCGCTGGCGGGCCAGACGATGGGGCCGGGCCTGGTGATCGACTTCTCGCGTTACATGGACGCCATTCGCCAGATCGACCCCGAAACGCAAACCGCGCGCGTCGAGCCGGGCGTGGTGCTGGCGGACCTGAACCGCGCCGCCGCCGAGCACGGCCTCGCGGTGGGGCCGGACCCCTCCTCGGGCAACCGCGCGACCCTCGGCGGCATGACCGCCACCAACGCCACGGGCACCCATTCGATTCTCTACGGCAACATGATCCACCATGTGCGCGCCGTCAAGGGCGTCCTGGCAGACGGCACGCCCGTGGCCTTCGGCACCCGCTCCGAAAAGGCGTGGCGCGACGGCTACCGCGCGGACGGGACCGAAGGCGTGCTCCGCCGCGAGATCGGCCAGTTCGTGGCCGAGAACAAGGAGATCATCGCCCGCGACACCCCGCGCCACTGGCGGCGCAACAGCGGCTACCGCCTCGAACACCTGCTCCCTGCCGAGGACTTCCGCGAACATCGCCCCGGCATCGAGGGCGACCCGCACTTCCAGCTCGACGGCAACGGCAATTCCGGCCATCGCGACGCGCGCGATCTCGCGCGGCTCGTCTGCGGCAGCGAGGGCACACTGATGACCTTCACCGAAATCGAAATCGGCCTCGTGGAACGGCCTGCCGAGACCGCGCTGGGGCTGGCGCACTTCCAGACGCGGCAGGCGGCCCTGCGCGCCGTGGAGCGCGTGCTGGAAACCGGCCCCTCGGCTGTCGAGCTCCTCGACGGGGCCCTTCTCGAAAGCTGCCGCCAGGCCCCCGGCTTCGCCGACAAGCTGACTTTCGTGGAGGAAGCGCCCAGCGGCGGCGACCCCGGGGGCATCCTCCTTACCGAGTACAGCCGCACCGCGGGCGACCCCGCCGGCGAACTGGACGAGCGGCTGCGCGCCCTCGAAGCCGCCGCCCTGGGGCCCGACCGCGAAGGCTACGCCGTCGTGCACCGCACCGATCCGTCGGACATCAAAGACGTGTGGACCCTCCGGAAGGAGGGGTTGGGCCTGCTGATGGGCACCAAGAGCGAAAAGAAACCGTGGGCCTTCATCGAGGACGCCAGCGTCCCCGTCGCCCAGCTCCCCGACTACATCGACGAGCTCTCCGCGCTGATCGACGAGACGGGCACGCGGGCCGTCTACTACGCGCACGCCTCCGGCGGCTGTCTGCACGTGCGCCCCTTCGTCGATACCAAAGCCCCCGCCGATCTGGAGACGATGAAAAAGATCGCGCGCGGTTCGATGGATGCCGCCGCACGCCACGGCGGTTCTGTGTCCAGCGAGCACGGGGACGGGCGCGCGCGCGGCTGGCTCAACGAGGAATTTCTGGGGCCGGAGCTCTACGAGCTCAACCGCCGCCTCAAGGCCATCTTCGACCCCGAGGGGCTCCTCAACCCCGGCGTTGTCGTGGACACCCCGCCGATGGATGAAGATCTGCGCATGGGGCCACAGTACCGCACGCGCGCCCCGCATACGGAACTGGACTTCTCGGAGGACGGCGGCTTCGCCGGCGCGGTGGAACTCTGCAACGGCAACGGTGCCTGCCGCAAGACGGGGAGCGGCACGATGTGCCCCAGCTACATGGCCACCCGCGAGGAGGAGGATTCCACGCGGGGCCGCGCCAACGCCCTGCGCATGGCCATCAGCGGCGAGCTGCCGGAGGGCGCGCTGACGGGCGAACGCATGAAAGACGTGATGGACCTGTGCGTGCAGTGCAAGGCGTGCAAGACGGAGTGCCCCTCGAACGTGGACATGGGCAAGCTCAAAACCGAGTGGCTGGCCAAGCTGCGCGACGCGGAGGGCCTGCCGTGGCGCGACCGCCTCTTCAGCGGGCTGCCGGACGTGAGCCGCCGCGTGGCCGGCACGCTGCTGGCGCGCCCGCTCAACGCGATCAACCGCCTCGCCCCCGTCCGCTGGGGGCTCGAAAAGACCCTCGGCGTCGCCTCGGGGCGCAAACTCCCTCCCTTCGCGCGCGAGACCTTCCGCCAGTGGTTCAAGAAAAACACCGACCCGGGCGAAAATGGCTTGCCCCAGAGCGCCAGGAGCCAAAAACCAGAAACCAAGAATCGCGTGGCGATCTTTGCCGACACGTTCACCAACTTCCACACCCCCGAGGTCGGGAAAGCCGCCACGCGCGTGCTGCGGGCGCTGGGGATGCACCCCGTCCTGCCCGAGGAGACGCTCTGCTGCGGACGCACGCTGCTCTCGAAGGGGCGCGTGAGCAAGGCGCAGCGGCGAGCCCTCCGCACCGTCGAGGCCCTCATGCCTTTCGCGCGGGCCGGCATCCCGGTCGTGGGCCTGGAGCCGAGCTGCACCAGCGCCCTCACCGACGACCTGCCGTCGATGCTGCCCGGCGACCCGCACGCCGAGGCCGTCGCCGAGATCGTTGTCTCTTTCGAGGAGCTGCTGCATCGCCGCGCCGCCGCCGGCGAACTGCACGAAGAGGACGCCTGGGGAGAGGCCGAGCCCTGCGACGTGCTCCTGCACGGCCACTGCCACCAGAAGGCCCTCGAAGGCCCCGCCCCGGCCCGGAAGGCGCTGTCGCTCCCGCCCGGCCACGCGGTGGAGGCCGTCGGGGCCGGCTGCTGCGGAATGGCCGGCGCCTTCGGCTACGAAAAGGAGCACGTGAGCGATCGCGGACACGACCGAGCGGGAGGCCCTTCACCCCGCCCAGGTGCTCGACCGGGCGCTGGCGTGAGCACCTGCGCCGCTCGGACGGCGGATGTTTGGCGCGCCCCGCCCGTCTTCTGAAAACGCCCGCACGCTCTCAGGTGCTCTCGGCCGGTTTGCCGTCTGCCGTAATACCGCTCGCCCCTTGACCACCGCCCGTCGCAGGCGCCCGCGCCAACGGGAGCGTCATGCAGCGCGGTCCCCCGCGCCCGCGCGAGAGTTCGGTCCCGTCGAGCTCGATGGCGACCTTCTCGCTGCCGGGCGTGAACCCGCTTTCCGCGTGATAGTCCAGAAAGCTGCGCGCGCCGGCGACGCGGTAGCCACGCTCCTGGAGCTGCTCGAAGGTGCGCCGGTTGCGCTCGTAGCCGACCACCACGCCGGGGGCGATGGCAAAGACGTTCGAGCCGTCGGTCCATTGCTCGCGCGACTGGTGCAGGCGGTCGGCCCCGCCGCAGGGGATGAAGTCGATCTCCCGCCCCAGCACCTCCGGCAAGACGCGCCGCAGATTCGGGCGCATGTCCGACGTAAAGCGGCCCTCGGTGCCGGTAGGCGTGAGGTGCACAGCGTAGCCGAAGCCGGCCCGCTCCAAGAGCGGCGGGTACACCACGCACTCCCCCGGCGCGGCGAAGGTCAGCACCGTGTCGAGGTGCATGCAGGAGCGCTGCTGAGGGATCTCGACGGCCAGGACGTGCTCGACGGGCGTCTCGGCAAAGATCGCGTTGGCCGCCGCCATGACCCCGCCGTAGGAGGTGCGCTGCGAATGCCCGATCAGAACGACCTCGGGGTGGGGCACGAGCAGGTCGCCGCCCTCGAAGGTGACACCGGGCGGCAATTCGATGAGGCGTCCCGCGAGGTCTGAGAAGGCGGGGTGATACCGCAGCACGGTGCGCAACAGCAGCCCTTCGCGCGAGCGTGCCACCGTAGCTGCGTGGCCCAGCACGACGTGGCCATGCACCGTGGCCGCAAGGTCGCGCGTGAAGAAGAGGTTCGGCAGCGGGGGGATCGTCACGGCAAGGCGCTCGGTGCGGCCCATGAGGGCGAAGGCCAGCAGGTCTTCCGGCGGCAGGGCCCGCAGGTCGCCTTCGACGGCCGTGAGGTTGCGGTCCGGCTCCGCGCGGCAGAGGCCTTCCACGAAGTGCTTGCGGGCCTCCTCCTGCTCGAAGACCTCCGCCAGCAGGGCGCGCAGGCGCAACACCGCGTCGTCCCGGCCCGCGACCGTGCGAAAGAGCGCGCACATCAGTTCATGCTCGCGGCGCGCGGTGCCGGTGAAGAGAATGTCTTCGAAAAGCAACTCTTCGCGGTTTTCCGGCGAGACGAGGTCCATCTCGCGCCCCGGGGCGTGGACGAGCACATGCTTCAGCAGGGCCGTCTCGGAGGCGACGTGGACCTCAGCGGCCGCTCCGGAGACGGGTGAGGAGAGCGCGGGCGCGGGGGGGACGTCGAGCGAAGGCACGGGGCGGCGGCGGGCACGGGGCGGCATTCGACGCGCCCGCTCTTACGCCTGATTCCCGCGCGGTGTCCACTCCTGGTGTGGCGCGCTCCCGGCGGCGCTCCTCGCGCCAATAGCCGAAGAAGCGCAGCATCGCCGCCGCCAGCAGCAGGACCAGCAGCACGGCCACGTTGAGCAGCCCAGCCGCGATGTTGACGACGACCTGGACGAGGCCGACGGCCCCCACACAGCATGATAGCGACGATCAGCCAGCGCAATACGCGTTCGGTGCTCACGGCGACGCCTGGCGGGGAAGGATGCAGAAAAGAGACGGCGCGGGCCGTGGGGCCTTCGTGGTGGAGCGCTGACGAACAGAGCCGCTCGGGGCTTCCTTTCTTCCCGTGCTCGCGCAATCAGGCGGCTTTCGCGCGCTGCCGGAGCGCTGGGGGCGAGGAACGCTGGGCGGCGGGCACGCGGAAGTGATCGAGGGCGCGGCGGTAGTCCTCGGACCAGGCGGCGGGAGCGGCGGTGCTCAGGCGGCGCATCACCAGGTCGGGCGGGTCCTCGGGGCGTTCGGGAAGCTGGCCCGGCGTGACCTCGACCGGCGGGGCCGGGTAGGAGAGGCGCGTTTCGGGGCCCTGCATGGCGCCGGCGCACGGCCCCTGGGACGCGGCGGCGAGCAGGCGCTCGTCGCGCTCGAAGAGCGCCGCGTCGTGCTGGTGCATCAGCGCGAGGGCGTCGTTGAGGTGAGCCGCCAGCCCCTCGGGGTCGAAGCGGTAGAGCACGTCCACGGCCCCGGCGCCCACGATGAGCGCGTCGTAGAGGGCCGGCGCGCCCTCCGCCTCGCTCCGCTCGCCGATCAAGACGCCGACGCGCTCGGGGACGTTCTTCGAGTCGCTTTCCCGCTCGATCAACAGGTCGAGGCGGAAGCAGTTGTAGGGGGTGAGGACGGCCTGGTCGCCGCGCACCCCGCAGCCAGGCTTCAGGTGCTCCACGAAGCGGACGGCCAGCCGGTCGGCCGCGGCCCGGATCGCCGCGCCCCGCCCGGTGACGTAAGGCGGGGCGTAAAAGAGCGCGTCCTCGCGGTGTTGCGCGGAGCCTGTGCGCGCTGCCTCCCGGCTCTCGGGGGGAAGGCCTTGCGGGACGGCCCGTGCGGGCGCCTCGGTAGGGGCCGGCGCGTCGGAACACGCGCGGCGCCGGGGGCGGGGTTCGTCTTCATCACGCGCGGCGCGATCGCCGCGGCGGCGGGCGGAACGGGAGCGAGGGAGAGCATCGCGCGTCATGGCACCGGGGCGGGCGAGGAGGAAGGCTCTTGCGAGTTGCTTTACACCCTACGAGCCGGGCGTGACACCCCTGTGTCACCGCCTTCGCGTGCCCAGAACAAAGTCGCGTAGCGCCTGCGCGCGTGTAGGCGCCTGCCGAATGAGCGGTGCGCTCCGTACCGGCCTCACCCCGTTCCGTCGAAGAGCAGCAGCGTCGAGAGGCGCGCGTTTTCCTTGATGTGCAGCCCCGCCCGGCCGACGCTGAGCACGGCTTCGATCGCTTCGCTTGCCTCGCGCGGGGCGCGCAACCCCGAGACGGGATGGTGGGCGCCGGCCTGCAGCAGGCGCTCGTGCGGGACGACGAGCGCAACCTGGCCGCTCGCCAGTTCGACCGCTTCGTTGAAGCGCACGGCGTAGGTGCCCGCCTCAAGGTCCCACCAGCCGTAGTCGTCCTCGGGGTCGTGCTTCTCGGGATCGAGGCGCCGGCGCTCGGCGGGCTGTTCCTCGTCGCCGCCGAAGTCGAGCCGGCCGGGGGCGGTGAAGGCGAACATCGAAGCCGCTGTGAGGTCGAGGCCGTCCTGAGCCGCAGACTGCTGCGTGTCGAAGTGGACGAGGCCGTCGAGGCGCGAGCGCGTTTCGGAGGCGGAGCGGAGGCGCACAGGGCGATTGGTGATTTTCGATTGTAGATTGGCGGTTGGTCCCGGCCGCAAACCGATCAGTCGGGACCAATCGTGACGGTGTCGGGGACGAGGAAAGCGTCGGGGTACTGCTCTTTGACGGTATCGAGTTCGTCCTGCGCGGCGCTCCGGGAGGCGAAGGCGCCGACGCGCACGCGGTAGTAAGGCGCCTTCCAGGCGACCTCGACGGGGAGGCCCCAGGTGCTCTCGGCCTCGGCGGCGCGCTGGTCGGCGGCGTCTTTGTCGCCGGTGGTGAGGACCTGAATGCGAAAGCCCTGCACGGTGCGCGGCTCGTCGTCGTTCTCGGAGGGGGCCGGCTCGGCAGGAGCCTCCGGCGGCGGGTCTTCTTCCGGGGCGTCGGTGGTGCGTTCGAGGACGGAGCAAGCGGGCAACAGCAGCAGCGCGGCGGCGACTCCCACGAAGACCGGCGCGACGGAGCGAACAGACATGGCGAAATGACAGCGGGCAGGAAAAGCGGTAAAGGATTTCACCTGCGCTGCCGGAACAGGTTGCGCCGAGGGTGTAACGTATCGTTTTCGGGCCAGGGACCGGCGGAGGACTAAAAAAAAGCACCGCCCCCGAAGGGACGGTGCTGTGTGGCATTTCTTATAATAGTCTGCCGCGCAGAGACTTGCAAGGTCCATTTCGCAAGCCCATGCCCCGGCCACGCGCGACTGAAAAAGCGGAAAACGATTTCATGCAAGTCACCTATTGCGAGAGAACCCGTTAGAAAGGTTCGCAGCCCTTTCCGCCTTTTCATGAGCACCCCCAGTTCGCGCCGAGGGCACAGCGACAGCCCCCTCACAGCACCAGGGGTTCGTCGAGGTCGAGGGGGTCGGATCCCCAGGTGCGCACCGTCTCGGCGGTGGGCTGGGCGAGGCGGTAGATGCGCAG